>NZ_JAMPLB010000026.1:0-101356 GCF_039962325.1 Leptolyngbya sp. PL-A3
TGGCTCAAACGTGGGTGTTAAACGTTCAGCTTTTAGAATAGAAGCCTGAAAGCCAGTGATAACAGGGATGATAGAAAATATTAAGAAGCTCTCAAATGACCTTTAGAGGGCTGGACAATACTCTGAACAGTTTTTCTGAAACCCTTGATTTTGCGTGCGCTTAGCGCACGCAAAATCAAGGGTTTCAGAAAAACTGTCCGAACTAACGTAAGAGAGAGCATGATTGAGAATCGTTAATTTGAAATAACCTCAGTTCAACCGAAGTCCCCTTTTTGCGTGCACAACGCGAACGCAAAAAGGGGACTTTGGCTGATCCCGAATTCGGGTTGAAATAGAAGCAGATGCCGAAAGAGAATGAGGGCTTTGCATTTGTTCTTCTCGTTCCTGACACCCAGGGTGATGCGTATAGAATGGGCGGGTGGATTTATTGCTGAGGGCGATCGCCCCTTCATCTACCATGAAAGCAACCGTCATGACTGCCGCAGGTGATCCTTCTGTTCTGGTCTATCAGGAGTACCCTGAACCTGAGCTTCAGTCCAGTACTGATGTGCTCGTCAAGTTAAAGGCTGCTGGCATCAATCCCATTGATACAAAGTTGCGCCAGCGAGGTACCTTCTTTCCTGATCGAATGCCTGCTGTATTAGGGCTGGATGGGGCCGGAGTTGTGGAGGCCGTTGGGCCAGATGTCCGACAGTTTCACGTTGGTGATGAGGTGTACTTCTGCAATGGGGGCTTGGGCGCGCATCCCGGCACCTACGCTGAGTATGCCGTGGTAGATGAGGCATTTCTGGCCCCTAAGCCTGCTACTCTGAGTTTTGCGGAAGCCGCGGCGGTGCCTTTGGTGGCGATTACAGCCTGGGAAGCGTTGTTTGATCGAGGCCGTTTACAGTCTGGGCAAACGGTATTGGTACAGGCCGGAGCGGGTGGTGTGGGCCATGTGGCAATCCAACTGGCGAAGCAGCATGGGGCTCGGGTGTGCGCAACAGTGAGCAGCCTTGAAAAGGCAACGATGGCACACAACCTGGGAGCCGACCTGGTCATTCGCTACGCCGAGGTAGATCCTGTGCAGACGGTACTGGATTGGACGGAAGGCAAGGGGGTAGACTTGGCCCTTGATACAGTCGGGGGGACGGTACTCTCCCAGTGCTTTGCGGCTACTAAGATTTATGGTGACGTGGTGACAATTCTGGCTCCAGATGCGGAGACGACCTGGAAAGTGGCGCGCGATCGCAACCTCCGTTTCAGCTTTGAACTCATGCTGACACCTCTGTTGCAAGGTTTGAAGTCGGCTCAAGAAGCGCAAACCGAAATTCTGCGACAATGTGCTCGCCGCATTGATAGCGGTGATTTGAAAATTCACCTGGCTCAGACCTTTCCCTTAGAGCAGGCAGCAGAAGCCCATAAACTTTTAGAGCAGGGGGGATTTTTGGGCAAGTTGGCTTTGGTCATGGAATAGTATGGCGCGACGGCTGGTTCTTGTTTTCCTGTTGGTGTTGAGTTTGTTAGGGTTGCCAACTCCGGCGTGGGGGGCGATCGCCCAACCCGATCGTGTCCCCCTCACCCTGGAGGTGCTGCAGCAACGGTTGCGGAAACCACTCCAGGTGGAAGGGCAATCGGTGGTGGACTTACGTCGTACCGTCATTGATTTGCGGTCTGAGAATGGAGCGTTTCGGGATGACTTTTATCGGTTATTGCGCGATCGCCTCGCCCGTTCCCCAGATCCCCTCGGTATCGATCTCAGTTACTCGCTCATTCAAGGGGATTTTAGTATCAGCAAGTTGGGGCTTAAATCCTTATTGGGGGAGGATTTGTCGGCTACTTATACCGATGCTGAGCAGGCGCAGTTGAAGCGCGATCGCCGTCGAATTGCTCAACTCAGTCAGTTGTCGCGATCGCTCCTGACACAAACGCAGGCACCCCAACTTCAGATCACGGTGTTACGGGGGATTGTGCGTCTTACCCAGGCTCGCTTTGAGGGGGCTGCTAACTTTGCTAACACCTTTTTCTTACAGGGGTTAGAGGCGATCGGAGTCGATTTTGTGCAGGGGGTGGATTGGTCTGAAACCCGCTTTAGTCAACCGGCTGTTCTGTCAGGGGCATTGTTCCGCCAAACTGCCCGGTTTCGCAACGCTATTTTCTTTGAACGCACCAGCTTTAGTCAGGCCCGCTTTCAGGAGGACGTAACATTCCAGGGCAGCGAGTTTCAGGATACGACCAACTTCAATAAAGCGTTGTTTCAGCGCAATGTGAATCTGACCCGTATCCAGTGGGAGGGTAATGCAGATTTTGCTCAGACGACCTGGCAGGGCATGGCCGACTTCGATCGCAGCCAATTTAGCAAGGCACTCTTTTTGTCGGAGGCTAATTTTAATCAGCCTGTCAGTTTTCGCGAGGTGCAGTTTGGGCAACCCGTGAACTTGCGGGGGGCTGCGATATTAAGCCAGGCAGATTTTGGAGATGCCAGCTTTGCCCCAGGAGCTTATCTGAATGTAGCCGGAATGCAATTCAGCCCCGACACGGGAACCATTTTGGGTAATAGTGGCCAGATTGGAAACGTCATTTCAGTGCCAACGCTTTTGGGTAATGAGACGTTGCTGCGGAATTTAGTTCGCAACTTTCGTTCTTTAGAACAGATTCCGGATGCGAATCGAATTAGTTATTTATCCCAGAAGTTAAGGCTCCAGCAAATTCAGCGGGAGTTGTCGGGTGTCAATCTGAACACGGCATCTGAATCGGAATTGCAACGAGTGGGCTTTACCGCAGATCAGGCTACCCGGATTGTCGAATATCGCCTTCAGCAACGATTTCGCAGCACGACAGACGTGCTAAAGCTAGAGGGGTTTGACCTGGCAACCTATGTGAAGGTGCGCGATCGCATTGTTGCCACGGTTCACCGTGCAGGTCCTGCCTGGTTGGGCATGGCCTTTCGCTGGTTGTTGCTGAGTAGTGTGCTGCTGCTCACAGCCTTTGGAACGAACGGGCAACTGGTGTTTGGCGTGGGAGTGGTGGCGATCGCCTTCTACAGTCTGGTGTTCTGGTTGATTGATCGGTTTCGTCGCCTGCGCCCTAAAGCGATCGCGCCTACCTGGGAAGAGGCAGCCTGGATGTTGGGAAGTAGCGGCGTACTCACTCTGTTCGGCCTCTATGCCATTTTCCGCAATGCCGAGTATCCGTGGCTGACGCTGCTCTGTTTAGGTCTGTTTTCAGTGCCCGTCCCGGTGTTGTTAATAGCGCGGCTTTACCAGCAGGGCCGCTATCATGATCTACTCGACACCAGCTACTTTGTGGAGGATGCCAGTCTCCGCCAACTGCGTATTCTGATTAATCGCCTGCCAATTATTCCTCGCTACCCGATGTTTCGTGAACGCTTCGCTCCAATCCTGTGGGATCGTCGTTGGAATTGGCTCAACTATCTTGATCTCAGTTTGAATAATTTGCTCCGCTTTGGCTTCAATGATATTCGTCTGCGGGATGAGCATCTGCCGGGGATTATCACAACACTGATGTGGTACCAGTGGACATTAGGATTGCTCTATATTGCATTACTGTTGTGGACGCTTTCGCGTACCATTCCAGGCGTGAACTTGTTGATTTATTTTAAATAAGAACCCTGGTCGGTTGCTCAACTCAATTCAACATAAGACCTGAGCTGGACCGCCCGTATCACGGACGGTCTAGTCTCTCAGGCCACCTAGCGAGATTAGACTTCCTGCATAAATTGTTGCTCGGCAAAGCCGAGCAACAATTACGTCCTCAAAAACTGATTTATGCAGGACGCCTACTCAATTCTGCTTGGTGTGGTTGGTGTCAAAATGCCACATCTTATACTGATTGATCCCAAATTCCATCTGCAGCAAGAGCCGGGGATGGCGAGTTGGGGTTGTCCCTTTGTGGAAAGTGTAAGGATCGCCGGCAAACCCAAACCCGGCAGGACCACACACCGTTTCAACAGAGTCTGCACCGTAGGTTTCGATCAACGTTTCGTCGGGGATACTAGCGCACCGTTGACCCATGAACTGGTGATGCAACTTGCGATTTCGATGGGTGCCTCTGAGATAGACATGGGGGCCGCTCTCGGCATCCACATCCGTCAGGTAGAAGAAGAATTTGATGGTTTTGTAATCGTTAATGTCGCAGTGCAAAACTTGGGCTGCAGCTAGCTTTTCAGCTTCACTGGCGGGTGCTGGGAAACTCCAGGCGATCTCGCCTCGATGGTATTGGGGTTCTCGACCCAGGTAGGTAGATGCGATCGCCAACAACAAGGGGTCTGTCTTCAATGCCTGAAACGGCTGGAAGGCTTCATGGGCATCGAAGTAACTACCCAATAAAATGGGCCGTCCTAACTTCGCTTCTAGAGCAGAGCGTTCATGCAAGAGAAACTTTAAGTCAGGATTTCGGTTGGCGTAGCAGGGCGTTGTTTCTGCAAACTTCAAAAAGGCAGCAAGAGTTTTAGAGGAGAGTTGCAAACCCTGGTAGTAGCCATCCTGCTCCAAAATTTGGCTAACGCGGTCAAAGGAATTTTTGATGAAAAGGCAATCGGAGGGGAGCAGCGTAGAGGCCTGAGCATTACTCTCCGGAGTTGAGGTCGCCCACTCTCGGACTCGCTGAAATCGAGCTAGAGTCCTCATCCAGTAAAAACTTGGATCTTCAGTCAGGCAAACCTGGTTTTCTCGGACGGTGTTCACAACCTTAGTGGCAAGTTTTGCCACCTTCCCGATGTGGGATTCAGCCTGGTGCGTAATTACCATGATGAATTCAGCCAAGAGACGGATGCGTCTAAGCTATCCCTTACCCATTAGGTCGTCGATAGTCCAGTTCGCTGAGCCTGTGAAGTTCTGATGAATATAGAACGACTAAATCAGTTGATATAGATTCATGAGAGATTATTATCTCTGGCCTGTGGTTTATGCGTATTTTTGCGGCTGACATATCGGGAGATATACGCGAAAACTACTATCCCAATTTTCTGCAAAGCAATGTATCAGTAACATGCTCTGGCATAGTTTCATTTGAAGGCTGTGAATTGTTGGGTGTTGCGATCGCTCCTCATGCCCCGTTCTTATGCAGCCCTTTGCGCTTGACTCAACCTTGGTTTTAGAGCGGTGCAAGATACACACTTCTCCCAGGGTGAAACCGTGAAACGGTTTCACCCTGGGAGAAGTGAAAGAAATAGGTGTTTTTTAGGAGCGAGTGGAGGGCGATCGCCCTCCACTCGTTCCTATACAAAAGAGATTGTGAGTTCCTTGGGAGTAATACTAAATCTTTTTACCAGCCGCAGGTTCGCTGATGTTCTCAATATCTACCAGGTTCCACGTTAGCCCTTTGTTGCGATAAATACGTTTTTTCTGGTTTGGATAATCTCCGACATCGTGTTCCAGGCGTTGCCCTACAACAATGCATTTGAGGACAGTGTCACCGTTATTTCTGAGACAGTGAGCCTCTCCGCCAGCACGGTAGCCAATAAAATCTCCTGCTTTTACAGCGTATTTTTGATCGCCAATAGTGGCTTCTGCTTCACCTTCAAGAATATAAACACATTCATCTTCGTGATAATGCCGATGCAACTCTGTCGATTCGCAACCTGGCTGAACCTCAATGATATGAAAACCAATGCCCGTTAAGCCGGTCAAATCCCCCAATGACTTATTAAGCCGACGGGCATTTTCATTGAGAAAATGTGTTTTCTCAATCCCTGCGTAGTTCTCGATTTCCTCTTTTTTAAGAATGTACTTATCCATAAAAAACGATATCCTCGTCAGTAACTACCCATCTCACGGTTCAACCAATAATTCTCCATGGCTTGCTCAATCACGAGGTCATAGTCGTCACCAGATTCGAGCTTCCACCAAAGATACTCAACAATAGCGGATACTTGTTGAGCATCATAGCGGTCAAATTCTTCGCGGGCGCGTTCTCCCATCGTGCCACCGCCCCAGATCTTGGCAATCTTCTTTTTCTCCACCATCGGTGTCAAGCTCAAACACAAGCGAATTGATGGATCGGAGCACATCAATTGACCGCGAATATCAGCAATCATGTAAGCGGGAAGATAAAACCGAAGTGCATCATTAGAGAAGAAGGACAGAGCACTTCCCCAACCATCAGGAGCTTGGTCAAGAAATTTAGCATCCAGCTTCTGCCAATCGGTTTTTCCACAGAACTCGGTTACGAGAGCTGCGGGTTCATCGCCGTAGGTACTATGTGTAAGATTCTCATCGCCAGGATAGTTCACGTTGGCGAAAGCCTGTTTAATTTTGGTAATGAGCGCATCACACATGGTTAAAGACGGTGTTTCTCAACGAAGTGCCTAACGATAAGGGTGAGCTGTTGAGTTGAATGGCTTAGCCTGTTAATTCCGGTTGAATAACCCGATCATGATTATTCAACCGGATGGAGTGCTAGCCCTTGACACAGACAACTTGCTTTAAGGTTGCTACTACTTCAACCAGGTCAGACTGGTTCGTCATAACCTGATCGATAGGCTTATAGGCTGCAGGAATTTCATCCAGCACACCAGGGTCTTTACGGCACTCAACGCCCTGGGTTTGTTGAATCAGGTCATCCAGGGTAAAAGCATTCTTTGCCTTGTTGCGAGACATCAACCGCCCTGCACCGTGAGAGCAAGAACAGTAGCTCTCAGCCGACCCCTTACCCTTCACAATAAAGGACTTCGCTCCCATGGAACCAGGGATAATGCCATAGTCTTCCTGGCGGGCGCGCACAGCCCCCTTGCGGGTGACGTATACCTCCTCGCCGTAATGGATTTCCTGCTCGGCATAGTTGTGGTGGCAGTTTACCTGCAACTTAGATTGGGTAGGCTTGCCTCCAGCCAGGTGCTTCTCGATAATGCGGCGGAACCGCTCCATCATCACATCCCGGTTATAGCGGGCATAGTTCTGCGCCCACTGTAAGTCGCGCCAGTAGGCGGCGAACTCAGGAGTACCCTTCACAAAATGAGCCAGGTCTGGGTCGGGCAGCTTGGTGTCGGTCAACTTAGCCAGCTCCTTAGCCGTATTCATGTGCCGCTGGGCCAGCATGTTGCCGATGTTGCGGGAGCCAGAATGTAGCATCAGCCATACCTGCTCCTGGGCGTCCAGGCATACTTCAATGAAATGGTTGCCGCCCCCTAGAGAGCCCATTTGCCGGAGAGCCTTCGTTTCCAGGTGTTGCACCCCGGCGTGCAGATTTTTGAACTGGTTCCAACCCTGCCAGTTGTAAACCTGCTTGCTCACCTCCTTGTTTTCGTTGAAACCTGTGGGAATGGCTGCTTCAATATCCAGACGAATCTGCTTCAGCTTGCCGTCTAACTGGTTAGCGGTGAAAGGAGTTTGTACAGCGCACATGCCGCACCCGATGTCGACCCCAACGGCAGCGGGGATAATGGCATCTTTGGTGGCCACTACAGAACCCACCAGAGCACCCTTGCCTAGATGGACGTCGGGCATCAAGGCTACGTGCTTAAATACGAAGGGAAGAGAGGCCACATTCTTGGCCATTTTAGTCTCGTCAGGCCCGAGGTCGTGGTTAGCCCAGGAGAGTACGGGTGCCTGAGTCTTTAGCGGCAGCTTATCGTAGGGCATAAGACTTTTCCTTGAATTAGAAGAATGAATGGATAGAGGCTGGAGATCCCCCTCAACCTCCTAAAAGGACTGCGAGGGTAGAAAACCTGCTTTTGCCAAGGGTCAATTGGCTATAACTGGCCCTTCCTTTTGAGAAAGGGGAAGGGGGATTTCCGATGAGGGATTCAGCGATCGCCCCTCACTTTCACCCCCCACCCGCTTGAAGAAGGGAAGCCCATCAGGGGTTAACGATCGCGTGCCTTCAACTGGCTCCGCATATTTTTGTGAATTTGCTTCCAACGTTTCTTTTCCGCCAGTTGCGCCGACATATCCTGTTTGCGAGCCAAGTGTTGCAGCTCGCGTTGGAGCTTCTGGTAACTGGCGAAACGTTCTGGATCGAGAGTCCCCTCTGCGATCGCTGTTTCCACGGCACATCCCGGTTCTCCCTGATGGGTGCAGTCTCGAAAGCGACAATCTTCTGCCAACGCTTCGACATCTTCGAAGGTGTGGCTGAGGCTGTCCTCGCTGCCCCAGAGTTGCAGCTCGCGCATCCCCGGTGTGTCTAATAGAAGTGCACCCGAGGAGAGTTGGAAGAGCGATCGCCCTGTTGTCGTATGCCGTCCCCGGCTGTCGCCTGAACGTACGGCTTGGGTGGCCTGCATGGCTTCCCCTAACAACTGGTTTGTCAGGGTGGATTTTCCGACGCCCGACGAGCCTAACAGAGCAACGGTTTTTCCCGGTTGCAGGTAGGAATGGAGGGCATCCAATCCTTCATTCCATTGGGCGCTAATGGGGTGAATGGGCACCCCAGGGGCAACGGCTTCTGCTTCGGCAATGCAAGAGGAGAGGCGATCGCACTGATCCGCCTTATTCAGCACAATGACAGGATTGGCTCCACTTTCCCAGGCGAGGAGCAAGTAGCGCTCAATCCGTCGGGGATTGAAGTCGTGATCCAGACCCGAGACGAGGAAAACCGTGTCCACATTGGCCGCTACGACCTGTTCCTCAAGCCGGGAGCCTGCTGCCATCCGAGAAAAAGTGCTTTTCCGTGGCAGGACGTGATGAATCAGTGCTTCAGCCTCACCCTCGATCAGCACCCAATCCCCTACTGCAGGGAAATCCTGGGCATCAACGGTTTGATGCCGAAAGCGGCCCGAGATCTCAGCCATGAGGCTATGCTGTTCCCCCTGCACCTGATAAAGACCTCGATGGGCCTGCATCACACGGGCAGGTCGCCACCCCTCTGATTGAAAGGCAACGTAACGCTGGGAGAAAAACTCATCCCAACCTAAAGACTTTAGAGACATTGAAATGTATCCTCTGCGAATAAGTTAAGTCGGGGTTCGCAGAGGAAAGGAGCCGGATGACGGCAATCAGTTCCTCTGCAAACTCACAGATGTGAGCGGATTGAATTCGCAAGGTAGAACCGACTCAGCCATAGATCCTCCTTAATTTCAAGGCTTATACTACATTGATACTACACGTCCTCTGAGAGTGTCAACACCCGATCAGGTAATGTTATCTTGATCTGCTTCAAAGCTCTGTGATGAGGACGTTCGATCAAACGTCCTCATCACAGAGCTTTGAAGCAGAACCATCTGTTTAGCGAAATCCCATTTCTACGGGAAGTTGCTGCGTTTGCAGGCGTTTGAGTTCGGCCATCAGGTCATCCCCGCTCCGGCGGGCTTCCCATTTGCCACTCAACCTGGTTGTGATAAGCCAGGTGCCCTGTATCAGGTTCTCATCCTCAGAGACGGTGCCCCTATAAGCAATGGCGTAGGGCGAACTGGTGACATAGGTCTTCGTAAAAGAAACACTGCGCCCGATCGCCTCTCCATTCAGCATCGCTTCTCCCAAATAACTGTCATCCAGGATGCTACCGCTGAGCGTGTTTTGGGCCTGAACCAGCGTCATTTCAAAGCGTGTCGGTTCGCCATCCTGCCAGTAGGTTCCAAGCCAGCTTCCAGTGAGGTCTGCCATGACGTACCTGGGGAAAATGCTTTCAGTTTGCTATGCGTTGAGGTTGTTTGTTGGAAGGGGCACGTTGTACCCCTCCAACAGGTCAGGCCCAGAAACTTTCGCCGGTATAGGTGATGCCGGGGAAAAACCAGTCCTTCGGCTCAACGTAGCGGAAGCGTGTGTCAATGCCGTCTAGAGCCGCTCGAGCTTTGGAAGAGAGGGTGTGGGAGGCGATCGCAAAGTTTTCGGCAATCCGGCTTGGGTTGACAGATTTGGGAATCACACTGGTGCCTCGATCGATGGCCCAGGCAATGAGCAACTGGCCGGGTGTAATCCCCTCTTCAGCCGCGATGTCTTTCACGATAGGGTTGTCGAGCAGTGGGGGTTCGTCACTGGCCTTCATGCTAGCGGGGCGATCGGATGAACCCAGAGGCGAGTAGGCAGTGAGGTAGATACCCTTTTCCTGACAATAAGCCAGCAATTCATTTTGGGGATTGTAGGGGTGCAGTTCCACCTGGTTCACGGCTGGAGTATGGCCACTTTCGGAGATCAGTTGCTCCAACCGGCTGACGCCAAAGTTAGAAACGCCAACACTTTTCACAAGGCCCTGGTCCCGAAGCTTGACCATGGCTTCAAAGGTTTTTGCGACGGGCATTTCAGACAGCGGCCAAAAATCGTCGGGGCCTTGCGGCATTTTCTTCCCAGACCGAAAAGCTACAGGCCAATGCATCAGATACAGATCCAAATACTCTAATCCCAGCGCATTTAATGTTTCCCGGCAGCCGGCCTCCACAGACTCAGGTGCATGAAAACTATTCCATAGTTTCGAGGTCAGGAAGATGTCGCCCCGTTCTACCACTCCCTCCTGGATCGACTCTCGGATGCCGCGTCCGACCTCTTCCTCGTTCTGGTAAATCCAGGCTCCATCGATGTGGCGGTAGCCAACCCGGAGAGCTTCTTTGACCGCTCGATAGGCGTCTCCTTCCCGTGACTTCCAGGTGCCGAGGCCGAGTGCAGGCATCGTGTTCCCATCGTTAAGCGTCACTGTCTTCATAAATCTCCTTGAGGCAGCGTCGGGACAAATATCCTGGCGAAAGTATCTCATCAATGTATCGAAAGGGTTGGTGTCCTGTTTTCTGCAATTAGAGGGGGATTTTGCTTTGCAGGACACCCTAATGTTATTGCTATCGCTCGGTTAGCTGGAACACTAGAGGCTATTGAAGGTATTGCCAATAGCCTCTAATGTTCTAGCTAACCCGACAAAGGCTATTAGATGTGATTGAGTGCGCACATCTTCAGGTGGCATCCAGGATCAGCTGTTGTTCGGCCTGGGCGATCGCCCGTCCCACCCACTCCACAGCATCCGGCGATACTGACAGCCCTGTAATGCCCCACTGCACCAGTTCTGGAATGATTTCAGGGTAGTGGGCAGGAGCTTCGCCGCAGACCATGCAGGGAATCCCTAGGGATTTTGCCGTATCCACAAGATAATGCATCGCTCGCATGACTGAGGGATGGGCAGCGGTATAGGTGTCGGCTAGATCGGCCTGGTCGCGATCGATCGCCAGCAAAAGTTGAGTCAGATCGTTAGTTCCAATAGAGATGCCCTGAACTCCGGCCCGTACGAATTCTGGTAGTTGGAACAGGACCGCTGGCACCTCTGCCATGATCCAGACCTGAAAGGCTGGATTATGACAGAGGCGTGTCTCCTTGATCCAGGTGAAGCAGGTACGGAACTCCTCTACCGTACGGACGAAGGGCAGTAGCAATCGCACATTGGTGTAGCCCTCCTGTTGGAGCTGTTGAAGTGCGCGTAACTCGGCCTGAAAGAGGGTCGGGTTTTGCAAATAACCCAGGGGACCATGCCATCCCAGGAGAGAGTTTTGTTGGGAGGATGGCGGGTGCACGGAAGGATACTCGTGCGATCGCAAATCGGCTGAACGGTAAAACACTGGCCGCAGGGCGAAGGCTTCCAGAAAGGGGCGAATTTCCTGCGCGAGCCGTTCTACGAATGCGTCTGGATTGGCCAGGGCTTGTTCCAGGGTTTGGCCCTCCAGCAAGCGCATCATCAAATGTTCAGAGCGCAGCAGTCCCAGTCCATCCAGGGGAAGTTGAGCGATCGCCGCTAGCCGCTCTGACTGACTCAGGCTCACCATGAGTTGAGTGGTGGTCGACTGAGATTTGACAGGCCCTGAAGGTAACGACGTTGAGAGGAACTGAGAAGCAGTCGCCGCGAGCCGTGCAATAGTGCCGCGATCGCCGTCCAGGAGCACCATGTCTCCTGATCTCAGATCTTCCATGATCCCCACAGCCCCGACCACAGCCGGAATTCCTAATTCTCGGGCCAGAATGGCCCCATGGCTCGTGACACCGCCCTGTTCGGTAATCAGACCAGCAGCCCGTTGCAGGGCGGGTAACCACTCGGGATTAATAGCACGTACTACCAGAATATGATCACGCATCATGTCGGGCTGTGGAGGCAACCCCTGCATCACCAGCACAGGCTTGAGAACTCGCCCGGTTGCTGCTCCGACTCCAACCCAGTGCTGTAGGGTTTGCTTGCGCAGCGCAATGAGCACCGATTCTTCGAGTGGGGTAGGTTCTTCTTGAGAAACCAGGGTTCTACCCTGGCGCAGGTTGACCTGGGTTAGCCAGAAACCTGGAGTTCCCTGGGGTGAAGTGCTATGGCACCATTCCATATCCAGGGCGTAACCCAGGGTCTGCTTGGCGCGAAACCCTAACTCCTGAAGCTGCCGAAGCTGATCCGTGTTAAGGGTCGGCTGTACCGAGGGGGAAGGCATCAGCTCTAACTTCAGCGGAGATGGCTCTATGCCCGAGCTTCCTACGGGGTGCAAGTAGTAGGCATAGGTTTTGGGGCGGATCTCGACCGTTGTTTTCATCTCAGACTGTAAATCCAGAGTGTATTGATCTGGAAGCACATCCCCCCTGACTAACCCGTGGCCCAATCCCTGGACTGACTGAATTTGAACAGTCGTTTCATCAACATGCATTTCCCCGGCTATATCCGCTGACCACAGAGGTTGAATCAGGACGCCCAGATGCAGATGCTGCAGAGGAATGCGCGATCGCGCCCAATAAAATAAGCTGCGGGCGTGGAACAGCTCAGCCCACACGGCCTGCAAGGCACGAGCGAGTTCGGCCTCTGTAACCCAGCAGGCCTGACTTGCCAATAGCCCCCGTACCCGCTGGCTCAGACCTGGGTCACCGCGCAAATTAAGGGCAAGGGAAGGGCGCACGATAAGGGCCGAGGCTCCCCACGGTTGCACAGCGGCCAGGAGTTGAGCTGTCCAGTCTGACGATAGGGTGGTTGACTGGATGGCATGGCGCATGCGGCGGGCGATCGCCTGCAACTGGTAGGGGTTGTCTACATTCAGGTGCAGTGACGAGTTGGGGAGGTCAGACAACATCGGCTCCACCGAGTTAAACGTTTCCAGGAAACGTCGCATGACGGGAGTCGTAACCACAAGCCCAGGAATGACAGGATAGCCCTGCTGTAACAACACGCTGAGGTGATAGGCCTTATCTCCCACCAACAAGCGTTCCGATGGCTGCACCTGATCAAGCCAGCGAAATGACTTTGAAATTTCGACTGACATCTCCATCCTGGAACCCTGGTGCGAGCGGATCAACGAATAGTAGGGGCTATGGGTATTTCAGACTGGTTTTATGAAAAGCGATCGCAAAAACATGAAATGAATAAACTGCAACTCTTGGGATAACTATCTTATCCGTCTAAACAGATCAGGACGGCCATGCCACAATTTAATCCAAAATCCTCAGCATCCTTAAAACAGCCCTGGGATAAGCATACCGGAGCCGTAAAGCCCCGCCTATAGTAGGTACCTTTCATTTTTATTGAGAGGTGGCACAAGAGCTGTTCCTCAATAAAAATAGTTGGGTCTTGTTTTGAATAGGTGCAGGATAGATGGGCGCGTCGCGCTACCTCGAGCGGGTAGCCTAACTTACAGCATTTCTTATTTATTTAACCTCAGTTCGGGATAAGCTGAAGTGCTCATTTTGGCGTGCGCAAAGCGCACGCCAAAATGAGCGTTTTCGAGTGCCGCGTGTTGCGCGGCACTCGAAAACGCCCTTAACCCGAACTCAGGTTACAGCACTTTTCAAGCCTATGAGGTACAAGTTATTTTTGTGAGAGCCTCGCTCCGCGAGGCTCTCACAAAAATAGCTGCATTTTATTCAAGCGCAAAGCGCTGTATTTAGGTAAGACATAGAGAAGGGGTGTGTGGGACAAACCGATTCCCTTCCTGCGTCTTACCCAGTAAGCAAGGGTATGGGCGAAGCCTGGTGCTCCTGCTTCTAAAGCAATTTTGTGTATCTAGAAGCGGTGTCCCCAATCAAGATAAAATCAATAGTCCATTCTCTTCAAGCCGGAGTGGAGCGCTGATAGTCCATCGGCTTAAATTTTTCCCCTTGCTATGCCATGAAACATACCATCTCAGTCCTTGTGGAAGATGAAGCCGGAGTGTTAACGCGCATTGCCGGTCTGTTTGCTCGTCGAGGTTTCAATATCGAAAGCCTGGCTGTTGGCCCTGCGGAACAGTCTGGGGTTGCCCGCATCACGATGGTCGTTCCTGGGGACGACGCCATCATTGAGCAATTAACGAAGCAACTCTACAAATTGATCAATGTTCTCAAGGTACAAGACATTACCGAAGTACCCTGTGTTGAGCGGGAACTGATGCTGCTGAAGGTCAATGCCACCAGCTCTACCCGCTCTGAGATCATTGAGCTGTCCCAAATTTTCCGGGCTCGCGTGGTGGATGTGGGAGATGATTCTCTCACCCTGGAGGTTGTGGGTGATCCAGGGAAGATGGTGGCGATCGTTCAACAGCTTGGCCGCTTTGGCATCCGTGAAATTGCCCGCACCGGTAAAATTGCCCTGGTGCGTGAGTCGGGTGTCAATACCGAATACTTAAAATCGTTGGAAGCAAAGGTCTAATTACTCGGTATACTCCTTCATGAAAAGCGTGCGGCACTTTGTGCCGCACGCTTTTCATGAGGAACGAGATGACTTACAGCCCATTTCTTAACAGGCTATTGGCAATTTGGTGATAGGTACTTTTGGATGAGTGAGATAGGTTTAAGCACTCTGCCAACAATTTTGTCCCACCATAATATTGGCGTAGTAAGTTCTTCTCATCGTCCGAAAAATTCCAATCACATTTCACCTGAAAGTGTTGGCTTAAAAACTGACGCACGCGATCTTTCCACATCGCATGACGAGCATGCCACCATTCGGTTTGGTTGGGGTAGTTGCTCAGTTGCTGCTCTACTTGAAAAGACCAGGCTTCTACAGAGGCTTTCAGCTTCAAACTCTCCACAGAATTGACGAGACGAGGAATCTTTTTGATTGCAGTGAAGAAGAGTGTAGGATCTGTTGCTTTGGCATGGAAGATTCTAAATAGCAGGCTATGCATGTCAAGCAGTTGATTAGAAATCATGCTCGGAGCTGAATAATAGTCCGGGAATTCTAATTCCTTACGTCGGTTTAAGCTTGTAAATCCTGAAATCCGTCCTACATCTTCAATACAAAAAACAAAATATATTGCTCTGAGTAACGTGTTTTTATAGGGTTGGCTTGAGGTAAATTCTTCGGATGTCTGGCCAACAAACTGATTTAGCCAATCCACAAATTCCTGAAGCTTTCCATAGGGTTTCAGTAAATTATCTAATTCGTATTTCATGTTCATTAAAAAATCATCGACTCTATCCCCATGCAACAATTCAGAAATAATTTCAATCACGAATCTCCATCGATCATCCAAAATATAGGGATAAACAGTGGCTTGTTCCTGTTTTGAAACGAGATAAACCGCTGTTAGGTATTCCTGAAAAGTAAGGTGGGAAAACGAAAAGTAGTTGGCAGCACGGCGGACAACCAGGCCGTGTTGAAACTCAATGGCTTCCAGGATATCCGTTGGATCTAGTGACAACGTATCCATGCTAAGAACATCCTGGAAAAAGTTTTCCACAGTATGTTCAAGTTCGTTGCGGTAAAACAATGTTTTACCCTGCTTAAAAAAGTTTGTTGCAATAACGCTCAGCAGTGCTTTTTTCGCTTTTGTAGGAAGCTGGCTGTAAGGATTGGGAGCATCCGATTGGCGAAACCTCGCTTCATTCCATTCCTCAAACAGAATATCGAAACCTTTTCGATACAGTGTGATCCGGTTCATGGGAAATTCTCCCTCCCGGTTAAACACATTGCAAAGCATGGGTAACAGCAACGGTGTCTTGGCTAGTTCAGAAATCGCGCGGTGGCGTTTGAGCCGTTCCATAAAGCGATCGCTCTGGTCATAGCTTGCAATCAATTCAAACCACCGTTTGGCAAAAGCTTTAATCTGAGGTTGTCGAAACTCTGCAATTTCTAATGTTTCAAAGCCAATCAAATTGTGAATGCGTAAGGGTGGGCGGCAACTGATGATGAAATGGCAATGGCGAAACTGAGAAATGAGTTCCCGGAGTTGAGCCTGGATGGTGCGACGGGTATTCTCGGGTAGTTCATCAAAGCCGTCGAACAAAATAAGTAGCCTCCCCTCCGCTAGCAAACGCTCGGTTCGGGTTTCTGCTTGCTCAATCTGAGCTATCGCAAAGTATTTGATAATATGCGCTTTCAGATTGACCTTATAGTCCTCCTCTAAGAACTCACCAAAGGGGATGAAGATGGGAACTAATTCTGGAAATAAATTGCCATTAATACATTGCAGGGCAACCCAATGCAGATAGGTAGTTTTGCCAGAGCCGGGTTTGCCATACACCAGCATGCGATTAAACGTTTGAACGGCCGCTCGCCCAGAAATGGGTTGCACCGAAGTTTGGTAACTGATGCGGCCAAAGGTGTCGGGGTCCTCGTCAAAGGCGATCGCATGCTCATCCAGAATATGCTCATCCACCGCGTGGGGGCTTGGTGTCAGATTAATGTCGATAAACATATCTGCCATCGGCCGGCCCGGATTGTAACCCCACAATGGCACCGTCCCGCAGTCGTGCTGAATCTTCTCGCAGATTTTCTCTCGCACTTGCTGCACCAGGCCATCGGTGATTTCTAGGCCGGACGGGTTATGAAAACCGCTTGAAGAGAGCGCTTCTTCGCCTACATCATGCCAAGTCAAACCTAAAGCGATACAGATTTTGTCAAAGGTATCGAGGTTTTGAATGTCTTGCTTAAAAAAACGGTAAACGGAAGTTCTATCAACTTGTGCTTCTTTCGCTAGTTCTACTTGGCTAATGAATATCTTTCGGTAGGCTTCTTGAGCCCGCTGTAGCCCAGAAGCTGATAAACGCAAACGCATAGGCGTTAGTCAAGATGCACGCTGTAGCCCTTAGTTTACTGAATTTCACCCTCTAAAAAATTGCAGGTAATAAAACTCAGCTATGCTGCTAAATCTATCGCCCTATACTCGTTCATTTAGTACGAGAGGGATCGGATGTGAAACACCCAATCCCTCTCGTACTAAACCAGCCCCAAATAAGGCAGACCTTGTTAAGAAGTGTGTCAATTTTTGTTGCAGCAACACCTGCAACATACTCCGTCCACAGTGGCTTTGTAGAACGGATATATCAAGCGAATTCCACTCCCGTCCTCTTACTGCTGAGATCGGGGTGCTCACCCGTAACACCTGCCCCTCACAAGGCGATCGCTCGGTTAAATGCTCGTGAGTTATTCCGGGCGCTTTCGTTAAACACCTTTGAGGTTGCCTGCCCTGAATTCATTCAACCCTATCAGGAGCCTTTTCCATGACCTTTAGCGTTCAAACCCCCCCAGAAGGCCAACATCACCCCCACCTCGCTTGCCCAAAGTGCAGCATTAACTCCGTTGTACAACATGGCGGCACGTATGTGTGCCTGAACTGTGGTTTCCGGCGCAATGTTTTTGAATCTTCAAAACCTCGTAGATCTGATGAGTCTGCTGGTGCAACAACAGTTCTGATTATTGTGGCGACCCTGATCGTTTTGTGGGTGACGGTTCCCTCTTCGCCATCACCTAACGGAACATCAACGTTGAATACGCCCACACTGAACGAGGCACGGTAATACTACGAGAAAGGGTTGAGACGTGCTGGAACGGTTAGCTTGCTTGGGTTATGTCTACAAGCTAGCACCTTTCCTCAACTCTGGATATCGTTGGTTCTCGCGCTGTAATTGGGATGAGCAACATCATCCATAGCAACCCGTAGTTCTTTCAAAAATGTGGCATTGGAGCGATCGCCGCTACTCCGACGAATTGCCCCCCGTTCCAATGCCTTTTCCTGGCCCTGTGGTGTAACCGTAACACGCCTCTTTTGAGGAGATTCAGGTGCAATTCCTGACTGTGCTTTTAGGGAGGGGAAGAGTTTACCTCTTTCACGATCGCGCCTGGGACCTGCGACCCTCCCTTTTCTAATCCAGATAGGACTTACAGCGCTTTGCGCTTGAATCAGCCACGGTTGTTTTTGTGGGAGCCACGCGGAGCGTGGCTCCCACAAAAACAACCAGGTTTGAAGCGCTTGAAAAGCGCCGTATGCGAGGCCCCCATCTGTAAGGCATTCTTGCTGTGTGTGGCGTACCTCGCACATCATGCACAACAGGAATGCGTAAGCCCTACGAGATTGACTGCTTTTCCGGAGGCCTGGTTCTCGGAAAAGCAGTGTTTAAGCAAGGGGTGGCAGTTCTCCCAAAATGTTAAAACGAATGTGATTGATTGACAGATCTCCAATGGAAACTTCCAGGGAATCATCGGGCGTGGAAAGGGCCTCAAAGCTAATGCCCTTTGCCATCTCAGCATGCCACCATGGTAGGCCCATGAAGAAGCGCGTAGGATACGGGCCCCCCTCAACGACATCATCCACATTCGATTCCATGGGCAACCAACCAACACCGGGAATGTAAAACTCAATCCAAACGTGGTTGTAGTCGGGTTCGAGGGGTGTGTGATGGCGATCGCCAAACGGAGGGCACTTATACCGCCCCACCGTCCGACAGGCAATTCCATTCAGGCGCGCCAGCGCCAGCAAGACGCCCACATACTCACCACAGGAGCCAATTCCCCGTTGCCACACTACATCCGGCGACGCAATGTGAACGGTCAGACCGTAGGACAGGCGATCGTAAACGGTATTACGAATCTTCAGCATCTTACGAAGAATATTCGTCTCCGTTCCAATCGCTTCCCGCGCGGCCTGCTGAATCAACGGGTTATCCATAGACAGCTCATCATCATCCACCAGATAACGGCCCTGAAATTCCAGCGGCAAGGCTGGTACGTCATACACGTCGTCGAAGGTGTACTGGTATTTGATACCCCGCACTTCCAGTAACGCCTTCCATCCAAATAGATAGCGATCGCCGGTCTTCAAGGTCTCAAATGAGAACACCGCAACCCGCTGTCCTTCGTGAATTTCTTCAGTAAAGGGCAAACCAATCGGTTCTACCGATCGTACTTTCTGCCGATCTGTTTCTGCGGGTAGCGCAATCCGCCATTCCAGCCCTCGAATATCGACTTCTTCCAATGGCGCAATCTCTTCCACATAGGTCATTTCGATGAGAAACCCATTGGAGAGAGTGCAGCGCTTCTCGGCGTCGTAGTGATAGTGCAGTGGATGAATAAAGGTGCGATCGCGCACCGATAACTCATAGGGATAATCCGGATTGTTGGGGTTATCCCGCACATACGGTTCTTCGCTGGAGTAGGAAACGTAGAGAACGTTGCCTTCTGGGTGAAAGGCCAGCCCGGTCGGCTCGACAAATGGCGTAAGGATGCTGAACTGCACTTCCCCAGTGGCACGATCCATGCAATACACACTTTGCTCTGTGCGATCGCATACCCACAATTCTTCCCCTCGGATGGTTAACCGCTCCTCACCCACACCGGGTGCCGGGAAACGAGTAATTTCCTCCCCGGAACGCGCGTCAAAAATCAAGATGTAACCGCACTTCTGGCAGCTGACATAGATGGTTGATTGCCATACGGCTATTCCATCTGCCGGGTAAGGCAGTGAAGCAAATTCTTCTGGCTCTAAGGTACTGAGTGCGCAGCGGTAAATGACATTGTCCTGAGTGAACCAGAGGGTATCGTCAGAAACTGCCAGGCTCGCTACGTCGAGGAAGCGATCGCCGTGGTGCGAATTCAGAATAGTGACCTGATCTGTCTTTGGATTGATCTTTAGTAAATAGCCCTGAACCGGGTCTACGGCCAACAGATCCCCTGCCAAAATGCACAACCCATACAGGGCGCGCGCTCCGATGGGGCGAACGAAGCGGTGATAGGGGTCAAAGGCCGATACCACAGACGCCGGGGTAGGTGAGTGAGGAGTAGGGGCGGATTCCAACAGCATAGGGAGACAAGCACTCTGAAATGACCGGAGAACGGAGCCTGGAGCGGGAGCACGCCCCAATTACCGACAGGACAACCAACGGTTTCTCGCCTCATCATAGACAAAAAGACTCAGAGGCAAATGTATTCCACGCATGATTTTGTTTTTGAGGTAACTGGAGCTTCTCTCTTTGTGGAAAGGGCTTCAAGAATGCAGGCTAAGGAGTTCGGTTGGATTCACCCACCTGATACTGCTTGGCGACATAGAAGAAAAATTTGAAGTAGTCATCAAAATCATCGCTGGGCGATCGCCCCTCCCAGTAATAAATCACGCCATTCTGGGTCAGGGTCAGCCGCATATTGCTCATGTCTTTCCCAATCTTTACCTCTAGCTGTCCCTGCAACCCCTGCTCGGTGGTGAAGTTCGGAAACATGCCATGCTCCGGTTGCGGAGAAGAGACGGATGGCACCTCGGAAACCTGGCTGGCCCATCCTTGGATGGTGACCTGGTTCTGCTGAGGAGCTTGAAATTCCCGCCCCTCCCGGTTGCCCAAAATCGGTTTTGGAATCCAATTATCAGGGTGGGGAAAGGCGAAGTCATAACGCTCATTCTGGTAAGTCTCCCACTGAGCTCGCTCAAGGTTGGACAGTGGTTGGCAAGCTCCCAGTAACAGCATCAAACCTACCCATCCAAATCGGCTAGAAGCCTTGCACCCTATGCTTCGAATAGCGCTAGAGAGGCGATCGCCCCACCCCTTTCCTGACGCTGCTTTTATGAACAAATGTAACGACATTGACGGTAAACCGTCATGCTGGCTTGACAGCTCTTGGAGAGGGCTACTATCCTGATCGAACATACCCGGGTATCAATTACGTGTAATCGCTATCATGCAAGACAAGCAAAAGGTTACTCTCTATCTCCCCGCTGAATTGCACCGCCAGCTCAAGATCAAAGCCGCGGTTGATTCAGAACCGATGTCCGCCCTCGCTGAGCGTGCCATTGTGTTTTATCTCACTCACTCCGAGGTGGTGGATGAATACGAAACCGCTCATGGGCATGTACATCGTGTCTATGCCTGCCCCGATTGCAGTCACTCTTATGTTATTCGGGATGGTGCATTAGTGCCCTTAGCTGAGAAGGTTGCTGTCTTGGAAGACGAGGAAGAAGTTTCCGTTAGTGTCTCCCATGCCGATTGGCAGGGTGAAGAAGAGTTAGTCCCCTGCTAGAAAACTCCTTCTCCAGGGGGTCGAAAGTTATTCGGTTTCTTTGGTTTCCTGGTAGTTAGTGTTTGCGTCGTCTCGCCAGTAGGTGGTAGGTCAGTTGATTATGAAAGAAGAGCTCAATGTACTCATTCAAGCTCAATATCCCCTGATCTACCTCGTGACTTCGGAGGAGGAAAGATCGGAACAGGCGATCGCCACGATCGCTCAAATGAAGCCCCAGCGTCGAGTCTACATTTGGACGGTTACCCACGGCATCGTTGAGTTTGGCCAGCCTCGCAATGTTACCCAGCACAATACCGTATCTCCAGAAGCCGCGGTTGAGTGGGTCATTCGCCAAAGAGAACCCGGTATCTTTATCTTCAAGGACTTGCACCCCTTCATCGATTCTCCTGCGGTGACTCGATGGTTGCGAGATGCGATCGCTAGCTTCAAGGATACTCAAAAGACTATCCTGCTTATGTCTCCGGTACAAAACGTACCCATTGAGCTGGAAAAAGAAGTCGTCGTACTTGATTTCCCTCTCCCTGATATGGGTGAGTTGAACGAAGTCTTGACACAGCAGTTAGAGCAAACGCGCTCTCGCCGTATTACCACGGAAACCCGTGAGAAACTTTTGAAAGCGGCGCTTGGTTTGACCCGCGATGAGGCCGAAAAAGTCTATCGAAAGGCCCATGTAACAGCGAGCAAGCTGACGGAAACTGAAGTAGACATTGTTCTTTCTGAAAAGAAACAACTGATTCGTCGCAACGGCATTCTCGAATACATCGAAGAAGATGAAACCCTCGACTCTGTGGGTGGTCTGGAAGAACTGAAGCACTGGTTGCGTCAGCGTTCCAACGCCTTCACTGAGCGGGCACGGGAATATGGTTTACCCCAACCCAAAGGGATGTTAATTCTAGGGGTTCCCGGTTGTGGAAAGTCCTTGATTGCAAAGACTACTTCCCGACTGTGGGGTCTGCCCTTGATTCGGTTGGATATGGGCCGGGTGTATGACGGCTCAATGGTGGGTCGTTCTGAAGCAAACCTGCGGAATGCTCTCAAGACGGCTGAATCCATTTCCCCTGCTATCCTCTTCATCGATGAAATCGACAAGGCTTTTGCCGGTAGTACAGGTTCAGCCGATTCCGATGGCGGTACTTCCAGCCGTATCTTCGGTTCCTTCCTGACCTGGATGCAAGAGAAGGCTTCCCCTGTATTCGTGATGGCCACCGCTAACCGGGTGGAGCGTCTGCCCAGTGAGTTCCTGCGGAAAGGTCGCTTTGATGAAATCTTCTTTGTGGATCTTCCTAATAATCAAGAACGCAAGGAGATTTTCCAGATTCACCTATCAAAGCGGCGGCGTGACATTACCCGCTTTGACCTGGATCAGTTAGTCGGTATTTGTGAAGGTTTTTCGGGCGCGGAAATTGAGCAAGCGTTGATTGCCGCAATGTATGAAGCATTTGCCCAGGATCGGGAGTTTACCCAACTGGACATTATTGCCGCCATCAAGTCCACCTTGCCACTTTCCAAGACCATGAGCGAGCAGGTTACTGCTCTGCGCGACTGGGCGAGACAGCGCGCTAGACCTGCCGCCGCCTCCGTCGCTGAATATCAGCGCATGGAGTTCTAACAGACTTTCCCATCCTGCTCCCAACAGGAAGGAAAGGCTAGCGATGCCGCTAGCAGTTTAAGAAAATACGCCGTTGCGGTTTGCCCTCCAAAGGTTTGACAGGCGGCGCTCCCAAACTCTAAACGTTGTCGTTTCTCTCAGTTTCTCAACAGGAGGAAATCCCAAATGTCTCACTTTAGCACTCTGCGTACCAAGATCACCGATGCCGAAATCCTGAAAGCGTCTCTGCGTGACCTGGGTATCTCGGTTAAGACCGAAGCCGATGTGCGCGGCTACAATGGTCAGCGCGTTCGCTCTGACATCGTAGCTGTTCTGGAAGGCGAGTATGACCTGGGCTGGTCCCGCAACGCTGATGGGTCTTTCGACCTGATCGCTGACCTGTGGGGTGTTGCTAAGAAGCACAACCAAACCGAGCTGATCAACTCGATCAACCAAAAATACGCTGTGAACAAGACCTTGGCTGAAGTTAAGCGCCCTGGTCTGCAGAACGCCAACGTTAAGCTGGTACTGCAAAAGTAGTTCTACGAGAGCGTTCCCAATCGACGGGCTGGCCTGTAACGGGCCAGCCCGTTTTTTGAGGTAAAACAGGCCTCATCATTTGTGGTGTGTGGGGTGCTAAGCACCCCACACACCACAAATGATGAGGCCAAAAGGGGGGGCTTGCTAACAGCAAGCCCCCCCTTTTTGTGTAGTTTAAAACTGGCGTAAGAAGCGCAGGTCGCTGTTGTAAATGCGGCGGATGTCGTCAATTTGGTGGAGTACCATGGCAATTCGCTCAACACCTAAGCCAGCAGCGAAGCCAGTGTACACTTCGGGGTCGTAGCCGACGGCTTTCAGCACATTGGGATCGACCATACCGCAGCCCATCACTTCGAGCCAGCGCCCCTTCCAGCGCACATCGACTTCGGCGGAGGGTTCCGTGAAGGGGAAGTAGCTGGGACGGAAGCGAATTTCAATATCGCCAAACATGGCTTCCAAAAATACCTTCAGGGTGCCCCGCAGATCGCTGAAGGTTAGCCCCTCATCCACAGCGAGAATTTCGAGCTGATGGAACACAGCAGAGTGAGTGGCATCCACCGTGTCGCGGCGGTAGCAACGGCCTGGAATGGCAATCCGAATGGGGGGATCGTTCTCTTCCATGTAGCGGATTTGCACGGAGGAGGTGTGCGTCCGCATCAGGTTGCCGTTGGGCAGGAAGAGGGTGTCCTGCATGTCCCGCGCTGGGTGGTCGGGCTGGAAGTTAAGGGCTTCGAAGTTGTAGTAGTCAGTTTCCATCTCTGGACCTGTTGCTACGGTGTAGCCCAGACCCACGAAGATGTCGATCATGCGATCGATGGTGTTGGTCAGAGGGTGCCCCTGTCCCTGGGGACGGAAGACACCCGGCATGGTCACGTCCAGGGTTTCCGATTCAAGTTGGGCCGCGATCGCCGCCTGCTGCAACCCCTCCTTCTTCTCGGTTAATGCGTTCTGTACGGCTTCCTTGACCTCGTTCGCCAGAGAGCCGATGCGGGGCCGTTCTTCGGCGCTCAGTTTACCCATGGCCCCCAGCACCTGGGAAAGGCTACCTTTCTTGCCCAGATACTTAATGCGGAGCTGCTCCAGCTCATCCAGGGTGGTGCTGTGGGCGATCGCCGCCTGGGCTTCCTGACGCAGGCTAGCCAATTGTGTCGCAAGATCGGTGGACTGGGTCGGGGTACTCATGGGTTCTTAAAAGACTTCTTCGCGTAACGGTACTTAACACCGCCTTTCCTAACCAGTGTACGAGGTTGGCGGTCGCTATGGGGAGAGTTTTGTTGGAACGGGGGATATTGCGTGCTTTGCACACAATATCCCCCAACGCTCTCTGGGTAGCCATCGACCTCTCAAACATCTTTTAGACTGGCCTTGGGGGTTTTGTCATGCTCTACGATGCTTGCCCCCTTTGACTGCTCACCCACAGCGCCTGCTCACCACCATGAAATTGCTTATCAGTAACGACGACGGTATCCATTCCCTGGGTGTACAGACCCTGGCGAATACCCTGGCCGATGCCGGGCATGAGATTACTGTTGTTTGTCCCGATCGCGAACGCTCAGCGACAGGTCACGGACTGACTCTTCATGAGCCTATCCGGGCACAGCCTGTTACATCTGGCTTTGCTTCAGGAATTAAGGCCTGGGCCTGCTCAGGCACACCCTCCGATTGTGTAAAGCTAGCCCTGGGCGCTCTGCTAGATGAGTTTCCGGATCTGGTGCTGTCTGGCATTAATCATGGCTCTAACCTGGGGACGGACGTTTTGTATTCCGGAACGGTGTCAGCGGCCATGGAAGGGGTTATTGAGGGCATTGGGGGAATTGCTTTTAGTTTGTGCAGTTTTACCTCGCAAGATTTTAAGCCTGCGGCAGAATTTGCCCGAACCCTGGTGAAGCGCTTAGAAGACCAGCCGTTGCCTCGCCCCATGTTATTGAACGTTAACATTCCGCCCGTTCCTGCTGATGAGATTGTCGGAGTGATGGTCACGCGTCAGGGCTTACGACGCTATGTAGACCAGTTTGAAAAACGAGTAGACCCCCGCGGCAAAACCTATTACTGGTTGGCAGGGGAGTTGTTGGAAGATGTGCCACAGCCTCCCCTAGAGTTTCTAGCCCTTGCGGAGACAGGATTACAGTCGGATGACCTAAATTGGATGGCAGGGGTTGCGACAGATGTGCAGGCGATTCGCAAGAAATATATAACTGTTACGCCATTGCAGTACAACCTAACTTGTGCATCTGGATTGGCAAGTCTGCGGGATTTGAAGTTAGAGTGGTAGTAAGGTGAGTCCAATCTACCCACGCGATCGCAAAGATGGGTGGCCGTCCTCTAGCTGGGTGCAGAGAATTCGTAAAGAGGGCTATGCCATTCGTAGATTTTTGCGATAATTTTTAGCAGAACTGGGGTATCTTCCGTGTGGGCAGATTAAACTGGACAGATTATAGAGTCAGAGGCTAAGTTTCACTTGCTGAGGCTATTCTGACGACGGGTGATCAGTCCGAATCGCGATATTGCGATTTCTCCTGTCCCATAGAACATCTTTGGATACAGGCTGGAGACGCACTTCAGATCACAGCAGGGTCGAGAAAAATCTCGCATATTAAGGTCAATGGGCTAGAAAAGGCTAAACCTGGAGTCAGGACATGGGCTGGGTTTAGGCGATGGCAAAGCTCAGTGGAATCCAATAGAGAAGATTCATGTCAAGTACGGAAAGCCAGTTCAAGGTTCGCTTTTGGGGTGTCAGGGGAAGTATTGCCTGTCCGGGGGCCGAGACGGTCCGCTACGGTGGCAATACGTCTTGTATCGAAATGCGCATAGATGGGCACCTGTTCATTTTCGACGGAGGTACCGGCCTGCGGGTTCTTGGGCAAACCCTCTTGCGGGAAATGCCTTTGAACGCGCACATGTTCTTTACCCATTCCCATTGGGATCACATTCAAGGTTTTCCCTTTTTCGTTCCTGCTTTTATCAAAGGCAATACGTTCAAGATTTATGGGGCGATCGCACCCAATGGTTCCACCATCGAGCAGCGCCTCAACGATCAGATGCTGCACCCCAACTTCCCGGTACCGCTGCAAATTATGGGTGCGGATCTCACCTTCTACGACATTGGGGTGGGTGAAACGGTCACTGTAGGTGACGTAAAGATCCAGAATGCTCTGCTCAACCATCCTGGTGAAGCGGTTGGCTATCGCGTGACCTACGGCAATCGCTCGGTGGCTTACGTGACGGACACGGAGCATTATCGCAACCGCCTTGATGAGAATGTTCTATGGTTAGCGCACAATGCAGACCTGATGATCTACGACTCCATGTATACGGATGACGAGTATTATTCGGAGAAGTCGAGCAAGATTGGCTGGGGACACTCTACCTGGCAGGAGGCGGTCAAGGCCGCAAAGGCCGCAAACGTAAAGCAGCTCGTTATCTTTCACCACGATCCCCTTCATACGGATGACTTCATGGATCAGGTTAAGGAGGATACGGCGAGGGTGTTTCCCAACAGTGTGGTGGCTTGGGAAGGCCTGGAAATTGATGTGATGACAATTCAGGGAGATCAGCCGGCGCTGCTGTCTACATCGACTTGAAAGTGCCGCGCAGTAAGTCCGGAGTTTTTTGAAGGTCAGTATTAATATAAAAACACGATTTTGCATTAATACTAACCTTCAAAAATAATCCGGTTGTGTTGTGTGGCAACAGAGTATGTCAGAATGTAAAGCGTGTGGATTACCTCTTCGCCCGATCTAATTCAAACGCCGACCGTTGTTGCCCTGGGTAACTTCGATGGGATTCATCGTGGGCACCAACGCGTCATCGAGCCAATATTGTCGGCTTCGCCCTCCCTGGTGACTTCTGGAGCGGAGGGAGAAGCCTCGATTCCTGCTTCTCCAGAAGTCGGTGTGCCAACGGTGGTAACCTTCCATCCGCATCCACAAGAATTTTTTACGAATCAGCGGCGATCGCTCCTCACGCCCCTGAGTGAAAAAGCGGCTTCCCTGCAGCAGATGGGGATTCGGCAACTGGTGCGTTTGCCGTTCAACGAAGCCCTGGCTCAGATGACGCCGCCTGAGTTTGTGGAGGCTATTCTGGTGCAGCGGCTCCGGGCGCAGCGGGTGAGCATTGGTCAGGATTTTTGTTTTGGTCGCAATCGCTCCGGAACGGCAGTGGATCTGAAGGCGATCGCAGCCTCCTTTGGTATTGATGTTACGGTTGTCGACCTGCACCGAGATGGCGACGAGCGTATCAGTAGCTCTGCGATTCGTGCCGCTTTGTTAGGAGGCGCTCCCGAACGAGCTGCTCAGCTTTTAGGGCGGCCTTATCAGCTCTGGGGCGAGGTGGTGCATGGCGATGCCCTGGGCCGTCAACTCGGATTTCCTACCGCGAATCTGGACGTGCCTGCGGAGAAATTTATACCCCGGCTGGGGGTTTATGCGGTGCGGGTTGCTGTGGCTTCAGCCAACGATCCAGTGCCACCCGCAGTCCTTCCTGGGGTGATGAACCTGGGAATGCGTCCCACGGTGAACGGGCAGACCCAGCGAGTAGAGGTACACCTCTTAGATTGGCAGGGGGATCTGTACGGTCAGGTATTGCATGTGCGTTTGGAATCATTTTTGCGACCCGAGCAGAAGTTTTCCTCCCTGGATGAGCTGATGGCTCAGATTCAACGGGACTGTGAAGCGGCGCGATCGCATCTGAGTCTATCCAGCATTCTGTAGATTTTGAGTGGGAGTAGTCGTGCAACTGTCACGTCCACGCATGATGGGTATTGGTGAGTGATAGGGTCGCATCATGTCTGACGCATTACGGATCTTGTTTTTGTCCACTACAGTGGGACCGCTGGGGTCGGGCCAGGGTGGTGGCGTAGAACTGACCTTGAAAAACCTGGCAGCAGAGCTGCGACATCGAGGACATACCGTTACTATTGCTGCCCCCGCAGGTTCTGTTTTGGATGGCTTTGATGTTGCCCAAATTTCCGGAACCTGGCAGGATACGGCCCAAAGGCAGGAGCGCTCAGACCCAATTGTCATGCCTAAAGGGGCTGTGCTGGCGGAGATGTGGGAGTATGCGCGGCAGCAGCAGCCCCAGGTCGATGTGTTGGTGAACATGGCCTACGATTGGCTACCCTTCTACCTCACCCCGTTTTTTGAGAAGCCGATTGCCCACTTTGTGAGTATGGGTTCCCTGACGGATGCTATGGATGTCGTGATCGGCGAAGTCGCGGCTCGTTTTCCGGGAACCATCGCAATGCATACAAAGGCTCAAGCCGACACCTTTCCCTTCGCTGACCAATGCCGCATTCTCAGTAATGGCCTGGATTTGTCGGAATATACCTTTCAACCTCAGCCTGACAGCGTATTGGGATGGGTAGGCCGCATTGCTCCAGAAAAGGCGTTGGAGGATGCGATCGCTGCCTCTCAACAGGTTGGCTTACCGCTGCGAATTTGGGGAGCGAAAACTGACGAGGCCTATTGGCAAAGCATGGGCGATCGCTTCCCCGATGCTCCCTTTGAATACGTGGGGTTTTTGTCGACGGCGGAACTGCAACGGGAGTTGGGAAAATGTCAGGGATTGTTGATGACTCCTCGCTGGGTGGAAGCGTTTGGCAACGTCGCGATTGAAGCGCTGGCTTGCGGTGTACCGGTCATTTCTTATCGTCGGGGTGGCCCGGCAGAGATTGTGCAAGATGGAGTGACGGGATACTTAGTGGAGCCCGATAGTGTCGATGGCTTAGTGAAGGCGATCGCCCGTCTTCCACACATCAATCGCCAAACCTGTCGGCAGCAAGTGGAAGCCCTATATTCCCGAGAAGCGATGGGCGATCGCATGGAACAATGGCTTTGGAATGTGTATCAGAATCACCGTTGCTGTACTTAACGCACTTGCACATGGGTGCATCCCACTTTTGCAAATTTGGAAACCCACTTTTGGAGGTGAAGCGGGCGAAGCCCGCTTCACCTCCAAAAGTGGGATGCACCCCTTGCACATTGCTATATTTTGAAGCCCTGGTTACCTGTTAAAAAAGGTGAGCCATTGGAGGCTAAAGGACAGATCTGGGTTTTGGTGCAAGATCTGAGATGATAGATCCCATAAAGGTAACGCAATGTTACAGGGAGATCGGTTCTCCCAATCCTTTTGTAACGAGATGGACAGAATCTTTATGGCAGAAATTCAATTTTCCCGTGGCATTACCGAAAGTGTTATTCCTGATGTGCGGCTGACTCGTGCTCGGGACGGTAGTAACGGCACCGCCACCTTTTATTTTGAAAAGCCCGTCGCCCTCAGTAACGAAAGCACCGAAGACATCACCGGTATGTACTTGATCGATGAGGAGGGTGAGTTGATGACGCGCGAGGTAAAGGCCAAATTCATCAACGGTCAACCGGAAGCATTGGAAGCTCTGTACATTATGAAAAGCTCCGAAGAATGGGATCGGTTTATGCGCTTCATGCAGCGCTATGCCGAAGAAAATGGCCTGGGCTTCAGCAAATCTGACAACGAATAGAGCCTGTCCTCGTTAATTTTTCGTGCGCCAAGCGCACGAAAAATTAATCTTTCAGGTAGTTTATATATCCTATCCATGACTTCTACCCCCCACCCTGATCAAGATTTTCGTCCAGTCGTCTGCGCCATTGTCACCGTCAGTGATACCCGCACCCGCGAAACGGACACCAGTGGACAAGCCATTGAAATGGCGCTGGTGAGTGCCGGGCATCAGGTGGGGAGCTATGAGATCCTGAAGGATGACCCAGCGGCGATCGCAACCCATGTGCAATCCCTCTGTGATGACTCGGCTATTGCCGCCATCATCCTCAATGGCGGCACGGGTATTGCCCCTCGGGATACCACCTATGATGCGGTCGAGCGTTTACTGGAGAAGACCCTACCAGGCTTTGGCGAAATTTTCCGCTGGCTGAGTTATCGAGAAATTGGGTCACGAGCGATCGCCTCCCGTGCCGTAGCTGGAATTCGCCAAAATACCTTGATCTTTTCTCTTCCTGGTGCCCGGGGAGCGGTGGTGTTGGCCATGGAAAACTTGATTCTCCCGGAATTACAACACCTGATCAAACAACTGAACTCATAGTTTGGACTAATTCTGCCTACCGCGCAGCGGGTTTTCGGGTTTCGCTTCACTGAAAAGCTTGCGTAGCAAGCTTTTCAGTGAAGCGAAACCCAATTTAGTCCAAAGTCGAGTTAATCAACCTGAGGTCGGGTTAAGGGAATCTTGGAGTGCCGCGCAACGCGCAGCACTTCAAAATGGACACTTCAGCTTATCCCGGCCTCAGGTTAACCAAATTCCCGAAGAAGGTTTCTGCATAAGAATTTACCCAGGATGTTGGTGTTTTGCCCGCGAAGCGGGCAAAACACCAACATCCTGGGGGGTAATTTCATTGCTGGAAATCTCCTAAGATGATAGAGATAGGGCAGGTATGAAGTCCCTGCCCTAATTTTTTAGTGCTGTACTCTGTTCGGAGATTAGGACATGCTGGTGGCGATCGCCTGCCCCTGCCCCTGCTGCTCTTTCCAGTAATCGAACTTGGTGATGTCGATATGCTCGACCATGCCACCCAGTTGCCGCACCTGTTGCACCATATCGGCGGTACCTCCCAGGCCATCGCCACCCTGCCCATTCCACAGGGCAATCAGACGAACGCGGTTGATGTCGTACATCAGCGTTGAGTAGAGAGCCCAGCGATTGTTGCGTTCATAGGGGTTGTCGTACCCGGGGACGGGGCCCAGGCGATCGGGCTGCAGATGCACTGTGATATTGGGGCTGTTGATGATGGTGTAATACCGTTCTACCCAGCTATCTCCAGCAAAGCTAACCGAATCGCAGATAAACGCTGAGGATTCGAAGGGGAGATACACTTCAATCCGCATATTGCGCCGCAAGCATGCCTCTGCAAACAGGATGTCACCTCCACAAGCCAGGCCAGGGACGATCGCAATACAGTTGGCTTGAACGGAAAACTTATCCAGCGCTTCCTCCAGGCGACGCGTTGCCTCCGGTTCGATAGAAGCAGGAAAGCGGGGCTTAGCTCGTGAGGGATTATCCAACATGTGGCCACTGAAGAGAAGTACCTGGGATGGCTTCGACCATTCCTCCTCCTCTCGGTTGGGAGAAACCAGGGACTCTGCTTGTACAAGGCGATTCAGCTCGGGTTGCAGAACGCTAAGCCCGATCTCTACAAAAGCCGGACGAAAGTTAAGAGACTGCAACAGATAGAGCTGCTCCAGCGTAGCCTGCAGCCCAAATTTGTAATTCCACAGCACCGCCAACCCTTTGCGATAGGCCGTAGCGACCTGTTGCGGAGTCTCCGCTACACAGACCGCTAAATCTCCTAACGACATCGCTGCCCAGTAGTCGTTTGGTGTGCAGTGTAGAGTACTTTCCAGGCAGAACTGCACGGAGCCACAGAGAGTTGGCAGCTTGCTGCGATAGGCTAGCTCATCAATATCACCGCTTTCCACCTCAGCACTAGTGGCCAGGTGATCGAGCAGCGCGGTCAGCATCAGAGCATTAATGCCGGGATAGTACTGGTTCTGATCCAGCCGGTAACCCCGCAGGTAATTATCGATCGCTCGTTGCAACAAAAAGGAGGCTTCGTAGGCTGTTTGCAGACGCTTCTTGGCATCGGTAATATTTGACCAGGCATGCTTCCACAGATCTTTGTAAATCCGGGCCAGGTAAGTGGCTGCTTTGACGCAGGTAGGCACGTCGCCCAGTACTTTTTCCAGCTTGACGATCGCCTCATCCGATTGCCCCAGGCGGCTCAGGTGATAGGCTTCCTCACAACGAAAGTCGACATTATCAGGATTGAGCTTTAAACCCTGACGATATTCTTTCAATGCCAGAGCAGAGTTCCCCATATCTTTCAGTGCTTTACCTGCGTCTGCCAGCACATCTTCCTTCACCAGAGGGTTGCTGACTTCTTCGGCCAGCAGCACCACATCGCCAATGCGCTTTTGCCGTTGGGCGATCGCAATCCTCGACTGCAAGGAGGTGTATTCCTGCCAGTAGCCGGTTGCCAGGGGGGTACGCAGGGTACGGCGATCGGGTTCGATCAATCCATTTAGCAGGTTAAAGACTGGGCTATGAACCATGTTGCGCTCAGCTTTCCAGGTTGCCCCAACCATCTTGATCAGGGCTGCTTTATCTTTTTCGAGGTAGGCCGGGTCGGGGCAACCGTTCTCGTCACAGTGGTAGGGCAGGGTTCGTACATTGAAAATGTCGAAGGGCATGTAAGCCCGGCCTGCCTGGATGTGGACTACGCCTCGTTTGCGGAAAGCATGGCGAATCCCTAACTCGTAGAAAACATTGGCGTTGTCGATGCTGAGGTCGGCGATCGCTAAATCTGCCAACAGCAACTCCTGAAACATGTCGGTGAGGATGTCACCGCTGGCCTCTTCCTCATCGGCTCGGAAGGACTCAAAGCCGGCTTCTTCCAGAGCGGGACGAATCAAGTTTTGGTAGATACTGTTGAAGTCGATCCAGTGACCGTCGGGCCCCTGTTTACGGCCAAAGGGCATGATCACAAAGGCATGGGGTCGGCTCCGCTTGTTGATGTGGGATGGGGGCTGATTTATTGGGGCCGCAGTTAACGCTTTACCACTCTGGGAACCGTTGGAAACTACTTCGGCGGTGGTGATGGTGAGAGCGGGTAATTCTTCGGTAACGGCAACTTGGGTAAGGGCTGTTCCGGCGGTAAGAGACTGGGCCGTTCCCTCTTTTTCCAGAGAGCGGGTTTGGAGTTCCTCTACTAGCGATGCAGGAAGGGGCTGGTTCAAGACTTCCTGAATCAGATCAAACTGTTGATCTTGCAGTATTTCCATCGAGTCTCGAATCTGGTCGGTAATTTGACGGTAGGGGCTCTCCAATAAAGTTTCAGTGGCGACCACTAACCGAAAAAATTCCAAACTGGTACGTGCCAAGTTTGGAAGGCTGTTCCAGTAATCCCGTAACAGGGTTAACCCCAGACTCAGTTGGCTAGCTGTTTCAATGGCGGGTCGGAGCGCAGAGACTCGCAGCCACAGCACCAATGCAATACTCAGACACAGGGCGATCGCTCCCCAGACCAACACGTTGGGAGCCACAATGGGCACCAACACGACTGCTCCAATGCAAATACCCAGGGCGGTTTGGGTGCGATGGCGCTGACGAGTCAACCCGTGAGTTTGCTGCGTTAACTGTTGGAGTTGGGCCACCAACCGCTGCTGCAAATACTCATGGGCTGTGAGGTTTGGAGCCTGTTTTAAGGAGGGAGTTCCGCTGCTGTCGGGAAACGGAATCATCAGCTCCTGCAATTCCTGCTGAATGCGTCGCAGCTCTTGCTGGAGCCAAAAATCGCGATCGGCTCGATATTGCAATAATGTCTGATAAAAGTAGATGGCTCGCTCAGTTGCGGCCATTGCCGCGTTGAGCGTGGTGCTGTTGTGGCTAAACCGATTGGATAGAAACACCAGACCCAACAACCCTAAGCCCACAAGCGCCAAGACCACCCGGCTGACTTGAGACCACTGTGCCAGGTCAGCCGGGATGTCTTGAAGCAGGCAGGGAAGCAGGGCAAAGCAGGTGCCGATCGCCGCCAGTGCCACAATGCCTCCCTGCCACGATCGCTCTCGCTCCTGGGTGCGTTGCACCTGATCGCGAAGGTGTTGATGCAGGTGAAGGGCGGTGGCGATCGCCATGGATGGTGTGGAAGATAAACCCTGGCTCATAATTCTGACCTTGTACAAGCGCTGAGGATTATTCTGGCAGCTTTTCTACGAGACGCTTTCAGGTTCACCCTAGATTTAAGGTTTTGCCATAGAAAAGTGAGGAATGGGTAATGGCACTTCTGATATGGCGATCGCCTGGTCAGTTAGCATGTGGGGATCTAGTACAGCCCTAAGAATGGGTGAGGGTGAACGATCGCATGCGGCTGACTGCCGCCACTAAATCCAATTTGCGAAACGTGGTCAGATCACCCTGAAGGTTTGGGGCAAGAGCGTCCAGATTGCCCTGAGCCGTGTTCAGGAGTTGGTCGATTGCCTCTATCAACGTTTGCTGACCATCAAAATAATCCTGACGCAGCAGGGCGATCGCCGCTCCCATCGCTCGTAGCTGGCCTCCATCGACTAATTGATCGAGGGCGCTAAGGTCAATGGATTCGCGTCCAATCACCAGTTCGTCCACTTCGTGTACCTTCAGTTTGGGTGGACGAGAATCATCCCAATTCTGAGTCAGTGGGACAGGGATGCGGCTGGGGAGGGAGCCGAAGCGATCGCCCCCTTCCATCGTTCGGTGAATCGTGTATTCGGCTGCGATCGCCCGGGCCTGCTCGGTTACGGCCTCTGGCTCGTAGTTCGTCATGGCAATCACTGTGTCAGCCACATCAAAATAGTCGCCACTGCCGCCCATCACGAGCACGGTGGAGACGCCATACTCCTGATAAAGCTGTTGGATTTTGTCGATAAATGGGGTGATGGGTTCGCGATCCTTGGCAATCAACGCTTGCATACGGCGATCGCGAATCATAAAGTTGGTGGCTGAGGTATCTTCATCCACTAAAAGAGCTGTGGCTCCCGCTTCCAGGGCTTCCATGATGCTGGCAGCCTGTGACGTGCTGCCACTGGCGTTTTCAGTGGAAAAATGGGTGGTCGAACGACCCTGGGGTAAGTGGTTGATGAAGGGGGAAATATCGACCCCTGTAATGCTGCGGCCATCCTCAGCGCGAATTTTGGTGGCTTCTGCCACCGTTACCACCTGTTCACGACCATCACCGGGGATGTGGTTGTAAATGCCGAGGGCGATCGCCTGCAACAAGGTCGATTTGCCGTGGTAGCCGCCCCCCACAATTAATGTGATGCCCTCGGGAATGCCCATGCCACGGATGGGGCCCTGGTTAGGTCGTTCAAACTCGACTTCTAGTTCTCGCGGAGCCCGAAAGGGTTGAGCCGATTCTTGTAAGGGGCGATCGTCTACACCACTTTGGCGGGGAAGAATGGCACCGTTTGGGATGAACGCGACTAGGTTGCGGCTGGGCAATTGCTGCCGCAGCCAGTCAGCGTCTTCGACGACATCAATATGGCGGCGCAGAATTGATGCATCTAACGCGGAGTAGATGAGCGATCGCATCACGATCTCAGGCAAATCTTCACAAAGCAGTTCTGCGGCTTGCCGACCCAGAATGGTGCGACCCTGAGCAGGTAGACCGACAACAAAGCGAGCTTCTACACAGAGGTCAGATACCCAGAGTGAGGAACGTTCTAGAACCTGCTGGCCTATAGGGGCGATCGCAACCAGGCCACTTTTTCCACTACCCCGGTTGGTTTGCAATCGGTTTGCCTGGTAAGCAAACTGGCGGTGCAGGAAGTCACACAGGGCGATCACCCGGCTTGGGGTAGCGTACAGGTCTTGTGGAAATTGGGCTTGGGTTTGCGGCACTTGAACACGCAAACGACTGGGTGCAGCAAAGGGATCCCCCTGCACGTAGTCGATAAACAACGTGAAGTCCTTAAATTGATAGCGACCTTGAAGGTCTTTGTAAGCTTTGTAGCTACGACCATCTAGCCGAATAAATTGCGAATTGAGATCGGCATCTGTTGGCATAGGCACCTTGAGAAAATACCGGACTTCTAAAGCTTCCTGTAACTAAAAAATAGGGCTACTCCAGACGTACGCATTCTTAGTGTTTTTGATGTAAATTGTTTCGGCTAGTTCTGTCTACTTCACTGTTCTCAAAAATAGTTCATGCGTCATGCAAGAACTCTGTGTTGTGTTTGTTCTTTTAATCTCAAAGTTTTCTGGCTATTAATTTCCAGCCTCACTGAATTACTACAGTGCTTCAAAGGTTGCTGTAAAACCCTCTAAAGCCACGCATTCTTCTATAAATTCTTCGGCTTCATTAACGTTCTCAATTTGATATTCCATAATGCGACGTTCGTCATCCTTCATTTTTTTGGAGGCTAACGGTGTGCTGGAGTATTTTTCAGCGATCGCTTTAAACTCGGTTGCGTATTGGCGCCAACTTTCAGCAGGGCATTGAACAATAACTCGCCACATAGGTTTCTCTCGCGTTATATCAGATGCATCAATTATTTAGAGTATTCAGAGTGTTTCACAAAATGGGCTCTGAATGTTCGCAAAAGTATGAAAGTCCATTCAGGACAAAAGGGGTGGGTTGAGGATGTTTCAACCCCAATTTGTACTAGACCTATTCGCATCCCGCTACAGAGCCTCGTGTAGTGCAGTGCGCGCAAGTAGCCCAAAGGATTTGGAGCCCTGCCTTCAAATTTCTTAAAATAGCAGTAATCCCATTTACCCAACCTATCCATGACCCGTTCTCCGGTTTCTTCCGATTCTGCCGCGACCTCTGCTTCTGAAGCCCTGCCAGATACCTGGCAAATCAAGTTGCTCTATGACGGGCAATGCCCGCTCTGTGTTCGAGAAGTAAACTTTTTGCGCAAGAAGGACGACGGCCGGGGGCTGATCGCGTTTGTGGATGTTATGAGCGATCGCTACACCCCCCAAGAGAATGGCGGCGTCACCTTTGAGGCGGCGATGGGACATATCCATGCGGTGCGCCGCGACGGCACCGTGATCAAAAATGTGGAGGTATTTCGTCAGGTCTATACCGTATTGGGCTTGGGCTGGGTGTATGCTCCCACCCGCTGGCCGATAGTGGGGCCATTGGCAGACTGGGCCTATAGCGTTTGGGCGGATTGGCGCTTACGGTTAACAGGGCGTCCTGACCTGGCAACCCTGGTGGCGCAACGACAAGCCCGACTCGCTTGTGGAGAGGGCGATCGCTGCCGTCTAGGTGAGGGCTAATCTCATCAAGCCTGACCTTGTACCCTTTTCCCAGACAATTGGCTCTTTCATCCCTTCAGCATTCACTATCCTGTATGAACTCTCCGACCCCTCGTCAGATTCTAGAAGCGCTCTTTCCCTATCTGAAGGTCGCCGCCTCCTACGCAAAGCAGATTCAACCGTTTATTCGCGATCGCCCTGCCAAAGATGGCTTTGATAGTACCTTTGGTGCGGCGTTGAGTGATGCGGATCTGTCGATTCAAACCCTGGTTGAGGTAGCACTGTTAGGAACCTTTCCGAACATCCGCTTCTATGGGGAGGAGTATGAGCAGACCTATAACACGAAGTATTTTCGGGCCATTACTCTGGGGCCGCAGGACGATTATCTGGTCACCCTCGACCCCATTGATGGCACCCGCTATTACCTGGATGGACATCCCAATTATCAAATCCTGTTAGGAATTTTGAATCGGGATGAGTTTGCAGGAGCGATCGCTCTCACCCCGGCCCTGAACACCTTCACCTACGCACTTCAAGGTGAGGGAATCTGGGAAGGTTCCCTGGATGAAGGCTTGGAGCAAGCCCAACCCCTACAGGTAATGACCTATAAACCTACCTTGTTGCTTGGGCTGGGCATGACTCACCTGGCCGCGATTCTACCCCACCACTACCAGGTGTTATGTACGGAGACCGATTACTCAAAGGACGTCAACATTCCCAATGTCAACGGTATTTTGAGTGGCGAACTGACGGGAGTGGTAATTCGGGCCGGCAAATTTATTGATGGGGCGTTATTAGCCTTTATGGCTCAGGAATTAGGTTGTATTGTCACTACGCATGATGGAGAAGTTCCTCCTCCATTGCATACCTGCACGGACTATGGCCGTCCGGGTTTGGTGATTGCCGCTTCTGCTGAGGTCCATCAGGAACTGCTGACAGCCATCCGGACAAGCAGGAAAAACTGAAATGGAACAACCGATACTTGGGTAGCTTCATGCAAAGCGCCTCAAATGCGTCTAGCTTCAGCACGACTTTAGGCGGTCGAGTGCCTAAATCAGGGTTGGGCTGGTGCGCCACAGCTTGTAGATCCAGTACAAGCCAAAGAGCAGAACGAAGGTCTGCAAAAGGGTAGGGGCGATAACGAAACTGACGATAAGCCCAAACACAGACGTAACAAAAAACAGTAGAGCAAAAACCTCAGGACTGCGGAGACTGAGGTAGCTGGAGATGAGAGTCATTCCAGCAATAAGCAAGAACGTAGCATCCATACAAACTCCTGCATCCTGTCTCTTAGGATGCCTTGTTTTCAAATTCGATTGATCAACTATAAACCCCTTGAATAACCTCTGCGCATCACCTATTCGGGGTGAAATAGTGATTGCCAGTATCCCGCAACGCCTACAACTTACGCAAGCCCACCACATGTAGAGCAGGCACATCAGATAGGATAAGCGAGGTCCGCCACATCTACCATCCACTGTAATTTTTAAGAATTGGAGTTGGTTGAGCGCTTTTTACTGAGCAAAAACCACCATAGCTCTGCACCAATCAGCCCAAGCCCGGCTAAATTGACACCAATTTTTACCGCTAGGGGCTGTTCAATAGCTCGGAACTGAGGTTCTGCCTTTGGGGTGGTTTCATGGGAAGGGGATGGGTGCATGGCAAGGCTGGGTGAGGTCAAAGCGATCGCCCCCCAGGTACCGAGTACCAGCAAACTTGCGGTTATAGATTTCAGCTTATCGACCACGGGAACCTCCAAAAGCATGGATGGGTTTAGGGCGAAAGTTGCGGAGCCGTAGCGCGTTAGTGACCACCGAGACGGAACTGAACGCCATCGCCGCCCCCGCAATGATAGGGTTTAGCAGCCAACCCAGAGCCGGATAGAGAATTCCTGCCGCAATTGGAATCCCGACGACGTTGTAGATAAAGGCGAAGAAGAGATTTTGGCGGATGTTGCGGAGGGTAGCGTGGCTCAGTTGAATGGCAGTTACAATCCCCTGGAGGTCGCCGGAAATGAGGGTAATGTCACTGGCAGCGATCGCTACATCCGTCCCGGTACCAATGGCAATACCCACATCAGCTTGGGCCAAAGCAGGAGCATCATTAATTCCGTCCCCCACCATCGCCACCACTTTGCCTTCGGCTTGCAGAGCTTTGATCTGATTGGCCTTCTGATCAGGGCGCACATTGGCCAAGACGCGGGTAATACCAACGTCATGGGCGATCGCCTCTGCCGTCTGTCGGTTATCTCCAGTCAGCATCACCACCTCAAGACCCATGCGTTGCAGCGATCGCACGGTTGCTGCCGAGGATTCTTTCAAGGCATCGGCAATACCAACCAGTGCTTCCACCTGTCCATCAACGGCAATCCAGGCGGTGGTTTTGGCCTGATTTTCCCAGGTTTGTTGTAAAGCAGCGAGGGATTGGGTGGGGATTTTCAGGCTTTCCATCCAGTGTCGGGTGCCGATCTGCACCCGGTGGTCGTTGACGTCGCCCTGGACGCCCATGCCAGCGATCGCCTCAAATCCTTCCACCTTGGGTAAATCCGTCAGGTCAACTCCCTGCCGTGCAGCGTACTGCACGATGGCCTCCGCTAATGGATGCTCAGAGCTGCGTTCGACAGCCGCCGCCATTCGTAGCAAGCGGATTTCGTTCTGGTGAGCTGTGCCTGTCACAGTTGTATAGTCGGTGACGACGGGTTTTCCCTGGGTCAGGGTACCCGTTTTATCCAGCACAATGGTTTTGAGTTTATGAGCCAGCTCCAGGCTTTCCGCCCCCTTGATGAGGATGCCGTTTTCAGCTCCTTTTCCGGTACCTACCATGATGGAGGTAGGAGTTGCCAAACCCAGGGCGCAGGGGCAGGCGATAATCAGCACGCCCACTGTGGTAATCAGGGCTAGCGTGGTGTTGCCCATCAGGTTGAACCAGATCAGGAAGGTGAGAATGGCGATCGCCATCACAACTGGTACAAACCAACCCGTGACCTGATCCGCCAATTTTTGAATCGGCGCTTTAGAACCTTGTGCTTCCTGCACCAGCTTTACAATCTGTGCCAGCACCGTATCCCGCCCAACTCGCGAGGCCCGGAAGCGGAAGCTGCCAGTTTTGTTAATGGTGGCTCCGATGACTTCGTCGCCCATTTCCTTGGTTGTCGGTATGGGTTCCCCGGTTACCATCGACTCATCTACCGCCGATCGCCCTTCCAGTACCACCCCATCCACAGGAATTTTCTCCCCAGGTCGCACTACAATCACATCTCCCACCGCCACCTCTTGAAGCGGGATGTCCTGCTCCTGCCCCTGACGAATGACCCGTGCTGTTTTTGCCTGCAACCCCATCAATTGCCGAATGGCGTTGGAGGTTTGGCTACGGGCACGGCTCTCTAAAAAGCGGCCCAGCAAAATCAGCGTGATGATGACCACCGCGGCTTCGTAATATACAGCCGGTTCCAAACCCTGGGCGCGAATGACCTGAGGGAACAAGGTGACAAAAAGGGAATACAGATAGGCGGTTCCAGTACCCAGAGCCACCAGGGTGTTCATGTCGGCTGCATGGCGCTTAAAGGCTTTCCATGCCCCTGTAAAAAAGCTCTGCCCACACCACACCATCACGGGGGTAGACAGCACCCATTGCACCCAAGAATTGTGCAGCCACATCGGGAAACCGGGGATACTTAGCCCGGTCATGGCTGGCAGGGAGCCCACTACCAGAATGGCGCTGATAATGCCCCCGAAGATCACCTTGCGAAATAGGAGTTGCTGCTCTGCCTGATGAGTTGTGTCCTGCTGGGTGTCAGGTTCCCCCGCACCAAATTCCACCAGGGGGGAAGCGCCATAACCAGCATCGGCGATCGCCCGCTGAATGGCGTCCAGGTCAGTCACCCGATCATCGAAGGTGATCGTTGCCTGCTCTGCCCCAAAGTTAACGCTAGCTTCCTGAACGCCGGGCACACTCTGAATAGCCGTTTCGACGTTGCGAGCGCAGGCAGCACAACTCATGCCCTGGAGTTGGAGGCGGTCGGTTGTCATGACGTTTTCCCTGTTAAAAATGTCTCCCGGCTCCAATCGTGCAGGGGAATGCATCGTACCTCCTGCGCCTTGAAGGGGGGTGAAAGATCTGGTAAAAGTTGTTTTTTCATGCATAAGCGCACGAAAAAACAACTTTCTCAGAAGGGTATCAAACGGAGCAAAAGGGTATTGCCGCTTTCGTTCGCGAGCTGCAACGGAAGCAGGTGCTTAGCTAACGGGATACCCTGCGCTTTCAACGGCCTGCTTAACCGAGGCTTCAGTCGCATCGGTCTCGACGGCGACCCGCTTGGTTTTAGTGTCGGCTTCTACCTTGGCGGCAGGATCGATTCCGGCGATCGCTTTGGAGATCGTGTCAACACAAGCAGAACAGGCCATGCTGGGAACGGTCAATTCAAGTTTCATGGAGGCTTATCCCGACGCTCTAAAGAATTTATCCCACCGGCATCTGTCAAGTCTGACAGAACACGGATGTAGGGATATTGGACTATAGAACTCATGCTAAAGCTTCCAGTCGGCTGGAAAGTCAAGACCGTCTTTGGAATGTGTAGTTATCGGTTGTAGAAGGGGCACTCAGTACCCCTTCTACAACCGATAACGAAAGGTCTAAAACAGCACCGGCTGACGCAAGCTTGCTGTGGAGTGTTAATGGCCAGATGTGGCGGGTTTTACTCACGCACCTGCCACTCGTACGTAGGTTTGATGGGAAGGGGAAAACTGTACGTGAGTCTAAAACGTAGATTTCACGAGAACTTAAGTGCGTCAGGCATACCATCTGAGGCTTTATGACAGTGACATCCTGATCGCAATCGCTTTATCCTGAAGAAATGTAAAGCCTGTCCCTCTGCCCTTCTGGGGCATCCTACCGTGAGCCAATTGAAAGCCCCTTCTCCGTCATACATCCTGCTTGATCGTCAGCAATATAGAACTTGCCACGTCAAAGTCCCTGATCTGGAGCAGCGTCTGTCGGCTATCCAACTGGGGGACCAATTCTACAGCTTTTTTCAGGTAGCCCCTGAAGCTCGCAAGGCAATCGCCCTCCTCACCAAGCTGGTTTATCGCAATGAATCGACGGTGCTAACCAAGATGCCCCGGGGCTATGGCGTATGGGTTGAAGAACCGGATGCCATGCGTGTTGGCACACCATCCTCCACCGTTGTACGTAAACCCGCATCCTGCTTGGTGCTGGTGAACCAGTATCCCCATCGGCGTTGTCGCATTCAAGTTCCCGATTTGCCGCAATCAGTGGATGCGATCGCCGTTGACCAAAATTTCTACAGCATCTTTAAAGCTGAGCTTCCTGCCGAACAAGCTCTGGAAATCATCGCCAAGTTGTTGCAACGGGGAGATAAGGCGCTGTTGTTGGGCGATCGCAATGGTTATGTAATTGGTATCCATGAGCCTGAGGCAACCCTGGAGAGATAGAAAATATAAGCCTCTAGAGTCTCGTACCCGATAAAGCCAAATTTGGTGTGGGAAGTACGGCCGCCGTGCTTCCCACACCAAATTTGGCTTTAAGGGCGTTAAACTTTCCTAAAAGCTTGTAACCCCCCAAAAGACAGAGGCGAAAACCCCTTCTCTTCTTTACAGTCTCAATACAGGGCAACGGCTGGGTGCCCCGTCACCCATGCTTGTTGAACGAGCTTGACTTACTGAGCCAACACCATGACCTATTCAGATGGAATGTCGAACCTCTCTGCAACAGGTTCGTTCGAAGGTTCTGAAAATTCTGTCATCAGCCCTATTGGCGCGCCTCAAGTAACGCAACAATTATCCGAAAACGTCATTCTGACGACGGTTGATGATTTGTATAACTGGGCGCGGCTCTCCAGCCTGTGGCCGTTGCTCTATGGCACGGCCTGCTGCTTTATTGAATTTGCCGCGCTGATTGGCTCTCGATTTGATTTTGACCGCTTTGGTTTGCTGCCTCGGGCGGCCCCACGTCAGGCAGATCTGATCATCCTGGCAGGCACCCTCAACATGAAGATGGCCCCGGCTACGGTGCGCCTCTATGAGCAAATGCCCGACCCCAAGTACGTGATTGCGATGGGGGCCTGCATGATTACGGGGGGAATGTTCAGTGCTGACTCTCCTACGGCTGTGCGGGGGGCGGATAAGATTCTGCCGATTGACGTCTATATTCCTGGCTGCCCTCCTCGCCCAGAAGCCATCATGGACGCCATTATCAAACTGCGGAAGAAAATATCGGCACAGACCTTGCAGGAGCGGGGCATTCAGCAACCTACTCACCGCTACTACACTACATCCCACAAGATGAAGGTGAACCGTGGTGCTCTGAGCCATACGGGGGACTATGTGCGGCTTCCTAGCTACCGCAAGCCACCTGCCGAAATTGCAGCTGCGATTGGCATGCCTGCGCCTGCTATCCAAACCGGTGAGAATCAGGAGCCTCTGGATGATTACTTACCCCTCAACTCTGAACGCATGAAGGATAGCTGGGGCGATACCAATATGTAGTCTGCTTCAAGGAACCGAAATCTAGAGTGCGTGGTGCAAAGCACCACGCACTTTCTTTTAATCTAAGGCTGGCTTCTAACCTGGAGTCGGGATTACGGTATTTCCAGGATAGTGCTTTGTGTTGCTCTCGAAAACATAGCCTTGTGCATAGAGCTCCTGCATGAATCGTTGCGTGGTCTCGCCGCACAACGACTCATGCAGGAGGTCCATGAAACCTTTAATGTTGATTTCAAGATAGGGTCATAAAGACGGCATTGAACTTGAAATTATGGCGCTGATTATTGCAGGGGAACGCAGTGGGGTTGGCAAAACAACGATTACCTTGGCAATGCTGGCCTACCTGCGCCAAAAGGGAGTGAATGTCCAGTCCTTTAAAGTAGGGCCAGATTATATTGACCCCATGTTTCACCGTTGGATCACAGGCCGTCCCTGCTACAACCTGGATCCAGTGCTGGCTTCGGAATCCTATGTGCAAGGCTCCTTTGCTCAACATTCCACTACCGCAGAAGCCACTCTTGTTGAAGGGGTAATGGGGCTGTTTGATGGAGCCTCGGGAACAGACGATGTCGCCAGTACGGCACATATTGCCCGCTTACTGCACGTGCCTGTCTTACTTGTATTGGATTGTGCCCGTCTTTCTCGCTCAGTGGCCGCGATCGCCCACGGCTACCGTAGCTTTGATTCCCGCATTCAAATTGCTGGCGTAATTTTGAATCGTGTAGGTAGCGATCGCCACCTCACTCTTCTCAAAGAAGCATTAGAAGGGCTGCAACTTCCCATCCTTGGTGTGCTCCATCGCCATAATCAAATCACCATTCCTGATCGTCACTTGGGCCTAGTCCCAACTGGTGAGCTGGAGCAGATGGGGGAGCTGTGTGAGAATTTGGCCGCGATCGCCCACGAAAGTTTTGATTGGGAGCAATTACTTCCGCTTCTGTCCAATACTTCTGGCAGGAGTAGGGAGTCATCTCCACAAACCCCTAAAGCGGCGGTTGGATCAGTTGCGATCGCCATCGCCCGTGATGCTGCCTTTAACTTTTACTATCCCGACAACCTTGAATGTTTGGCATCTCTTGGAGCGGAGTTACATTTTTGGAGCCCTCTGCAAGATATGGAGCTACCACCCCATATCAGCGGTTTATATTTTGGTGGAGGATTCCCAGAGGTGTTTGCAGAGGCCCTCGCAGAGAATCGGACGGCTCAGCAATCCGTGAAATCAGCGATCGCCCATGGAATGCCCGTCTATGGTGAATGCGGTGGCCTGATGTATCTGAGCCAGGCAATTACGGATTTTGAAGGAAAACGCTGGCCCATGGTAGGAGCGTTACCCACGGAGACACGAATGGGCACACGCCTGACACTGGGTTATCGACGAGCGATCGCCCAGCAGGATAGCCCCCTTGTTCAAGCTGAAACTGAAGTTTGGGGCCATGAGTTTCATCGCTCGTCTCTAACTGGATTGCCTGAAGCACCGCTTTACCAGATGCAACGGTTTGATGGAAAAGCATTGGGTGGGGAGGGATGGCGATCGCCTACCCTTCATGCCTCGTACTTACACATGCATTGGGGCGATCGGCTCGAACTGCCTGAGCGCTTCTTACAACACTGTCGTCACTTCGCCGCGCAGAAATGAGAAGTGTGTGGCTACCTTGCTCACAATGCAGCTATAGTACCCAGACGACAGCAATTTCCATTATGAGCTTCAAAGGCGAGAGGCCGCGCCCGTCGGGCGCGGCCTCTCGCCTTTGAAGCCTGAAAATGGCCCGCCGAAGGCGGGCTATTTTCAGGCTTCAATTTCAAGATGAGAATTGCTGCCCAGCCGATGAGGTTATTGGCGCACAATCACGGGTACACCGGGTGCCAGGTGTTGATACATGGCCTCAATATCTGCATTCTGCATCCGAATACAGCCGTGGGAAACGGCTTGCCCAATTAAGTCAGTCTGATAGGTGCCATGGAAACCAATCACGCCGTCCTGCATCGGCAGAAAGGCAACCCAGCGGGAGCCCAAGGGATTTCCGGGGCCGGGGGGGACATCTGTACGGGTGATCGGGTGCTGCCAGTGGGGATCGACCTGCATATCAATCACCTGAAAGCGTCCCGTGGGAGTTTCCCAGCCATCTTTGCCGATAGCGACCGGATAGCTGCCGATTTGTTCGGTGCCTTTGTAAAGGTAGACGTGGCGATCGCTTAAATCCACAATGACTTGCACAATCCGCTCGGGTAATGGATTGAGGAGGGTAGAAAGTTGGGCGGCTGCAGGTACAAACTCACCTGTTAAGTGTGCGGCTAATCCCGGCCGGGGTGGCGAGGGTAGCGGTGGTTGGATCTGACTGGGAGCTGGCCCCGCAGAACTCGAAGCTGTGCCCCCTGCTCCTCCTGCCTGGGCCATGACTGGCTGAGTCCCTTGAGGGAAATTTTGAGATCCTTCGGTGGAGGCAGGCACAGACGCTGGGCCCAGGGCTGATTGGATACGCTGACCCCATCCGGGGGAATTTGCAGAAGTTGTCGTTGTTCCCTGCTGTGGGGGGGTAAAAGCTAGCTCCTGAACTCCCTGCACACCCATGAGAAGAGCTGCCGTCAGGAAGCTCATCATCATAAAGCTACGCGCAATTGAACCTTCGCCACCCATGGCTGCTCTGAATTGATGTGCTTCCCTTAGCTTACCCTCATCAACCAGAAGGGACCACGTCTGCCGTATGGATTCTGCCGTTTAAAGGGTTGATTTTTCAGGGACATCGCCCTTGAAAAATCAACCCTTTAAGCAACGTCTAGCGCCATTCTTCAATGATGGCCCGAATGCCATTACGACTGAGTTGATCAGCCGCTTCTTCGGCATTTTCGCGGCTCTCAAATGCACCAATCTGCATCAGCGTTTGCCCGTCGGCGACGGTTTCGAAAGCATCGGGGACGACTGACCGCACCCAATCACGCACGTCTTCATCTTCGGCCGGCACCAGGACGCGATACTGCAGAGTCCCGACTCCCCGACTGATTGTTCCGCCAACGGCCTGGGTCGCTCTGGTAGAGCCCGTCAAGCTCGCCACTGAAACCCGAGGCATATCTCCGGTGTAGCCCATGGGAACGTTAGGGTCCGGGACGGGCAACAAATCATAAGGGCCAGCCGAGCCTTCAGAAGATCGCACTCCATAGGCCACACTAGAGACCGGAGCCGCTGCCGAACGAGACGGTCGTGCAGGCATTGGGTTGTCAGGAGGTGGCACGGGGATTTCAATTGGGGCTGATGATGTAGGCAGACGGCTGGGAGCGACAGCGGTTGTCTGAGCGCGCGCCCTTGAGCGGCGAGACTCGGGCGGTGGTACAGGAATTGGAATGGATTGGGACGATCGCCCCTGTCCCAATGATGCTTCTGCGGAGACCGCAGGTCTGGCTTGTCTATCAGGGGGTGGCACGGGAATGGGGATGCCCTGGAGTGCCTGCTCAGCATCTGGACGCGCTACGGCAGCGGCCGGTGGTGCTGAGCGCCGGGACGTTGGTGTAGCCGGAATGGTTGCAGTAACATCCACCGACGGCAGTTCGGAAGAACGGCGGGTGGGTTGCGATTGCACGCCTCTTGCCGTAGCAGGTCGTCGGGCCGGAGTGGGGGATACCTGTGTGGCTCCAGCTGCAGAACGTGACGTGGCAGCAACAGTTCCATGAGTTACAGCTCCGGCGATCGCAATACTGCCCCGCTCAGCCGCCGGGTCTTCCATTAAACTCACCCCCGGGGGCAACACAATGGGAAACTGTTCCCCGCTTTGCTCGGTATAACTGCCCGTGCTGAGGAAGATAACCGTATCGGGCTCGGCAAGCTGCACCGCATGGGTAATAGAACGGAAGGGCGATCGCAAGCTACCTTCCCCCTGCTGGTCATTCCCGGTCAACGGATTTACAAATAACACCCGGTTGAACTGTTGAGACGATGCCTGGGCCAACAACAGCGACGTTGATGTTGCCTGGTCCAGGCCTAGTGGGGCTGACGCTTGTCCCCAGGCCGGAGCTATTCCTGCCAAACTCATCAGGGTGACGGTTAGAGCTATGTGCTGCCACCCCAAACGCTGTGCATATCCACAAGACGAAGAGAAGTCACCCATAGCACTCACACTCTGTGTTCTAAAGAAGCATAAAAACGAGCGGTTTGTTGACATAGAAAAACCTATTTCCAATTTCAAATGTCGACTGGAGGAGGTTTTAAACCGCGACTTTGGCCATTCATCTTAGCGAACAAGAAATAAATGCATCACTTTTTTTATCGCCACACTCTAAGCGGCTTACGGAGGTTTCTGCATAAGAATTTACCCAGAATGTTGGTGCTTTGCCCGCGAAGCGGGCAAAGCACCAACATTCTGGGTGTAATTTCATTACTGGAAATCTCCTAAGAAGTTGATTGTCCATTTTTCTACAAAATTCTACAGCCCTCGTATCCCACGAATGGCCATATAGACCGCCAGGCCGATCAGGAAAAGCCGAAAAAGACGATTGACGGCGTGATCGCTCAGCTTCGGCAACATGCGAGTACCTGCCTGGGCTCCCAAAATCCCACCTAAGCCAAGGGCGATACCGGGAATCCAGAGTACGTTGTTGTTGAGGGTGTGTTGTGCCAGCCCAGAAACGGAGATAGGAACAATCGCTCCCAAACTGGTACGCACTGCTGACTTAATGGGCTCCGACAGCATCAGCATCTGTAACGGCACCATGACCACGCCACCCCCCACGCCAAACAGACCCGACAATAACCCTGCCAGTAAGCCGATAAAGGCAATGGGAAGGAGCGCATTAACCCCAGTAACCTGTTGGCTTTCAGAGGCTCCCATTTCGGTTGCATCTGTACGCATTGCATTTTGTTTCTGCTGGAGCTTGCGTTTCAGATCCATCAGCCAGATGGTTAACACAAGCAGCCCTGCGAAGGCCAGAGAAAGGACGGCATCTGAAACGCGATCGCCAATCCAAGCCCCTACTTGAGCGGTTAGCATGCCGAACAGGGCTAGCAGTAGTGAAGTACGCCAATTCAAATCACCCATGCGTAGGTTCTGCACGCTACCCGATATGGAACTGAGGAGCACCCCCACCAAACTGGTCGCAGTCGCTTCTACGAGAGGAATGCCAAACAGTGTCAGCACAGGCACCATTAAGAGCCCCCCGCCAATACCCAAAACTCCAGCCAGGGTGCCCGTTACACATCCGACTAGCAACAATAACCCCCACCCAATGGGCGTTTCTAGCATGGCGCCTCTCCTGATGCCATCAGTAGTTTTCATGTATTGCAGACTTTACTGACTTTACCAGGGGTATTGCTGCCCATAAAACCTACTTCATCACACCCCGTTCACACGTTTGAAACATGACCCTTGTGCTTTCACGCTAGTATCGGAAACGTGATTCATCGTTAATGGGAGGATGACAACGGTGTTTTTTGATGAATTGTCCCCAGTTGTGCAACAGTTGGCTTCTCACCCGGTCGCCTTCTTTGGCGGATTCGTGTCGGGTTTATTTCGCTTGAACTTGGGGGATGATCCGGTCAAGTCATGGCTGGATCAGCAGGTTGGGACGGCTCCCAGTACGGGGACGACAGCATCCTCCAATGGGCATCAGAATGGAAGTTCGCGTGGACCGCAATCCATTTCAATTGAATAGGCGATCGCCCATTCCTATGTAGCGCTAAGTTTCTAACTCAAACCCAGAAAGCTAGTTTTGCTGCCGCTAAGTGGCAGCAAAACTAGCTTTCTGGGTTTGGAAAGATATTTTTATAGCGTTACGTGCTCAGAACCAGGAAGTTTATTATTGAAAAATAAACGGGCTACCAGATGGCGTCAGGCAATACAAAGAGAGGAGAGTGAGCAGATTGCGCCCACTCTCCTCTTTCGGTGACATTGATCGGGAGGATAACCAATTAGCGTGAAAAAGACCGCTAGTCCTGCAGGGGAGCCAGCAACTCGTTCATCCACGTATGAATTTGGTGCCGCAGGCGGGTGTCGTTACCAAGGGCGGTGGCGCAAGGGTCATCGATACAGCCGAGGGCACGCTGGTAATCAGCGATCGCACAGTTCCAATCACCGCGCAGGTGATAAGTGCGGCCTCGCTCAGCATAAATGTGGCTTTCGAGGTAACCCAGGGTAAGAGCAGTATCCAGGCTTTCAATTGCCCGGTCAAACATCTGCAAATCTCGGAAGGTGATGCCCTGGTTGATCCAGGCGCGGGTGTTGTCGGGGTTCAAATCCAGCGCAGCATCGTAATCCAGAATGGCTTCCAGATACAGACCAAGAGCGGCGTAGTAATTGGCCCGGTTGTTATAAGCCCCATCCAAATAGGGATTCAGTAGAAGAGCCTGGTTGTAATCTGCCAGGGCCGCTTCGAGATGGCCGCTTTGGAAGTAAACCAGACCCCGGTTATTGTAATCGCGGGCGCTGTAAGGATTTGCGGTCAACAATTCGTTGAAGAGCGCGATCGCCGCCTGGAAGTTGCCGCATCGGGCTTCTGACAGGGCACGTTGGCGTACAACATTGGCATTGGCTTCGGGATCAAGCCCTAATAATTCTCGCTCGGGGGAGACGAAAGCTTGAGTTAATCTGCGCTTCGGTTGCCATTTTTTCTGAGCGTGACCGTTTAACGCTGACTTCTTCTGCTCAGAGGAGCGTACGAGATTTTGGGATTCTGGGTGGCGACCTTCGGAAGAGCGCGTATTCATGGACATCCTCACCGTAAGTTTTGATTATCTGAGCCGATCAGTCTGTAATCGTTTGGTTTCCCTTGGCTCTAGCTCGACGCACCCCGTTTCCACATGACCGATTTCTATCTACTAGTTACTGTGTCGCAAATGAGAAAAAAACATTAGGTTGAAACTACGGAAAGGGGTAATCGTGTGACGGCCGGAACTCCGTAGAAACAGCCCGTACAAATGGCTGAATACGTTGTCAGAAGCCTCTCTTAGTCCTCTACAAGGTATATCCGTGAAATTTCTGACTGTTCATCGAAAAAATGTAAACAGGGCGTCTTAAATTACGATCTCTTCATATGTAAACTCGTATCTCGTACTTGTTCAAATTTGGGGTTTGGAACCATAACCCTGTTGCTGCAAAACGAGGACGGAGTTACAGTTTTACGCTCTGCTGAAAGAGATATAAATAAACCTATGTAGTCATTCCTTCACACTCTAATTTGAAGCATAGCCAGAGTTTAGCGATACATGATGTAACATCGGCCAGAACCTTCAGGTGGGCACGATAGAATGCTAGAGCGAGTCATGAACCCTGCTTAGTATTGATGAGCCAAGCTACAGAACGGGTTTAGAAATTTTGAAAACCAGGATTGGAAGATACATTTATGACCTCTGTAATACCGGATTCGAATGCGTCTGATATCGTTGCCAGCGATTATGTTGTGATTGGGCTGGCAACCTGCTTCATCCGTGAGGATGGTGAGGTGCATCCGGTCAAAATTTTAGAACCCATCCCTTCTGCCGCCCTGGAGGCTCTGGTCCGAGGTATTCCGACGTCCTACGAAGCGGCTTGGGCGTTGACTGTAGAAGCCGTTCTGGCAAATGGTGAGCCTCGGCATCCCGAAGCCATCTCTGAAACAGCACAATTTTGTGATGAGTTCGCATCGCGGGCGATCGCAGCGGCCCGCACCTATAAGGCTCGCCCCATGGCCCAAGCTCTCATCCCAGCAGGGACTGTACGCCAAGATTTTAATGTCTCTCTTGAGCGGAAGCGGGTGCTCAACTCAGAGCGTCTGGTGAAAATCGAGGATAACGTCAAACAACACGCATATACCCATCAAACGTTGTAATTTCAACAGAAATGGGCCTGTCATAACAAGTATAGAAAGTGGTGCGGCGCTTTGCGCCGCACCACTTTTAACCCGACATGATATCAGTTGTGGCATGCCTTTCATTAAGGTGGGGTAAGAGAGGGCAGGAATTCGTCTTGCCCTCTCTTGCTGTCTTAGCGAGGCTAACAGTCGCTATATGATGGTTTTTTGACACCTTCTAGGTAAGACGCAATGCTAAAGCTTTATGGTGGCGATCGCTCTCGAGCATCGATCGTGAAGTGGTATCTGGAAGAACTGAACGTTCCCTATGAGTTTGTCCGGTTGGATATGCAATCCGGCGAACATTTACAACCGCCCTTCCTGGCCATTAATCCCATGGGTAAGGTTCCGGCTATCGAAGTGGATGGCTTTTCGATATGGGAGTCAGGGGCAATTCTGCTTTACTTGCAAGAGAAGTACGGCGAGCCGTTGACTCCGGAACAACGGGGGACTGTCGCCCAATGGGTTCTATTCGCAAACGCGACCTTAGGTCCTGGGTTATTTATAGAAGCAACCCGTGAAAAAGAAGCTCCACGACTGCTGGGCGGATTAAACCAGGCGCTAGAAGGCCGAACATTTCTGCTGGGAGACTTGTTCAGTGCAGCAGATGTGGCTGTAGGCTCCATGGTAGCTTACATGACCCTGATGCTGAAGATGGAGTTTAGTGGTTATCCCAATGTTGCTGCTTATGTAAAGCGCTTATCTGAGCGTCCGGCCTATCAGAAGGGAATTGCCATTCCTATTCCAGCCTAAGCTGTGCATCATTTGTAGCGCTGTGCACGTCGATTAAGTACGGTGGTGTAGGGCACGAAGTTCCCTACACCACCGTTAACTGTACTTAACGCATTTACATATTGCTATAAGACAAAGGGGCACTCTTTTGGAGCACCCCTTTGTCTTAGTTAGCGTTTGGAACCGTTGAGGCCGGAATTTAGCGAAAACCCACGGCGGCCTGCCACACAAAGGCGAGCAGGAAGAAGAACACGGGGATCAAAGGCAGAACGTCTACCAGAGGATCGAAAATGGCGTAAGCTTCAGGCAGCTTGGCCAGCAAAAGTGCCGCTTCCATCAGTAAATTGACCTCTCCAACACAGTTTTCATAATTGAAGCAGATCGTAACATGAACAGGGCGATCGCATCTTAAGCACTAGCAAATTAATAAACTCCCTAAGCCTATCGAGGGGTATGTGAAACCTGAAGGCTTCTACAGGTATGAGTTTGGATAGTCCTGTTAGAAAAGCAGTGTTGCGGAATAGGGCTTGCAATGGGATGTGGAACCGCAGTTCCAGAACTCATTTCATAGCTCCCTTCAGCTATAGGAAGAAGTTACCCAATAGCGAATTTATTATGAGCGATACTGCCAGCTCCCGCTTCTGTGAAGGAGAATAGCCTTGTTCGTCGCGAAAATATCCCCATGGCATTTCCTCGCTCCAGTGGTATTCTTCTCCATCCCACCTCGCTTCCCAGTCGCTTTGGTATTGGCGATCTTGGGCCTGCCGCTTACCAATTTGTTGATTTTTTATTTGAGAATGGTCAGCAAATCTGGCAAGTTTTGCCCTTGGGGCCAACAGGTCATGGCAACTCCCCCTACATGTGCTACAGCGCTATGGCGGGAAACCCTTCGCTTATTAGTCTAGAGCGCTTACAGGAGAAGGGATTGCTGACAGAGGATGAGCTGAATAGCCTGCCGGAATATGCCGCTCATTGGGTGGACTATGATCACGTCATTCAGAGCAAGTTACCTCTGCTGAAGCAGGCATCGCAGCGGTTTCACGATCATGCAGAGTTAGGCCAGCGGCGTGAGTTTGACAAATTTTGTGCCCATAACCACTTCTGGCTGAATGACTATGCCCTGTTTATGGCGCTCAAGGGGGTGTTTGGCGGCAAAAGCTGGCACCAGTGGGATGAGGCGATCGCCCAACGTCACCCCGAAGCTTTGGAACATTGGCGGGTGGAGTTATTGAATGACACCTTCTTCCAGAAGTTTTTGCAGTTTGAATTCTTCCAACAATGGGGTGATCTGCGAGCCTATGCCAATGATGCAGGCATTCAAATTATGGGAGATATTCCGATCTATGTTGCCCATGACAGTGTTGATGTGTGGGCTTTTCCAGAGCTGTTCCATCTAGACCCTGAGACGGGAGCACCCAAGCTAATGGCCGGGGTTCCGCCCGATTACTTTAGTGCCACCGGGCAACTCTGGGGCAACCCTATCTATCGTTGGGATCGCCTTCAGGAAACGGACTTTGAGTGGTGGGTTGAGCGTTTCCGGGCAACTTTTCAATTAGTCGATATGGTGCGGATTGACCATTTTCGGGGATTCTGTGCCTTCTGGGCTGTAGCTCAGGGTGAGGAGACTGCCATTAATGGGGAATGGTTAGAAGCTCCAGGCGAAATCTTTTTTAAGACTTTACAGGAAAAAATGGGAACGCTACCCATCATTGCTGAGGATTTGGGGGTTATTACCCCAGACGTGGTGGCCCTACGGGAGCAATTCCAGTTTCCGGGAATGAAAATTCTGCAATTTGCCTTTGGCAGTGGGCCGGATAACCATTTCCTGCCGTTCAACCACGATCGCAACTTTGTGGTTTACACGGGCACTCACGACAATGACACGACCCAGGGATGGTTTCAGACCCTACCTGATTGGGAGCGTGAGGCTTTCCGTAATTACCTGGGCTGTACCAGCGATTCTGGTATTCATTGGGATTTGATCCGGTTGGCAATGGGATCAGTGGCAAACCAGGCTGTTTTTCCCTTACAAGACACTCTGGGATTGGGGACCGAAGCTCGTATGAACTTTCCAGGTAAGGCGGAAGGTAACTGGCAATGGCGTTACCCTCAGGAAGCATTAACGCGGGAGGTGAGCGATCGCCTTCGCTTCATGACACAAATCTATGGCCGTCTCCCCCAACAACCAAGCCAACGTCACCATCGCCAGGAAGCTGAGCAGCATAGTGGGCATCATCATGGCTAACATTTATGGGCACAACCTATTTTGAAGAGGGGGGTAGGAGCGAAACTCCTGACCCCCTCTTCAACAAAACTTACGTAGAACTTCCCATAATCTAGGCGGTTTGCCTGCTTTGCGGGCAAACCGCCTAGATTACGGAGGTAATTTCGTTACTGGAAATTGCCTTACTGGTTGATGGGTGAAGTGTTACTGGGTGAAGTGTCGCTAGCGTCGGCATCAGTGCTGGCACTGGTATTCGTGCCTGCGTTCGTAGCAGTACTGGCGTTATTACCTTTAGGAGTAAACGTGACTTCTTCAACGGTACCCCGAGCTCCCAACGGTTTTGCGGGTTGATTGTTGTAAGCCACAACAACGCCACCTGCATTGCCTGCCCGAATCTTGATTTCTCGCTCAGCGGTAAAGGTGCGCTGAGTATCTGCATTCAGCATTCCTTCAAACTCTGTCTTGCCATCTATCTGAACCCGCATCCAGGATTGCTCCTTTAGCGTGACATCTACCTCAACTGGCTTGCTAAGGGCTCTTGGAGAGCTAACCGGGGTAGCACTCGGGCTGGGAGATGGGCTGAGCAGCTCGGGGGAGGGGGTGACAGGGGAAGGAATGGGGGTAGCTGTGCGAACAGGGCCGCGAGTCAATACATAGGAAAGCCCGGCGATCGCCGCCACAATCAACGCCAAGTAAGCTGCATACAGGTGCATGGGGCGCAGTTGTGCGGCAGAGGATTGCTGCCAACCCTTCGTGTTGGTTTGGAAGCTGGAATCAGTCTTGATAGGAAAGGCTTCGGCAACAGTATCACCATCTAGACCCAGGGTCATTGCATAGCGCTTTAAGAAACCTCGAATGTAAACAGGTTCAGGTAACTGTTTGAGATTGCCATTCTCAATGGCCCGCAGTAAGCGGGCTTGAACCATAGTAGTGGTGGCAATCTGTTCGATGGAAAGCGATTGCTCTTCCCGGACTTGTTGCAGATAGTTGCCGATTTGGGCGAGCTTTTCGGCTTGCTGCTGTTCTAAAGGGGAAGTTGCCTCACTCATGGCCTTCGTCACCATACACTCCTTGGAAATGAAACCGCTTCCTGTCTGTTGAGCCTGTATCGAGATGCAACAGTACGGCCCTCAGCACTTACATTACCGTAATACTGGGTACTCAACCAGTCAGATCCGATGATTTTGTTACTAAAACTTTTGCCTGATCCTGCAAATACCTAACCTCGGAGGGATGTAGCGATCGCACGTTTCCCTTAGCTAAATCACCAATTTGAATAGAGCCAATGGCAACTCGATGCAACTTCTGCACGGGATACCCCAGCTGCTCTGCGACTCTACGGATTTGACGGTTTCTTCCTTCCCTCAACACTATTTCCAATTGTGTACTTTGAGGGCTTGTACGTAACCGTTTGACTTGAGCTGGAAGAGTTTTTCGGCCATCCAATAGAATGCCCCGCCGCCATTGCTCCAGTATCCGTTCCGAGGGGTGCCCTTTGACCCACACCAGGTAGGTTTTAGCCACCTCATGAGAGGGATGGGTGAGGGCAAAGGTTAACTCTCCATCATTGGTTAGAAGTAAGGCTCCGGTTGACTCTGCATCGAGACGGCCGACCGGATGGAGGCCGCTGTGCGATCGCCATTGCTCGGGTATTAAATCCAACACGGTGCGTCGCTGATGGGAGTCGCGGCAGGTCGTAACAATCCCAGCAGGTTTATTCAGCAGCAAGTATAGCGGTTCAGGACGGGCTTCAGTCTGGAGGGGTTGACCATCGACTTCAATGTGATCGCGCTCCGGATCAACCTTTTGGCCTAAGGTCGCGCGATCGCCATTCACCTGCACTCGTCCATCCACAATCATCTGTTCCGCCTGTCGGCGGGACGCAATGCCCCATTGTGAAAGAATTTTTTGTAAACGTTCGGTCATCCGTGCGTTTGTTTTTGAGTGGGATGTTTCGTGAGTTAAACCCACGAAACATCCCATTTTATCTACTGTTCTGCCCCTTCAATGGGAGCAAAGCCCTGCCGCTGGATATTTTCGCTGATATGGCGGGGTTCCAAGAATTGCAGCAAGTAGTCGGGGCCACCCGCTTTAGAACCGACACCAGATAGCTTGAATCCACCGAAGGGGTGCCGGGCGACAATTGCCCCGGTGATGTGCCGATTGATATAGAGGTTGCCTACTTCAAAATCAGCCCGAGCACGCTCGATATGGGAAGGCGTCCGAGAATAGATTCCTCCGGTCAAGGCATAGAGTGTGCCGTTGGCGATGTCCAGTGCCTCCTCAAAGGTTTTCACCCGGATAACGGCTAATACGGGACCAAAGATTTCCTCCTGGGCAATCTTAGCGGTGGGCGGCACATCTACAAAGATGGTGGGGCCAACAAAGTAGCCTTGATCGGGAGCCGGTAGCTCCAGCGCCAGGGTGGCTTCCTCTTTGCCTTTTTCGATGTAGGCTTTGATGCGATTCTGGGCGGCGGCGTCAATCACTGGGCCAACCTTTGTACTGGGCTGTTCTGCCAGACCTACATTGAGCGATTTGGTCGCTTCTACCAGGCGATGCAGGAATGCATCGTAGATCGGCTCCAACACAATCACGCGAGAGCAGGCGGAGCATTTCTGTCCGCTGTAGCCAAAGGCAGAGTAGACCACGCCAGCGACAGCCTGATCGAGGTCAGCGCTTTCGTCCACGATGATGGCATTCTTGCCACCCATCTCCGCGATCACTCGCTTCAGGTGTCGCTGCCCCGGTTGCAGAATGGCGGCATCAGCATAAATCCGACAGCCGACTTCCTGAGATCCGGTGAACGTAATCATGTGCACGTCTGGGTGCTTCACCATGTGAGAGCCCACCGTAGAACCCTTACAGGGTACGTACTGGAATACTCCATCGGGAATGCCTGCTTCTACCAGGATTTCTGCCAGCTTGGCCGCAATGACAGAAGAGGTTTCTGCGGGCTTCAACAGAGTACAGTTGCCTGTTACCAGGGAAGCCACCGTCATCCCTGTAGGAATTGCCAGAGGGAAGTTCCAGGGAGAGATAATCAGCGAAACGCCACGCGGCTGATAGTGATAATGGTTGGTTTCCCCAGCAACGTCGTAGTTATGGCCCTGGTCTAGCTGCTCCATCTCGTCAGCATAGTAACGACAGAAGTCGATCGCCTCAGAAATCTCAGGGTCAGCCTGACCCAGCACTTTGCCTGTTTCCAACACCATCCAGGCAGCCAGTTCAGCCCGACGTTCTTCCATAATGTCAGCGGCACGACGTAGAATCGCCGCTCGCTCCTTCGCTGGGGTCGCTTTCCATTGCGGGAAAGCAGCTTTTGCCGCAGCGATCGCCTCATCCGCCTGCTGAACACTCAACAGACCCACACGACCCACCACTTCATCGGGATTAGATGGGTTCAGCGACTCAAAGCTATCCAGGGTATTCACCCGCTGACCATTCACCAACGGCTGATAGGATTGGCCCATCTGTTGGCGCACAGCTTCAATGGCAGTGAGGCCGCGATCGCGCTTCTCCTGCTGCGAATAATCTGAATCTGGCGCGTTGTGAAAAGCTCCATTCTGAGCTGCTTTGTGTCCATTTTCCTGATGCTGCGGTGGAGCCAGTAATTCTTCAATAGGTCGCTCCTCCAGGTTTTGCCGCAAGAAGGACGTGTTGGCGGTGTTCTCTAATAAGCGACGGATCAGGTAAGACATCCCCGGAATCAGTTCTCCGTAGGGACAGTAGACCCGTACCCGATAGCCTTGTTGCACAAGAGCTTTGGCAAGCTTGTCTGCCATGCCATAGAGCACTTGGAGTTCAAAGCGGCGACGGGGGATGTTGAGCTGGCGAGCAATGGCGATCGCGTAGGCTTGCGATCGCACGTTGTGGCTGCCAATCGCTGCATACAAATATGGGTGATTTTCCAGCAGCAACCGGGTTAGTGTCTCAAAATTGGCATCCGTGGATTCCTTCCGCTGGAAGACAGGTAGATCCCAGTTGTGCTGCTGAGACTTGATGGTTTCCTGATCCCAATAGGCCCCCTTCACGAGTCGAATCGTGATAGGAGTGCCCCGCTCTTTTGCCCAGGCAATCAGTCCTTTCAGGTCTTCTTCGGTTTCCTTCAAATAGGCTTGGAGAGTCACTCCAATGTCGCTGCGGGTGCGGAATTCCTCCTCCATCAGCACTTCCTTCAGGATGGCGATGGTGAGGTCTTTATAGGCGTACTGCTCCATGTCAAAGTGGATGGCAGCACCCAGTTCCTTGGCACGACGGAGGAGAGTACGGGCGCGATCGCATACCTTTTCCTGGCTGCCTTTCGCATCGAGTGGGTCAAACTGCGAGTAGAAGGCTGTCAGCTTCACAGAAACCTGTACCTTCGGCAGGGTTTCCCCATCAGCCTCATCAATCTGTGGAACTTTCGGCCAGGATTTGGCGGCGGCAGAAAGTTCTTCCAGCAGTTCGATATAGCGATCCAGATAGGATTGGGCTTCCTCTTCGGTGATCACCGCTTCCCCCAGCAGGTCTACGGTGAAGGCCATTTTGTCTTTCCGGAGCCCTTCTAGAGTTTTAATGACCTGTCTCAGGGTTTCGCCAGAAATGTACTTATGGGCCAGGGTTTCCACAGCCGTGGAAACGGTTGTAGCCGCCACCTGGCCTGGCATAGAGTCGGTATTGGCAAACCCCAGCATGCCTTTCAGAGCTGCAGGCAATTCCACCTCTTCCTGGCCTAAGTATTCCTGTAAATGGCGAGCAATCTCAGCTTTGCTTTGCAGAGAAGGTAAGCAGTCAATAAAGCGAAACAACTGTACCCGCAACCCCGGATTGCTCATGGCCCAGCCCAGCATTTTGTCATCCCACCGCATCTGGTCTCGCATCTGGGCGAAGAATGAGCGATTCTCGCGCGTTGCGCTCAGCAGTTCGCGGGCGATCGCCTGAGTATCCGCCTCGTAGGGCGAGTTCGCAATCTGGCTAACCACAGGTTCTTACTCCAAAAAAAGTTGATAGCGTCAAAAATGTGAGGAGGCAATTCATTGGCTCCTCTTTCCATTGTTCTGTTTTATTGCCCAATTGGGGCTTAAGGATTGCGAACAAAATGCAACCAATATTTGAGTCTTTTAAACTGCTCACTTCGCTGAGCATTATTCATTCAAAAGATTCATAGGTTATTGCATGTATTGCATAAGGCTCACGATCGAATCCGTTCTCGCAATGCATTGATCTTTAAGGAACAGAGGAACTACAAAATCAATACATTCGCTTAGTTCAAAAACAGAGAGACGGTAGCACGAAGTACTACTTCCCTCTCTATTATGAACCCTTAAATTTGGGTTGTGAAACGGTTGGCAGTGTCCTTTAAAGGAATCTTAAGAGTTTCTTCAAAGACCAGGAGATTGTTATATTCGCAAGTAGAAAAAATTACCCTTGTTCAATTTCAACTGCAACCACGTCAGTATTGCGGTATGGTTCCCCTGTATTGCGCCGTTGCACAGTTGATACTAAAGATTGTGTATTAGATAACCTGTAATTCTTTTTGTGGGAGGGGCGGCGAAGCCGCCCCTCCCACAAAAAGAATTACAGGTTATTTTGTTTTTGATCCTAACGACTCGAGCTAAGGCATTAATATGTATGCTCAGCGAAAGCAAAGGGGTCTATTCCTAACGACATCATCAATAAGTCCTATGGAAAAGATTGAGATTGTGAGGGGTAAAGGCGATCGAAACGATGTTGAAAAAAGTAACTTTGTGATAATAAAAATATTTTCTTGCTTAGTTGAACCTATTGTGATAAAAGGCTTTTGAATGATTACTATTGAATTTTGTCTTACTTCTTGAAGCTATAGGCTGCAATCTTTAAGAACTTTCTTAACAATTGATTTTTATGATGCTTTTCAGCGGAGAATCTATATTAAGAGAAAAGAAAACCTTCTCTTGTGTATTTTCCGATGGGCTGACAAGAACCCTATGCCAGAACAAAGATGCAATTGATAACTGAGGGTTAGGATAAGTTTTTGTCCTTGATCTTTCCTGTCGCTCCGACGGCAGCAACTGTCTTATCTAATTGCTGTTTTACTGGTGGCAAGCTGTCAAAAAGAAGCTTTGGCTATACGAAAAAATAGCTGATTTCTTTGGCCTTTAAACAAGCTAAGGAGTAAATTTTGCTGAACGTTCTTTGTGAATAACAGAGGACGATGTTTTCTATGGCATTGGCTTCAATAGCATTGGGAGAAAAATGTCAGGTCATCAAATATCTACATCTGTTCTAAGTACCAAATTGATAGGTTGTGGCGGGTATTTCTCATCGCATCTACGTACTTAATCAGAAATTGTAGGGCTGAATCATTGGAATCGTTGTTATCTTTCTGGGTCAGAGGAACATGAATAAAACTTCACGCCAGCAAAAACTTTCCCGTAGAAATGTTCTGCAATACGGTGCCGGTATTGTTGGTGCAAGCTCCCTAACGGCGTGGTTAGGAACGGGTGCCCTTGCGAGAACAGTTGAAAGCCGGACGGCTCAGAATAGCCAGAACCAAGTTGTGGTCGCAACCCAGGCTGGATCTACCGAAGGTAGTTTGACTCCCGATCAAGCATTGGCAAAGCTGATGGAAGGAAACCAGCGATTTGTTTCCAGCCAGCAGCTCAACCCCAACCAGAATGGAGCGCGTGTGGTTGAGGTTGCTGCTGGACAGGCTCCCTTTGCCGCGATTTTGAGCTGTGCCGACTCACGGGTTGTGCCTGAAATTGCCTTTGACCAAGGACTTGGCGATCTTTTCGTTGTCCGGGTTGCTGGCAATGTTGCCATCACCGAAGAAATTGCTAGTGAAGAGTATGCCGTTGCCGTCTTGAAAACACCATTGCTTGTGGTTTTGGGGCATGAGCGGTGTGGTGCTGTGGATGCTGCTGTAAAGGGAGGTGAATTTCCGGGAGTTATTGAGTCCCTTGTTCTTGCACTCCAGCCTGCCGTTAAAGCCTCAGAAGGGCAAGCAGGCGATCGCCTCACCAACGCCATCAAAGCCAATGTGCGCCTACAAGTTGAGCGGTTGCAACACTCCTCTGTGATTGCTGCCGCTGTTCAGGAGGGCAAATTGAAGGTCGTTGGTGCCTATTACGATCTCGACACCGGTGAGGTCAGCTTGGTGTAAGCAAAAAGGGCTGATAAGAGCAAAAGAGATTGGGGGCTCCCAATCTCTTCTGCTTTGGCGATAATTTCTAGGGCGTATTCTGAGGAAGGTTGGGGCTCTCTGTCGCAGGCACCTGGATCGGCAAGCCCCAATGACGAGCCCGCTCCTCCAGCCAACCTTCTTCGCGCCAGCGGGCGATCGCTCCATTTACCGCCTCACGCAATTCTTGATATTCCTGGCCTCGGGGCATGGCGATTGCCAATGCCTCCCCAGACCAGAAACCGGGCAGTAAGCGATACTCCGGATACTGTTGCACCCAGCCCGTCAGAACACTGGCATCCGCCGCGAAAACATCCGCCTCGTCTCTTTCCATTGCCTCACGGGCGGCTTCATAGGAGGGAACATCGATAAGGCGGGCATAGGGAAAGCGCGATCGCACCACAACCGCTGTATTGGCTCCTTCCAGTACCGCTATCCGTCGCCGTCGGATGTCTCGACTGGAGAGAATGCTTGGATCTCGAGTGATAAACGTGGTGCCGTCCAGGTAATAGGGGATGCTGAAGTCGACGAGTCGCGATCGTCCTGCTGTCAGGGTCATCCGAGCCACCACCAGATCCACATCGCCTGAAGTGAGAGCGGAAATGCGGTCTTGATTGGCGACGGGTTGGAGAACAACGGCATCGGAACTCCCCAGGATTTCCTGTGCCAGCCGCCGAGCAATGTCGATTTCGAACCCCTCTAATTCGCCGGAATCGGTACGAAAACCCAGGGGTGGAATATTTTCTTTAACGGCTATGACAAAGTGACCCCGGCTTTGAACTGTTTCCAGATCGGCCGCTGAGGTCACTGAGTTAGAAAGCACGAAACCCATGCCAAGGAGTGCTAGTGCTGTCGCAACGGAAACACCGAACGCCCGTACCGTCAGCAATCGCACCATGCTCCCGCTTTAGCCTTTTGCTTGAGACGCCGCTTCGACGACTTTGCCAAAGCTGTTGGGGTCTAATACAGCCATTTGTGCCAGCATCTTGCGGTTGATCAGAATGTTGGCTTTGTTGAGGTTGCCGATCAGTTGGCTGTAGCTCATACCATGCTGGCGAGAGGCCGCATTGATACGAGTGATCCACAGACGACGGAAGTCACGCTTCTTCTTGCGGCGATCGCGGTAAGCATTCCGCAATGCCTTCATAACCTGCTGGTTAGCAGTTCGGAACAATTTGGAGTGGGATCCGCGGAACCCCTTTGCCAGTTTGAGAATTTTATTGCGGCGCTTACGAGCTACGTTGCCGCGCTTTACCCGTGCCATTGGTCAAGTTTCCTTCGTTATCTACGCTAATCGGTTAGATGAATCCATGGGAGCTTCACACCGGACATCCCATATCAGCGAATGTTGACCCTAGAGATAGGGCAGCATCAGCTCTACGTTCTCAGCATCGCGCTCATGCACGAGGGAGAGTTTGGACAGACGGCTCTTGCGATTTGTGGTCTTGTGCTCCAACATGTGATTCTTGAAGGCTTTGCGGCGGATGAGCTTACCGCTACCACTTTTGCGAAATCGCTTCGCGGCCGCTTTACGAGTTTTGAGTTTGGGCATGGGACTGGCCAAAAACGAAAATAGACACAGTCTTTTATGATAGGGCTACGAGTTGTACTTAGGCAAGTTTAAATAATGAATTGAAGGAGTTTTTCCCCTTTAAATTCAAGACTTTGAGCGAATGCCGTAGCAAATTAAGGAAGAATGATTTGCAGAGAATTGTAGGGGTGGGTTTAGCAGGTAACCCTAATCTGTGTCTTCAACTTACAACGCTTTGTGCTTGAATCAGCCACGGTTGTTTTTGTGAGAGCCACGCTTCGCGCGGCTCTCACAAAAACAACCCGATTTTAAGCGCTTGAAAAGCACTATAACGCCAAAACCCGCCCTCGCTGCTTATGGCGAGGGCGGGTTTAATAAATATGGTGGGGCATTAAGATTAAGGGCAAAACTGGCCCTCAGTAGCGATCGCTACCTGATGTTAGGAGATTTCCAGATAAGAACTTCCCCATTATTTGGAAAAAAGGCGCGGCGAAGCCGCGCCTTTTTTCCAAATAATGGGGATATTGTTTCTCAGAAATCTCCTTAGGGCAGGTTTGAACGATACCCCCGGTTGGGTTATTGAGATAAGGCCAAAACCCGCCCCTCCCGTTGGTTACGGCTTCTAAACCCGGCGTTTGTCACTGAATAAGCCGAATACGGGGCCGAGCAGGGCTCCGAAGGCGAAGCCTCCCGCATGAGCCCAGTAGGCCACACCGCCCGATTCCATGCCGATGTTGGCAGGGGCATTGAGGCTGGCAACGCCATAGAGGGCTTGCATGACAAACCAGAAGCCCAGGAAGAAGAGAGCTGGGATGCGGAAGGGAAAGAGAATAAAGCCCAAAGGAACGAGAGTTAGTACCTTGGCGTTGGGGAAGCGGAGAATGTAAGCGCCCATGACCCCGGCGATCGCTCCACTCGCTCCCAGGGATGGAATGGAAGACCCTGACGAGAAGAACCACTGGGCCAAAGCCGCGAGCATGCCACACAGTAAATAGAAGATGAGGAAGCGGGAATGGCCCATTTTGTCTTCGACATTGTTGCCAAAGATCCAGAGGTAGAGCATATTCCCGGCGACATGAAGAAAACCCCCATGGAGAAATTGAGAGGTAATGAGGGTAATCCACTCAGGGTAGCCCCCAACCGTAGCAGCGCCGCCCCCTTCAAAACTGGCTGTTAGTTCACGGGGAACCACGGCCCACGTACGGAAGAAGCTTTCTAGCGTTGGACCGGAAAGCGAGAGTTCATAGATAAAAACCAGAATATTGATCAGAATTAGAACGTAAGTAACATAAGGCGTTGTCTGGGTCGGGTTGTCATCACGAATTGGAACCACGGTGTTCTCCCCCGGCTAAGCACAACAGGACAATAGCAAAAAATAAAGGTAAGGAATACATCCTGGAGAACGATTACGCTCTATCCAGTGGAATTCCTTACCTTACTTATGGGAGAAGAATGGCCCAAAAACATCGACTAGCGATGGGGACAAACTTAACGATGAGAATTATTCAACGGTGATTTTGCCAACCATGCCTGCGCCCCGGTGGGGTTCGCAGTAGTAGTCATAGGTGCCGGGGTCTACGCCGTCGAAGGAAACATCGAAGGACTCACCAGGAGCCAGCATCAGAGCTTTGTGAGAGGTCACAGCGCCGCTGCTAAATACGACGTTGTGGGGAGGGAGTTTGTTATTAACGAATTTAACGGTGTCGCCAGCCTTGACGGTAACGTTAGCCGGATCGAAGGCGAGCAGACCGCTGTCAGACCCCATCTTGATGGTGATGGTTTCTGCGGCAGCGGGAGAAACCACTGCAACGAAGCTAGCAACCACCAACACAACTGTAAATAGGGCCAGACTTAAACTCCGTGAAACACGTGCGATCAATTTCATGATTACCTCGGAAGGTTTAAGTTAGCTTATTGAACCCACGTAGCATTTTATCTTGAAAGTTTCCCCTTCAGAGGCGATCGCCAAGATTTTAGTGCTGTTTTCGGCAGTTTACTCGCTCCAGGAGAACTTCTAGTAGGCGGGCATAACCAACCATAAAGCGTTCCACCCGTTTAACGAGCGGAACGGTTGATAGCAATGTGCAAGCGCGTTAAGTACAACAGCGGTGGTGTAGGGTACTTCGTGCCCCACACCGCCATATCTAATCAACACAGCGCTATATGGTTGACTAAGCTGATTTACTTAACGTCAGTTCGGGAGAAGCCGAACTGCCCATTATTGCGTGTGCGACGCGCACGCAATAATGGGCTTTTTCGAGTGCCGCGCGAAGCGCGGCACTCGAAAAAGCCCTTAACCCGAACTGAGGTTACTTACAGAATTTGAGCTATTGGAAGGGATCGCGGCTTCCCCATCCCGGTGCTTTTTCTGCTGCTCGTAGTAGGAATGCTGCAAGATTTTCGAGGGTCTTGTCGTCCATCCAATCGGAGCTAACCTGGCGGCACCAAATACTTTCCTCGGAACCGTCATACGTCATTGGTTGGCGCGAGAAGTTGACAAGGCTTTGTACCGTGTCGCGGGATGGGGTGGCTTGTTGTAAGGATTCGAGCGAGAGGGTAACGGTCGGATCGGGCAGAGTAATGCCGCCGACGTGGCAATTGAGGCAGTTAGCTTCGAATAACTGTTTTCCCTGGGATAGATCCTGAGCTGTGTAGCTGCGGGTTTCGTTGGCGGTATAAGGTAGGGCGACAGGTTCTCTCGCATCAAAGTAACGGGCTACATAAGGGTCAATGCCTGCAGCCCAGGCTGCATTGGGAAAGAGGGCGATCGCTCCCACTAACACCCCGCCCAGCGCCCCCAGCAGGATTCGGCACATCCGGGAATTAAGCATATCCAATCCTAAAATTGCAAAAAAATAGGAACCAGAGCCTGATCATAACGACGTCTCTGATTCCCAGTTTATTTGATGGGCTGATCTGGCCTGTCCCGAAAGGAGAACACAAGAGGGTCTCACGACAGACCAGAAGAACTGTCTATGTTTGAGGCGGCCAGCGCCCGAAACATGGGTTTAGTAGTAGATCTTGCCGCCGCCCCACTTGGCACCCACAACCTTGGGCTGAAGCAGAATGTGGCCTGCAATAACCTTGAGGTCATCCTTGGTGAGGTTCCGCATCTTGGGGAAGATGTCGGTACTCTTGGTGCTGGGGTGACGCTCGGAAATATCCTCCAGACCGTCATAGGTGGTGGGGTCGTTCATGTAATCCACCAGAGCTTCAATGTTGTCGCGGGGAGGGGTGGCGAGGGCGAGGGTTTCGGGATCGAGACCGACGTTAGGATCGGTCTTGGTGATGCCACCCACGTGGCATTGCCCACAGGCGTAGTTAAACTGCTGCTTACCGAGTGCCACTTCTTTAAGGGACAGGGTATAGGTTTTTCCCGAAGCGTCTAACGGTACCGTGCGGGTTGCAGCATCCAATTCGAGGGCGATCGCTGGCCCAGCGACAAATTGAACGACCATCAACAGGGCGATCGCAACCAACCAGACGTATCTCTTAAGCACTGAAATGGTTCTCCTTCCTTAAAGACATCAAAAATATAAGGACTTGCGAACAGCCGTTCAACACAGCACAAAAGAACGACATGATTCGGCATGGGTCACACGTGTGGACGGCAACGCACTGGCTTTGCCCGTAGCCGTAGAGTCATCGACGGACTAACCAGCCCAGCGGCAAACTCTACCCCTACCCCATCCCCCGTGACTATGACCACGCATGATCCTGAGCAGAAATACTGGGATCAGTGAGGACGCGGCCTCCGAGAAACCGAAAAGCTTCTCATCTGAATATCATGCCATCGAACGGGGGCATCCCAAACGTTCAACTACGCCAATTTCAGCAGTTGAGTTAGGCAAATGTAATGGACGCTAGTGCCAAAGGGGGAATGGGCAAAATTTGCCCTGGCCTGAGCAAATGCGTGGTCAGGCGATCCGGAAACGAGAGAGGGGAGGGGAAATGAGAGTAAAGACTTGAACGTGACGTTTGGGTGAAAGGTGAAGGATTGAGGCTCTGCCTATCCAGATACCTCAAAGATCACCGAACCGCTGCCCGATACTATCGTGGATATGGGCATACTCTAAGGAGATAGGGGTTTGTGAAATGATAAGAGACAGGGCGATCGCCAGGGCGATTTCGATAAAGTCGTCTCTATGTTTACAAGAGTGCTTTTGAAACTTGCCACTTAATAGTGGGCAGGAAGGACCCGGCAGTACCGGAAGCTAGGATCCATGGAAGGATGGGGAGTATGACAAAAGTTTTAATCGTGGATGATAGCCAAACGCTTAGACAAATGCTATCCGAGCTGCTCGAGGCAACGGGTATAGACGTTGTAGAAGCCACCAATGGGGTTGAGGCAAAAAATAAGATCCGGGAGCATACTCCAGACCTCGTGATTACGGATCTGATTATGCCTGAGATGAATGGTTACGAATTGTGTCGCTGGATTAAGAACGACCCGACTACCAAGACAATTCCGGTCATGATCTGCTCAACCAAGAGCGAGGAATTTGACCGCTATTGGGGTATGAAGCAGGGAGCAGATGCTTATATTACGAAGCCGTTTCATCCGCCCGAATTGCTAAAAACTGTAAAGCGTTTACTCAGGGGATGATTGAAGGCGATCGCAAAAGCTGGACTATAGGAGTTGCAGAACGTTCATCCCATAGTCTGGTTTGAGCGATCGCAGTACTCCAACTTTTTGTCTTACGGCCCTAACGTGCTTGAAACCCTTGTAATAAAAGCTTTGTATGCAAAGCTTTTATTACAAGGGTTTCAAGGGGTGCATCCCACTTTTGTCAGTGAAGCGGGCGAAGCCCGCTTCACTGACAAAAGTGGGTTTCCAAATTTGCAAAAGTGGGATGCACCCGGTTTCAATCACGTTAGATATTTTCTTTGAATGCGCCCAATTTAATCGCGATAGATGTAACAGATGAGGTTATGCTGCTATCAGCTTAATCGTCATCTGCCAGAGCCACGGTGAACTATCGCAATCCTGTCCCTACTGTCGATATCATCATTGAGCTGATGGATAGGCCCTATCGGCCTGTCGTGCTGATCGAACGCCTCAACCCTCCCTATGGCTGGGCTTTGCCGGGGGGCTTTGTGGACTATGGCGAGTCGGTAGAGAGCGCCGCCGTTCGAGAGGCTGCTGAAGAGACGGGGCTGCACGTTAAGCTGACGGAGCAATTTCAGGTCTATTCAGATCCCAGCCGTGACCCACGACAGCACACCATCAGCATTGTGTTTCTGGCAATGGCTCGAGGCGAACCTTCTGCTGGGGATGATGCCAAAAACCTGAGCTTCTTCGAACTCTGGAACATTCCCACCAACCTCTGCTTCGACCACGAGCGGATTATTCGGGACTATCGCTATTATCGAGAGCACGGGTTGCGGCCCAAACTGCTCTGATGGGTTTAATGGCAATTCTCTATACCTTATATCCCCATTTCCTCATTCAAGATATTCCTCATTCAAGGTAAGGTTTCATGCGCGAGGTGATTCAAACAACATCGGCCCCGGCTCCTGTAGGGCCTTATAGTCAGGCGATCGCCGCTCAAGGCCGGATGGTTTTCGTCTCGGGTCAGATCCCCCTGGACCCAAAGACAGGCTCTCTGATGGGTGGTGATGATGTCGCGGCCCAAACCCAACAGGTGCTCGCCAACCTGGATGCCGTTTTAAAGGCCGCCGGAGCCAGCTTTGCGGATGTGGTCAAAACTACCGTATTCCTGGCAGACATGAATGATTTTGCGGCGATGAATGCCGTTTATGCCACAGCTTTCAACGAAGAAACGGCTCCTGCCCGAGCCACCGTGGAAGTCGCTCGCCTGCCCAAGGATGTTCGAGTTGAAATCGACTGTATTGCTGTGGTGAACTCCTAGCATGGCCCCAGGGCTCCGGGTGGGATAATCTTGCCTGTCCAACCTCAGGCGGACAGAATGCCTACTTCACAAGAGTTCTACTCACATCTTTTACCCTTCCAAACGCCAGAACCTCTGATTTCATTGATTTGCAGTGAAATCAGGGGTTCTGGCGTTTGCTGAAAGGTCTAAGTCCAGGTCATTTATATCAATACTCTGGACAGTTTTTCTGAAACCCTTGATTTTGCGTGCGCTTCGCGCACGCAAAATCAAGGGTTTCAGAAAAACTGTCCGAACTAATGTTATATGGACAACGCTGGTTACCTGCAGAGGTGGTGTTGGGTAGGACGGTAAACCCCTCTCGGATAGGTTCGGCTTCTCCCACCGACAGCCGAGTTAGGGATTGATACATTAGTAAACAAGTCAGTCAGTTAATTAGTAAGTCCTGCGTGAGAGAGGTTCCCATCGTGAACGACGCATCTAAACAGATTTCAGGATTCTTTGGTGGCCATGGCGAGAATGGTAGCCCCTTGTTTCAATACGTTCAGTCCATGAGCCCTGAAACCATTGCTCAGCTCTCCCGTCCCGATTCGATGGAAGTGTTTCAGGTGATGGAGCGCAACATTATTGGCTTGTTAGGTGGGTTGCCCTCTGAGCAGTTTGACGTCACGGTCACCACCAACCGGGAACATTTGGGTCGATTGTTGGCGTCTGCCATCATCAGCGGATACTTCCTGCGGAATGCAGAGCAGCGTTTGGCCTTTGAGCGATCGCTCCAAACTGCCGACTCTAGCTCTGATCAAGATTCGTAATGGGTGGAAGACGGTCACCCGTTGCGGGAAGCGATACAGCTAACTCCTCCTACTCGGTAGATCATTTAGATCTGCCGAGTTTTGTTGTAGCTGACCTGCGGCAGCGATTGCTGGATTGGTATGGGCAAACGGGGCGATCCCTCCCCTGGCGCGAGACCCGAGATCCCTATGCGATTTGGATCTCAGAGATCATGCTGCAACAGACCCAGGTGAAGACGGTGTTGCCTTACTACGAGCGGTGGTTGGCAGTGTTTCCGACGGTGGAAGCGTTGGCGATCGCCCCTCAGGAGCAGGTGCTAAAGCTCTGGCAAGGGTTGGGCTACTACGCCCGCGCCCGTAACCTGCACAAAGCTGCCCAGGTGATCCATACTCAGCACAATGGGCAATTTCCAAAAAATTTAGAGGCAGCCTTAGCTTTACCCGGAATTGGACAGAGTACTGCCGGAGGAATTCTCAGTGCCGCATTTAACCAACCAGTCTCTATCCTGGATGGTAATGTGAAGCGTGTGTTGACACGCCTGTTAGCATTAGAGCGCCCGCCGAACCGCGTTCTGCGGCTGTTGTGGCAGTGTTCTGATCAATTGCTGGATCCCGTCCATCCCCGAGATTTTAATCAGGCGTTGATGGATCTAGGGGCGACGGTGTGTACACCTCGTCAACCCAGTTGTGGAAGCTGCCCGTGGGCCATGCACTGTCGCGCTTATGAACGAGCCATGCAAAACGAACTGCCTGTACGTGAAGAGAAAGCGCCCGTCCCCCACAAGGCCATCGGTGTTGCAGTGATCTGGGATGCAGATGGACAGATTTTGATCGATCGCCGGCGCCAGGAAGGATTGCTGGGGGGGCTGTGGGAGTTCCCCGGTGGCAAAATTGAGCCGGGTGAAACCATTCAAGACTGTATTCGCCGTGAAATCCGTGAGGAGTTGGGCATTGAAGTGGTTGTGGGAGATTCGTTAATTACGATTGACCATGCCTACTCCCATTTCCGAGTGACCCTGAACGTCCACCATTGTCACTATCTTTCCGGGGAGCCGCAGCCCTTGGAGTGTGACGAAGTTCGCTGGGTGCGCCCAGAAGATCTGGAGCAATATCCCTTTCCGGCTGCGAATGTGCAAATTATTGAGGCCATTCACCAGAACCCAAGGCCTGACTTTTCGGATCATTTGACCGAGGAAAAATGGGGCGGTTCTGAAGATTAGATTCGCAGACCAGAACAAAAGAGGGGCGCGTCGCGCCCCTCTTTTGTTGGGTCGATGAAGGCTACAGTACCTTCTGTAGGAACTGGTTGGCCCGTTCACTCTTGGGGCTGGAGAAGAAAATATCGGGTGGCGCATCCTCTGCAACGATACCGGCATCCAGAAAGATGATGCGATCGGCCACTTCGCGCGCGAAGCCCATTTCGTGAGTCACGATCGCCATCGTAATCCCGGTCTTGGCCAGAGATTTGATGACATCCAGTACCTCTTTCACCATTTCGGGGTCAAGGGCAGAGGTGGGTTCGTCAAACAGCATCACCTCGGGTTGCATGGCGAGGGAGCGGGCGATCGCCACCCGTTGTTTTTGCCCCCCTGACAACCGCGATGGGTACACCTGGGCCTTTTCGGCTAAGCCCACCATCTGTAACTTAGACATTGCCAGCTCTTCAGCTTGGCCCCGCGTCATCCCCTTCACCTTGATAGGGCCGTAGGTAACGTTTTGCATCACCGTCATATGGGGAAACAGGTTGAAGTGCTGGAATACCATCCCCATGTTTTGGCGAACTTTGTTGATGTCTGCTTTGGGGCTGGTCACTTCAATGTCATTGATATAAATTCGCCCTTTTGTAGGAATTTCCAAAAGATTTAAGCAGCGTAAAAAGGTGGACTTCCCACAGCCCGATGGTCCTAATATGGCGACTACTTCACCTCTTCTAATCTCTGTTGAAACATCCTTCAAAACCTGAAGCGGCCCAAACGATTTACATAGGTATTCAGTCTTAATCACTTTTCCGCATCCTTCTTTCTAAACGTCGTGCCAGTAGTGTTAGCCCCATCACCATTACGTAATAAATCGCAGCAACAAAAATCAGCGGTTCGAAATAAATGAATTTCTCAGCAGCTACTACCTGCCCTCGTCGCATCAGGTCTAAAGCGCCTACCGTGGATACCAGAGCAGAGTCTTTAAGTAGAGCAATCGTTTCATTAACCAGAGCCGGAAGAATATTTTTGAATGCCTGAGGTAGGATAATATCCCACATCATTTGGGGATACTTGACCCCCAACGTCATTGCAGCTTCTCGCTGCCCTTTATCTACAGCCATAATGCCACCCCGAATGGTTTCGGAACTATAGGCGGCTGAGTTAAGGGCAAAGGTTGCAACCCCGGCCTGGAAACCTGTGGGGGTGAATCCAAGTAACTGAGGAGTTGCAAAGTAAATAATGGCCAGTTGCAAAATCAGCGGCGTACCTCTAAAAACAGAGGTATAAGCATCTGCAAACCACTTCAGTGGTTTGATATTGCTAATTTTGAAAATAGACAGAACCGTACCCCAGGTAAACCCCAATAAGGCAGAAGTAACACTGAATGCAAGGGTAATGGGAATGCCCCAAAGGATAAACGGAATATTTTCAGAAATTTTACTGAAATCTAGAGCAAAGTCCGTCGTGGCTGACGCAGTGCTGATGAGGCTCCATACTTCGGGCATGAAGCCAAGTTGGGTAACAGGTAAACAATGAGTTGCCATCGGATGAACGTCGTACAGGTGAACAGGGAGTCAATTGATTATTTCGGTTTTATGACTGGCTTTTTGTGGTTTAGCTTACTCGGAATTTTGTGTTAGCGCTAAAAACAACCAAAAGCTATAAGAATATTGTGGTAACCCTTACTCTGATGGCATAAGCTTGCAGTTTAAAGACGCCATGGGTTGAAAAAAAGCCAGGGTAGAGTGACCCTGGCTTGATGATTTATCCCATCAACAGATAAACTTTCAGCAATGCCTATTTAGCCGGTTGCTGATCACCAAACCACTTATTAACCAATTCGGTAATCTTTCCGCTATCAACCATTCTTTGAAGCACAGGGTCAAATTCTGCTTTTAAAGGAGAACCTTTGGGAAAAGCGATCGCTGAACCCGATTCTCCTTCATTTGGAATGACATTAAATTCCAGGTCAGGATTGGCGTCGATAAAGCCTTTTGCCACGGTATCTTCTACAATGGCAGCGTCAATGCGGCCCGCTTTTAATTCTTGAATAATTTCATTGATACGGTTCAGCTGAACCACATTGGCTCCCTGAATTTCCTTCGCCGCTCCTTCTTGAATGGATCCAAGTTGAACACCGACCTTCTTGCCATTCAGGCTAGCGGCATCGGTTAAGCCGCTATCTTTACGAGACACAATAGTGTTCTTCGCTTCGTAATAGACAATGGAGAAATCAGCGTTTTGTTTCCGTTCTTCGGTAGGGGTCATACCAGCCATTACGAAGTCAGCCCGATCTGCTTGTAGCGCAGGGATCAGACCATTAAAGTCAATGTTTTGAATCTGGACTTCGTAGCCTAATTCTTCCGCGATCGCCTTTGCAATATCTACGTCAAACCCAACAATCTCCTCTCGCCCCCCAGATGTTTGGATAAATTCGTAGGGAGGGTAATCTGCGGAGGTCGCCATGGTGAGTGTTTTGCTTTGCGCAGCAGTGTTGCTGTCACCACCAGACGAAGTACAGGCGTTCAGCAGACCAATTGCCGCAATCGTACCCACAAAAGCAACAGAAAAAAGCTGACGTCGTTTCATTGTGTAATGTGCTCTTAGAACCTAGGAGGACAGGCAGGACTAATCAACGTTAAGAAACCAGAGACGGTTATGAAACCGCTCGCCTCAGAACCATCGAGCTAAAACTGACTAGCTGGCAGATCCCTATTACCGGGTGGGCGCGATCGCTGCCTGGCCATCTTTAACTACTCATTAAATTGCCATGTCTTAAAGGAAATTCCTTCACCCAAGAGAGGGACTCCGCGAGGAGGATGCGTCTCACCGCGTGAATAAAAAAGGTTCCCCCTTAAGGAGAACCTGACCTATGAAGGTATTATTCAGTTTGTAAAAGCCGCTTACAAATCTAAAAAAAGTAGTAGCTGTTAAGCGCAATCAAAAAGAGAGTGAGACACCTACAAAGGCCCTTTCACATCCTGATAACAAGTAAAGTTAGATGCTGACGATAAAAAGTGGCGCGGTGCTTTGCGCCGCGCCACTTTTTATCGTCAGCATTTAACCCGACATAAAATGAGTTATTTGGCTTGAAATCAGGAGTCAGGTATTAGAAATTACGAGGGGGTACGGGCTTGACGTACCATCGCGATCAGGGTTTGATGCGCATCCTCAGAATCCTGCAGGTTGTGGTCAAAGGTGACTCGCACGGAGTCAGGGCCACTTTCACGCTGTATCTGCAAGTTCATCCCTTCGGAGTCAATGCTGAGCATTTGGGCGGCGATCGCATCGGATACCGCTCCATAGGCTTTGGCATAGAGGAGTACGGCATCTGCATGATCATCGTTCATGTGTTTGCAGATGCGATCGCTAATTTCAGGGGTTAAGGGATCGGCCATAGTGCTCCATGAAATGAATAGCTGAGTTCGGTTATTTACGAGGACAACCCATAGGATTGCAGAAAATACACTGCCAGTCGATACACGCTGGTGGCAATAAATGCCACCAGAATGAACGTAATCATGACGTTAACTACGGTTCGAATCTTTTCAAGCATCGGACTTTCTCACGGTTTTATGTTGGAGTGCATCACCGGCGGCCTCTTCAGAACACCACAGATTTGGGGGTTTGATGGCCCAATCTTCAGCTTAGGACAAGGCATCGTTCGATGGTGGCGGCAACGGATTTTGCCAACGCATCGTAGTCGTATCCGCCCTCTAATCCAAACAAAACTTTAGATGTGAGTTGCAAACAGTAGTCGGTGAAGATGCCGTAGTCACCCGGTTGCAACGAAATGTTAGCCAGGGGATCCGCAGCGTTGGCGTCATAGCCCGCACTCACCAGCAACAGGTCAGGCTGAAACGCCTGGAAGAAGGGAATAATACGCTCTTCAAAACGGGTCTTGTAATCTGCCACTGTGCTACCTGCCCGCATGGGAAGATTCAGCACATTATTGTGCACACCCGTTTCACCCGATGCTCCCGTACCAGGGTATTGAGGTGACTCATGCAGGGAACAAAAAGCAATCTGAGGATTGCTCTCGACGATCGCCTGTGTTCCATTCCCGTGATGCACATCCCAATCAAGAATGGCGACCCGCTGAATGCCGGGTTGCTTGAGGGCGTAGTGAGCGGCGATCGCCACATTTGAGAAAATACAAAACCCCATCCCCTGAGTCGGTAAGGCATGGTGCCCCGGTGGTCGGGCCAATACAAAGGCCGGCTTCCCTGTGTCCAGCACCACATCCACTCCATCGAGCCAGGCACTCACCGCTAGAATTGCCGCTTCATAGCTATGCTTCGATAGCACCGTATCCGGATCGACGTGGCCCCCCCCTTGCTTGGCCAGGTATTCAACCGCTGCCACATATTTCTCGGGGTGAATCGCGTAGAGAGCATCGGTGAGACGACCCTGGGCTTCGGGAGGAGTAGGCGATCGCCAATCCAACTGTTCAGCCCAGCCCACCGAGCGTAGGAGCGTGGTTACTGCCTTTAACCGCCCCGAATTCTCAGGGTGATAGCGTCCGGTGTCATGCTCCAAAAACAGGTCCGAGTAAAAAACAGGCAACATAGGCGCGTTAGCCTCTGTGTGGGGAATTGCTCCGATTTTAATGAATTTTTGAAAGGGTGGTTTTGAGGGTAAAAAATTTGGAGAAGGTGTGGAGACAGAGTTCCAAAGTACCCCTTCTCCCACCCCATTCCTGATCCCCCCGAACCTATCCATTCTGTGCTATAATTTCAAAGGCTGAAATCCTTACAGGGCAGCATTTTCAGCCCATTCACCCCGGTTGATGCAGAACCCCTTTACCACCGGAGCTTTCAGCCAGAACCCGGTGCATTTTCGATACTGTCGGCGCTCCGTTTTGAGCATGTTTTTGTTGAGCGCACAACTTGGCTGCTACGCCCCACAGGGCTCTCGTAATCAGACTTCTCTCACCCGACTGTTGGAGTAAATCATCCTATGACCTTTTCCCAGGAACCGCCGTCTCAGGATCGGATTATCCCCACCGATTTACGCATGGAGATGTCCCGGTCCTACCTGGAATACGCCATGAGCGTGATTGTGGGACGGGCGCTTCCCGATGCGCGAGATGGGCTTAAGCCTGTACACCGCCGCATTCTCTACGCCATGCACGAATTGGGGTTAGCCCCCGATCGCCCGTTCCGGAAATGCGCCCGTGTGGTGGGGGACGTAATCGGTAAATACCACCCGCATGGGGACCAGTCGGTTTACGATGCCCTGGTGCGGATGGCTCAAGACTTTTCCATGCGATCGCCTCTGGTGGATGGTCACGGTAACTTCGGTTCCGTCGATAACGATCCTCCAGCGGCGATGCGATACACCGAATGTCGCCTGCGCCCCATCACCACCTACGGGATGCTGCAAGACATCGAATCGGAAACTGTCGATTTCGCCCCTAACTATGATGGGTCGCAGCAAGAACCCCTGGTGATGCCCGCCCGCATTCCCCAGCTGCTGTTAAATGGCTCCTCGGGGATCGCTGTGGGAATGGCGACTAATATTCCCCCCCACAATCTGGGCGAGTTGCTGAGTGGGGTCGTAGCGCTGATCGAGAATCCTGACCTGACGGACACGGAATTGATGCGCTACATCCCCGGCCCAGACTTCCCAACGGGGGGACAAATCCTGGGCACCAGTGGGATCCGGGAAGCCTACATGAGCGGGCGCGGCAGCATCACCATGCGTGGCGTGGCCAATATCGAAACGATTGAGCGCCGGGGGGCACCGGAACGGGAAGCCATCATCATCACCGAGTTGCCCTTCCAGACCAACAAAGCGGCTCTAATTGAAAAAATTGCCGAGATGGTGAACGATCGCCGGCTGGAGGGTATTTCTGATATTCGGGATGAGAGCGATCGCGACGGGATGCGTATCGTCATTGAACTGCGACGCGACGCCTATCCCCGGGTGGTGCTGAATAACCTTTACAAAGCTACCCCACTGCAAGCCAACTTTGGGGTGAATATGCTGGCTCTGGTGAATGGGGAACCGCAAATCCTCAGCCTGAAGCAGTCGCTCCAGGTATTCTTAGATTTCCGGATTGAAACCATCACCCGCCGGACTCGCTACGAACTGCGGAAGGCAGAGGAGCGGGATCACTTGTTGCAGGGTTTGTTAATTGCCCTGGCAAACCTGGATGCGATCATTGCGCTGATTCGTCATTCTGCAGATACTCCCACGGCCAAGCAGGAGTTGATGGAAACGTACTCCCTTTCAGAAGTTCAGGCCGACGCCATTCTGCAAATGCAACTGCGTCGTCTAACCGCTCTAGAAGCGGAAAAGATCAACCAGGAACATGATCAGTTGCAGGAGAAAATTGCTGACCTGCAAGACATTCTGGCTCGCCGTGAGCGGATTCTCACCATCATCCAGGATGAAGCGGTCGCACTACGGGAAGCTCATGTTACCCCTCGCCGCACCGTCATTGAACACATGGATGGCGATCTGGGCGACATTGACCTGATTGCCAATGAACAGGCGGTAATCCTGATTACCGAGCAGGGCTACATTAAGCGGATGCCCGTCAGTGCCTTTGAGGTACAGAGTCGCGCTACCCGGGGCAAAGCGGGTGCTCGGATGAAGGAAGAGGATGGGGTGAACCACTTCCTCACCTGCAATGATCACGACAATATTCTGTTCTTTAGCGATCGCGGCATCTCCTACTCCCTGCGGGCTTATCAAATTCCCACCAGCTCCCGCACGGCCCGAGGCGTGCCCATCGTGCAGCTCCTTCCTATCTCCCATGAGGAAAAAATCACTTCCATTATTCCCGTTGTGGAGTTCACGGAAGAGGATTACTTGGTGATGCTGACCACCAAAGGTTTCATTAAGAAAACGGCTCTCTCCGCCTTCAGCAACATCCGTACCAACGGCCTGATCGCCATTTCCCTGGAGGAAGGTGACCAACTGCGTTGGGTTCGGCTGGCTCGGGTGGAAGATAGCATTATCATCGGCAGCCGCCAGGGAATGACCATCCACTTTCAGGCAAGTCATGAGCAGCTACGTCCTCTAGGGCGTCCCACCCGTGGGGTGAAGGCCATGAGCCTGCGTAAGGGAGATGAGTTGATCAGCATTGACATCATCTCCAGCCAGTACGCAAACCTGCTTGCCAGTGCGGCAGAAGCAGAAGCGGAGGATGTAGAAGATGTGGCAGAAGATGCCGAAGAAACGACGGAAGTGAGCCAGGGTCCCTGGGTGTTGATTGTTACTACGGGAGGCCTGGGTAAGCGGGTACCGATTTCCCAATTCCGTCTGCAAAACCGGGCAGGTATGGGACTTCGAGCCATTAAGTTCCGTCGCCCTAACGATCGACTGGCCGCGCTGCTGATCGTGAATGAAGGGGATGAAATGATGCTGGTAACGAGCCGAGGCATCATTATTCGTCAGGCCACAGATGCTATCTCCAAACAGTCACGTTCGGCTACTGGGGTGAAATTGCAACGGCTGGATGAAGAGGATGCGATCGCCGCTGTAGCTCTGGTTCCTCCTGTGGCAGAAGGAGCCGAAGAGGAAGAGAGCGCCATTGAAGGAGCAAGCACTGAAGTGGAAAGCCCTGAGGAATAAGCGAAGAGCTTATTTGACTACTGGTTATGGGCGATCGCCCATCACATCCGAAGAGAGAGTGGAGCAAAGCCCACTCTCTTTTTATTTGGCATCTAATTGATCAAAACCCGCTCAAAAGTAGGGGCAGGTTTAGCAGACAACCCTGGCTCCCCTATTCAATCTCTCGGCAAAACCTGCCTCTACAGTTTCATCAGGACGTACGCATTTGTGTTGTGGGTGGGGTGCTTCGCACCCTACCCACAACACAAATACACTACAGATAATAAACTCGCGTAAGTTCTGTCCATGCAAAAAAATGGGCGAAAACTCAAGTTTTTCGCCCATTAGCAGAGGGTAGTCAAATCAGTTGTAGCGAGCCGTTATTTCTGCTCAGGGAACATACATTTGTCGCTATCACATCCCGCAGGGCCAGCCTCAAACAGATCACCGGAATCATAGCGAGACAATGCCGCATAGAAATCCGTGGTGCGTTGCCGTTGCTTCACCTCGGCTTCCAGTCGATCAAACGTTTCTCTGTCGATCTTCTCGAACGGCAGGCGTGGGAAAGGAGCGTTGAAGCGGGCCAGGAGTGCGGCGCTAATATAGCCTTCATCGTTGGCGATCGCCCCATAAATTGCCTGGGCCAATGGCTCCACCTCATGCTCATTGAGCTCGATGGTGGCGCTGGTGTTGTGGGCCGTGTAATACTTCTGCACCTGCATGTAGAAGTCAAACTGGGCCAGAGCCGAGAAATTCTCAATGATGATTTCATCAGCCCCCGGCATATCTGCCCAGGGTACCCGCACCGGAATTTCCACCAACCACTCGGTACAACGGGGATCGAAGGGATCATTCAGCAGGTTGCCCTCTTCGTCCTTGTCAGATTGAGATGGCACAATGTTGTAGCCATACTCCATACAGGCCAAAGCGACGGGATCATTCTTGCGGAAGGTAATGCGACGGATGAAGCGCTGCGCCTTGGGTGGATGCCAACCGGGGCTGGCGTTGGTCAGCAGAGATTTGGTACCCGCAGGCTGGACGGTCGTGCAACGGTTGGGGCGATTGAGTTGATGGCGATCGCAATACTCCCACACCGCCTGATGCACGATCTCTTTCCAGCGGCTCAGGTATTGCTGCTCCTTCTGTTTGAATTCCAGCCCCTTCATGGTGTCAGGCCGCCCTTCCGCCCACCAGTGCAGCCATTCGACGCCAAAGGCTTTCACAAAGAAGTCGAACAGGCCGGTGAAGGAAACTCCCACAATCGGGTCTTCCAACCGTGATTGTTGGTAACGCGGCTCCATAAATTGGTGGTTCAGGAGTGAAGCCACGGACAAGGCTGCCGCTGTAAAGGCTTCTTCCTGGGCCTTCAGATCCTTTGGATCAATCTGGTTAAGGTGAACCTCCGCCAGGTTGCAGTGGAAGTTTTGCCCCAAAATTTCGCCGCAGTTATGAGCGACAAGACCGTTTGCATCAAAACAAGCAGGGCCAGGCACCGTACAATCGTAAACGGCTTCAATCCCATCTGCGTCAATAGACGCCACGGTCACCGCAAAACGTTCACGATTCAGTTTGCGTTTGTAGCCCTCTAACACTCTGTTTAGCTTCTCGGCCTTATGGGGCTCACGGAACCCAATGATTTGCTGGAACCAGTAAAGATTGTCATTCGCGATCACAAGCTCATGCTGTGCTTGGCAATAGTAAGGAGCCAATTTGCGATCGCTATCCGGCATCAGTCGATACCCCGCAGGACGCCGCCCTTGGTAAATCGTTGAAACAATTCCCATACGGGCAAGCATCCGTTGCACAGCCTTTAGAGAATCTAAATTACTTTGGGCCAGCCTGACACTTATACCTTTATTCTGGGTGCCTTGAACGCTTCCATCGGCATCGAAGAATCCCTGTAGAAAGCCTTGATAGAAGCCGTAGCTGGCTTCTTCTATGACAGAAGTAATGCGCTTTTGGCCAGGCACTATACCAAATTGTGCAGCCAATTTAGCTAATCCAGTCGAGGCAATGACGCGATGCTTAAGTTGCGTGTGGTAACACGCTTCAGCAGTCGTCGGCTCATACCCTACAGCTAACTGCAATAAGCTGACTGCATGATGGCTCATCTCATTTTGAGATTCCTCCCAGTACCGTAAAACTGCCGTATCATTCCACGGAGTTTTTGCAAGGCTACCGTCACCTAGTAGATTGCCCAAAAGCCATCCTTCTTCTTGAGTACCGTCCCCATCCCAGGGAGTAATGTCGCGATGGTTATGAAGAAGAATGCGATCGCCCGGTTGCAACTCTTCTGTTGCGACCCAATCGGTGTACTGGGCCTTCTGAGTCTGGGCTGTTACCTTTAAGACCTTATGATTGCCTGTGAGGCGAAGCTCGTATCCTTCACGGGTCGTCAGCTTCAATACAGGCTTTGTGCCAGAATAGAAGAACCCTTCTGGAGTTGTGCTAAACAATTCCCCGTTGATATAGGTGCTGTGCTGTTTGCCTAGCAAATCTTTTACTTGTCGTGGTCCATGCTCGGTATGAACCCAGGTATCGGCGGTTACACAAGGATTTAACCCATAGCGACCTTCGCCCTGGGCACGACGCTCAGCTTCCCCAGCCCACTGGATCGCGCCTTCTCCTGAGTAGAATTGCTTGCGAACTGCATCAACGCATTCTTCTAGAGTCGGTTTGCGATGGAAGACGCGGGTGTGGTTCGCCATCCGTAGGGAATCCCGTTCAGGATCAATGCGCCAGTTGCCGTTGGCATCCTGCATCCACAGGTTGTCTTTGGCGGCGGCGGCGAGGGTATCTTCGCTGTCGAACTGACGCATCCCCGCGCTCCTCCGGATGTTTCCGGCGACGACGCAAGCAGCGGCTTCGTCAATCAACAGGCAGCATTCCACGGAATTCAACTGACGCCCGATCGCCTTATTCAAAATCCGCGCGCATCGCTCATACAGACCGGGTAGGCGGATGGGATTTGCCATCCCTCCAAAGCCCTTCAACCGCTCTCCGGCAGGACGCACGGAACCTAAATCGACTTCGACGCCAACTTCACCCGAGAAACGCTCATCGGTGGAAAGTTCCAACAGCGTTTGGTAAGAGGTCACCCAACCCTGGCGACTGTCACCGACCTTGATAAGAACACGGTTACCCTCAAAGATAACTTCTGTGCGGTCTTGCCGCTGATCGGGAGGAACAGTTCCGATCTCACCCACAATCTTTACAACGAGAGGGTTCCGAATGGCAGGCAACTGGTTGATGTACTTCGGCTCCAGAACAGCCCCCGTGCCACAGCCCATCATGGCGAGATCCATCATCAAGCCGAAGGCGCGCCAGTCCACCACGTTGGTACTGGTACAGTTATAGGCTCCCGAAAAGTTTTCGGGGCGCTCGGCCCACTCGGTACCACCCACCCAAAGCCAGCGACCGGATGGCAGGCTGTAGAGGTTGCGCTGCATCCGCTTGAGCAGATCGGCTTCGCTTTCGGTGAGTTTGCCCAGCTTGATGATGCCGCTGAGGGTGCGATCGCACACATCGTCCCAGGTTTCACGACGGTTTGCGGCGACTTCTCCTAAACGGCTATACGTGCGATAGAACACCGGGTTGGCCGCTGGGGCAGAGGCCGGAAACGGACTGGTTTGACTTGGGCGATCGATGTTTTGAACCATACAACACTCTCAGCGACAGCGGGTGAAGGGAAGGTAGGAAATCGTAAATATAGAGCGTTTGCTATTTTGAGCGAGATTAATACTTAACACCATAGGTAGGAAGTTTAGCACTACTAAAACGCTATGGACAGCATTCCTGAGAATTTTGAGTAAGCTTCTCTTTGTTTATGGAGAACACTAAATATGGAAACGATAGGTTTAGAAATTAGTTCTTATGTTCTATAGCAATATGTTAACGTACCCATCAGAGGGAGTTTGCCAAGGATGTGTATCAGCATGGTGTCTTGTTATGTCTCCTTCAGGTTGAGCTATTGACTGAGCCCACCACTTCTTGTCTATTTGGATCACCTTGATTTGCATTCAAGAAACCCAGTGTTTCTGAAAACACTGGGCTTTTTAGCTTCCTATAGGCTTATAAGCAGTTGGTAAAACTTGCCTTACCGACCAGTGCTTGCACGATACGCGAAGCAGTGAGGGAGGCGATCGCCCTCACCCACAAAAAAAGGCTACTCCATGGAGTAGCCCAAAGATAAAGCTGAATTATTCAGCTATTAACAGACTTAATATTCGGGAACTGAAGAATCAACTTCACGGCTCCAGGCCAGGATACCGCCTTTGACGTTGGTGCCTTCGATGTTGGCCTTTTCCTTCAGGATGGACAACGCCTTCGCCGATCGCATACCACTCTTGCAGTGAACGACAAGTCGATGGCCGTTGAGCATTTCCTGAACCTTAGCAACCCCATCGCCGTTTTCAATGTCGGGCAGGGGCACCAGCACAGCACCAGGAATTTGAGCAATCTCGTACTCGTTAGGGTTCCGTACGTCCAGCAGCAGGAAGTCATCAACACCACTGTCGAGCAGTTGCTTCAGTTCCGTGACGCTCATTTCGGAGGTCTCAGCCGCTGCGGCCTCTTCCGCTGCTTTCGCTTGAGGAATACCACAGAACTCCTGGTAATCGATCAGCTTTTCGATCACGGGACGGACCGGGTTGGGCCGCAGCTTCAACTCACGGAACTTCATGTTCAAGGCATCGTATAGCAACAGGCGACCGCTCAGAGTACTGCCTGTTCCCAGAATGATCTTTACCGTTTCCGTTGCCTGAATGGTGCCAATTACACCGGGCAGCACTCCTAACACGCCACCTTCGGCGCAGGAGGGAACCATTCCGGGTGGCGGGGGTTCGGGGTAAAGGTCGCGATAGTTCGGGCCATCCTGGTAGTTGAAGACGCTGGCCTGCCCTTCGAAGCGGAAGATCGAACCGTAAACGTTAGGCTTGTTTAGCAGAACACAGGCATCGTTTACCAGATAGCGGGTGGGAAAGTTGTCGGTGCCATCAACGACGATATCGTAAGGTTCGACAATATCCAGTGCATTCTCAGAGCTGAGCATCGTTTCGTAGAGATCAACCTGACAATGGGGATTGATCTCTAGAATGCGGTTTTTCGCGGAGGCAATCTTGGGTTTGCCGACCCAGGAGGTGGCGTGGATGACCTGACGTTGCAGGTTGGAATTATCGACTACATCAAAGTCCACAATTCCAATACGACCAATCCCTGCAGCCGCCAAATACAGCAGCAAGGGAGAACCTAAACCGCCTGTACCAATGCACAGTACGCTAGCAGCTTTAAGACGCTTTTGCCCATCAACGCCGACCTCGGGCAGAATGAGGTGACGCGAATAGCGTTCGTAATCGTCTTTTGTAAGCTGGATCTCGTCTAAATTTGGATTCAGCATAGAACCGTTGAGGAAAACGATAGGGACATTCGGGGGCAAGAGAACAGGGAAGGAGACGGATTAAGCCAGGGGTATTTCGAAAGGCTCTGGTATGTCAATTCCATCCTGGATAATAAGCGGATCTAGTTGAAATTGATGCTGCTCGTCAAGGGTCCAGGATGAAAAATCACAAACATCGCCCTTCTGTACAGAAAGGATTAAATAGCTATACCGGGGCCAGGCCATTTGGCGATCGCATTCCGACGGCTTAGGCGGATGATCGGGGTGGGAGTGATATATCCCAACGACATCGATCTGCTGTTCACGACCATAGCGTTGAGCCTTTAGCAAGTCTTTGGGGTCAACCCAATAGCGATCGCCCCGACTATGAGGTGCCGTAGAGGGATCAGGCAACCCATACTCACTGACCAAACTGGCATCCCAGGCATTTTGCACCGGCCAAACCTCAGACACCATCGTTTTTAGGTCGGGCTGCAATGTGCCGAGTAGCAGTCCACAGCATTCCTCTGGATACGTTCCCTCAGCGTGGCGCCGAATTTGCTGAAACTGAGCCGCGGAAAGGTGGAGAGTCATAACACGATTGTTTGCCTTGACCCTATGCCATAGGGCAGATAGGTTACCAGCGTAACAGGTCTGGGGGGCTCATGGGGAAGAGGCAGGGCGATAAGCTACCGGACTCAACCAGAGGTAATGACTTGTAGACCCCAAAAACTTAGATGTTGAGTCGTTGATAGATGACATCCAGGTTTTTCAGTTGCTCGGCAGGATCGAAGCAATGGGCGATCTCTTCGGGGGAGAGGTTGGCCGTAACTCGCTCATCCTTCGAGATCAGGGCGCGGAAGTCGCCTTCGGGGCGGTTCCATGCCGCATGGGCGTTGGATTGCACGATGCTGTAGGCTTCCTCTCGGCTGAGCCCTTTGCCCACAAGAGCCAACAGCACTTTCTGGCTAAAGATTACTCCGCCATACACGTACATATTGCGCTGCATGTTTTCGGGGTAGACCAGCAGATTCTTGATCAGGTCGGTAGTTTCCACCAACATGAAGTGCAGCAGAATGCAGCAGTCGGGCAGAGCAACACGCTCAACCGAGCTGTGGGAAATATCCCGCTCGTGCCAGAGGGCAACGTTTTCCAACGAGGCCATGGCATGGCCTCGCAGAATCCGCGCCATTCCTGTCAATCGCTCAGAGCGAATAGGGTTGCGCTTGTGGGGCATGGCGGAGGAGCCCTTCTGACCTTTAGAGAAGAACTCTTCTACTTCCAGCACGTCGGTGCGTTGGAGGTTGCGGATCTCAACGGCGAAACGCTCGATGGATGCGCCTACTAGAGCCAGGGTTTGCAGGAATTCGGCGTGGCGATCGCGCGAAATCACCTGAGTTGAAGCAGGATCGGGCTCTAGCCCAAGCTTCTGGCAGGTCAATGCTTCGATTTTGGGGTCAATGTTGGCGTAGGTGCCCACAGCACCGGAGATCTGGCCCACTGCAATTTCTTTGTGGAGGCGGCAGAGGCGATCGCGATGCCGCAGCATTTCTGCCAACCAACCCGCCAGCTTGAAGCCAAAGGTGATCGGCTCTGCATGAATCCCATGGGAACGCCCCACCATTACGGTGTCGCGGTGCTGTTGAGCCTGGTAACGGATGGCCTGAATTAGGGCTTCCACATGATTTACAATCACATCCAGGCTGGCCACCATTTGCAGCGAGAGAGCCGTATCCAGCACATCGGAGCTGGTCATGCCCAGGTGGATGTAGCGTCCGGGTTCGCCCACGTACTCGTTCACATTGGTGAGGAACGCGATCACGTCATGGCGCACTTCGGCCTCGATTTCCAAAATGCGTTTGACATCAAAGGCTGCTTTTTCTTTGATAATGTCGACAGCTTCCTGGGGGATGTAGCCTAACTCTGCCTGCGCCTCGCAGACTGCAATCTCCACCTGGAGCCATGTCTTAAATTTGTATTCGTCTGTCCACAAGTCGCCCATTTCGGGCAGAGTATAGCGCTCAATCAAGGCTCAGTCACTGAAAACAACCGATATATTTTACTACTGGATCGGACACACCCTGGAGACCCATTTTCTTGAAGGAAACGGGCTTCCAGGGTGTGATTGTGTCTACACAGATTGAATCTGTTACTCTTCAGCGATCGCCGGTTCTGCGTCAGAATCTGTTGCATCTAACTCAGCAATCGGGAGTTCTGCGCTGGAAGTTGTAGCATCTGGGTCAGCGATCGCCCCATCCGCGTCAGTCGCTTCAGGTTCGGGTTCGGGAGCCGGGAATTCAAACTTATCGCGAATAAATTCGTAGATCCCCACATATTTCTCACCGGGATCCCGCCAGGAGTAGTCGTAGGCCATGCCTTGCAACGCTAACTTCTGGAAGTAGTCGGGGGCATTGTACCAGAGGTCAATAGCACGACCCAGAGCCGATTCCAACGCTACATTATCCGATTGATAGAACACAAAACCATTGCGTTCCTCGGGTGAGTGTTGCTGGTCGTAATCCCAGTCAAACACGGTGTTGACTAAACCGCCCACACCCCGAACAACGGGTACAGTGCCATATTTTAGGCTGATAATTTGGGTTAAGCCGCAGGGCTCGTAATTGCTAGGAACGACAATCATGTCAGCTCCCGCATAGATTAAATGCGACAGCTCTTCGTTGAAGCCCAGTTCTAAATGAATATTGGGGTTGGTGCTGAGAAATTCTTTTTCATGGCCGAACCAGTCATTAATACTGGCTTCCGTTCCCGAGCCCAGAAGCACAAATTGTGCCCCTCGACTCAGGGCATAGTACATAGAGTGATGCACCAGATGCACCCCTTTTTGCCCATCCAGGCGGCCGATGTAGCAAACGATTGGCTTGCTGGGGTCATCAGGCAGCCCCAACCGTTCTCGTAGCGCCTTCTTGTTGAGTTGTTTGACCTCAAACGTTTCAGGGCCGTAAGGATAGGGGATATAGGTATCGAGTTCGGGATTCCAGATGTTGTAATCAATTCCGTTCAGGATGCCGCCAAACTTATAGTGGTGTTGCTCCAGAGTGCTTTGCAAGCCGCATCCCTCTTCCGAGAAACGAGCTTCCCAGGCATGGTGAGGCGACACGGTGTTGACGTGGTTGGAGTAAACGATGCCGCCCTTCATGTAGTTGATAATGAAGGGGTTGAAGTTGTCTTGTAGGCGATCGGGCTGGAAGTAATAGCCTTCCTGGTTCAGGCCTGTGGCCCAAAGTACCTCAACGCCGCCAAAGCCTTGATGCTTAAAGTTGTGGATGGTGTAGCACACGCGCTGATGCCACATGCCATTCCACTTGTAGATCTCAAACAGCATCACGGGAACAAGACCCGTCTGCCAGTCATGGCAATGGATAACGTCAGGTTTTTTATTAGCTTGTTGTAAAAATTCCAGAGCAGCTTTGCTGAAGAAGGCAAAGCGCATGTTGTCGTCTTTGCAGCCGTAGTAGCAACCGCGATCGAAGTAATTGTCGGCAGAGTGAGGCCGGATGAAGAAGCACAAGCGACCGTGCACCCAGCCACAGAAGACAGAGCAGTGCACTGTGCTACCGTACCAGGGCACCCACAAATCCCGGTAGGCTTCGTGCAGCCCCCAGATGTGGTCGTAGCGCATATTGTCGTACATGGGCAGGATCAGTTCGACACAATGGCCCCGCACTTCGAGTTCTCGGCTCAAGCCATACACGACATCGCCTAGTCCACCCGCTTTAATGACGGGGGCGCATTCGGAAGCAATTTGCACGATATACATTGCGATTCCCTACCTAGCGATGGTGCAACATTTTGTTATCTTTACAAAAACTATAGGTTTACGGAATTACTGACAAGAGTGTCGCGGCTTAAGCTTCGGGTAATGGTTCCGATCCCGCTGCCAGCAATTCAGTAATAGAGGCGTGTTTCAAGGCGATATTAGGATCTCGCTGAATAGCTTGAAAATATCCTTTTTCGAGGGGCGTGCCAAATTCCGCAGGGCGGAACATCATACGGGCCTGTTCCAGGAGGGAGATTGCCTGCTCGGCAGGCACCACTTCTTTTGACATCAGCACGTCGTCCATCTGCACGATGAATTGGGACATGGGCCGCAGCCACTCGAACCACTCATGCTCAATGACGAGATTGAAGAATTGGGCGTTGTTTTGGATGCGGCCATAGTACTGCTCATAGGTAGCGCGCTCAGAGTTAAGCAGCGCCTTGTGGAGATCAAGGAGCGCCAGGCGAACAGTGCGTAAGCGTTGAAATGCGGGGCCGGAGTTCGGAAACACGGTCATGGCAACCAGCGGAAATGAGCAAGACTGCTTTCTATTTTGTCAGGCTGTTGCTTTCTTGACAGCCAATCTCATCCATAAGCATTTCAGCACTAGCGTGTTGTGGGTGGGGTGCGAAGCACCCCACCCACAACACATAAATCCTACATTTTTTGATTTTGCATGCACGAAGCATACGCAAAATCAAAAATTCCAGAGGAACGAACGGGAAAAATTCTTAAGCTCTTCCCCAATCTGAGGATCTTGCAGGTACAGTCACAGCTAGGAGGTCGGTGTTGCCGATCCCCTGCGATCGCCCCCTCAACTACTCTCCCTGCGGGTGCATTTGAAACGCTTATTTTCTGGGTTTGCCCATACAAATAGCCGTAACAAGCATCCTCAATGGGGGCGGCGCTTCTTCAGCCCCTTTATGTCAGAGCTACCATGATTGCCACTACGCTTCCCCCTCTTGAGGACACTCGATTCGGCCTGCCCAATATCTGCGGGGAGGAAGCGCGGATTCGCTCCGTCACCCATTCCTGTGATCCCGTCTTCCTCTCCATAACGAATCAGCGATTGGAGAACGTCACCGCTGGGTTTGCCTGCGCTCTGCACATGCACCAACCCACGATCCCCGCGGGTTGGGAGGGCAGTCTGATCAGTCATTTGCAGTATATGTTTGAGCATTCCGGCGAGGGGGATAACCACAACGCGGGGGTATTTGCCGAGTGCTATGGTCGCATGGGGGATTTTATTCCTCAGATGGTGCATGAGGGCTGCAATCCACGCATCATGCTGGACTATTCGGGTAACCTGCTGTGGGGGCTACGGCAGATGAACCGGGACGACATTTTGGGAAAATTGAGGCGGATTACGTGCGATCGCCAATACCAGCCCTATGTGGAGTGGCTGGGCACGATGTGGAGCCATGCCGTCGTTCCTTCCACCCCGATCCCCGATCTCAAGCTACATATTCAGGCGTGGCAGCATTACTTCGCGGCACTCTTCGGTTACGAGGCTTTAGCCCGAGTTCGTGGTTTCTCTCCGCCAGAGATGCATCTTCCCAACCACCCCGACACGCTTTACGAGTACATCAAAGCTCTGAAGGAATGTGGCTATCAGTGGCTTCTGGTGCAGGAGCATTCGGTTGAGACGCTGGAGGGGCATGGTTTGCCCCATGACCAGAAGTACATTCCCAATCGCCTGGTTGCCCGCAATTCTCACGGGGAAGTTATCAGTATTACGGCTCTCATTAAAACTCAGGGCTCGGATACTAAGCTGGTGGCGCAGATGCAGCCCTACTTTGAGGCGAAGGGCCGGGGGCGGCAGACGGTTGGATCTGTGGAAGTTCCCTCATTGGTGAGCCAGATTGCGGATGGAGAAAACGGCGGCGTCATGATGAATGAGTTTCCCCGCGACTTTTTCCGTATCCACTATGAGATTCGCGAGCAGGGGGGCGGCCTTCACGGTACGGTGCCGATGAATGGTACAGAGTATCTGGAGTTAATTGAAGCGGCTGGGGCGAAGCCTGAGGATTATCCGGTCTGTCAGGCGGTGCAGCAGCATAAGATCTGGCAGCGAGTGGAACCGGAGCAGGCGAGTCCGGAGGCGATCGCCCGAACTATTCAAGACCTTCAGCAAAGCGATCCTCATTTTCATATGGATGGGGCATCGTGGACGGATAATTTGAGCTGGGTGCGTGGTTACGAAAACGTTTTGGAACCTATGAATCAGCTCAGTGCTGCTTTTCATCAACGATTTGACGAGCCGTTAGCAGCGGATGCTGGCGTTGCCCAAACTCCCGAATATCAGAGAGCTCTGCTCTATAACCTTTTGTTGCAAACGAGTTGCTTCCGCTATTGGGGCCAGGGTGTCTGGACGGATTATGCGCGGGCTTTGTATGAGCGGGGCATGGATGCAATAAAAGCGTGAGAATTTTAGTCAGGACATGAGAAGGGAGTGAGTGCGAAGCACTCACTCCCTTCTCATGTCCTGACTATTCAGTGGAGAAGTTGCAAGGACCCTGCTTGGAGGCGCGTCGCCCTCCAAACCTCCCGACTGGGGGAGGGACAGCCCGTCCCCCAGACCCCCTACAACCTCAGTTCGGGTTAAGGGCTTTTTCGAGTGCCGCGCTTCGCGCGGCACTCGAAAAAGCCCATTATTGCGTGCGCGTCGCGCACGCAATAATGGGCGGTTCGGCTTATCCCGAACTGACGTTAGACAAGGAGGTTTTGCAGGGGTGGTGTTAGGCCGCTTCGCATCTGTGGGGTTTTTGATCAGGTTTGGGTGGTGTTGTTTGCTTTGATGCAAACTTCTAGGGGGGCGTCTGTTTTGATGGCTTGGGGGTTGAGGTGGGTGCGGCAGGCGCGATAACCCCAGGATTGTAGGGTTTGAATCAGGTGCGATCGCTCTCCCACATCACATTTCCCCCGGCGTCCGATTTCCCCCAGGGGAAAAAAGTAGGGAGGCATCTCGGATTCATCCTGCATGACTGTGAGCAATTCGCGGGTGGTTGTCCAGTTCCAGGTATCTGCCTGGGTTTGCATGGCGGTGAGGTAACGATCGCTATGCAGCGCCCCTAACCACATGGGCCCGCTGAGGCTAAAGGGGTGGCTGTCGTTGGGACAGCGTGCCTTTCCTAACTTCTGCCAGGAAATTGTCTGGTAATTGCCGCAGGTATGGCAGTAACCAAGAAAGCCGTAAGTGGTCTCTGAAAGGGTTGTTTGGGATTGCAGTCGCAGCATTACCCGCCAGGTTTGACCGCAAAACCAGGAGAAAATGGGGACGATACCCAACCCTCGGGAGGCGGCAAGTTGTGCGGCGCTACCGATGAGCAACCGCAACCCCTGCTCATGCACAGCGGGGTGAGAGCGGGCATAGGCTCCGTAGGCAGCGAGGGAGGAGTGGGGCGATCGCCCTCCTATGGCTCGTCCATCGGTGCTCGTAATATAAAGTAGCCCTCCTAGCGCCACCGCCCATAGAGCAGAACTTAGATGAGGGGCAGCGCTGCCAAAGCCATCTACATCTACCAGATCGTAAAAATCTCGCTGGCGATAGCATTCAAAAAAGACTTGATTGGCATCCAGATCGGTCACTTGGTAGCGCGTTGTAGGAAGCGCCTGCTCTAAGTTTCTCCTGAGAATGGAGCCGACCTCGGGATTGCCATCATTGGCCCAGACCCAATCAGCCTCACTTTCCAGGGCGTAACGGAGCGATCGCACTCCACAGGCTGCCATGCTGTCCAACACCCTCAGCCGTCCGACTTCGGCGCGATAAACTGCAGCCGCCAACACTCCCAGATCTCGGGCCCGGTAGCTTGGGTGACGGTAGAAGGCACCTCCTATGCGAAACCGGGCTTTTCCTTCCTGGTGCTCGGCTTCATCATTACCCTCAGGGGCCATATCTACCCTTCCCAATCAGCACAAAACCCGAATATACAGCGTTTATGGCTGTATATTCGGGCGCTAAGTCGAGGTGTATCAAGACGGGCGAGAGCTTTGAAAAATGCGCAAGTCCGGCTGTCTTTTGCTCTCTGCTTGCTAGGGCACGCTTTAGAGCTCGTTGGAGAGGTTTTTTTACACAAAGGGTACGAAAAAACTTCTCAAGCAAGCCTTAGTTTCCGAAGATGCTATCAATGATGTCCACAGCCCGACCGAAGGGTGTCAAGGCCCGAAGGGCGACATCAAGGAAATTCAGGTTCTCGTCTTTCGGCACGATGACCACATCTCCTTCCTGTACCTGGAAATCGTCCATCAAATTTCTCAGATCCATATCATGGCGTTCAACCTGGCCCTGCTCGTTCATCCGCACGAAGACGACGTCATCCAACTCGGCATCGGTTGTGGGGCCTCCGGCGATCGCCACTGCACTGGAAACTGAACTGTTTGGAGGAACCGCCACTTCACCAGGGTTAACCACCTCACCCACGACCCGGACCCGCACCGTTTCTGGAGCCAGGCTAGACCGGGAAATGAGCCGCTGATCAACCTCGCCACTGGCAAGTCGGGGCACGTAGATAGAATCTCCATCCTGCAGGATCAGATCGGGAGCGAGTGTGCCCGACGAAATAGCATCCCACAGGTTAATGACAGTCGGTTCAGAGCTACCGCTATTGTCAAAGCGGCGGAGCTCAATACCACGAAGGTCGGCATATCGGGTAATCCCGCCTGCCCGCACCAGTGCGGTTGAAAGGCTGGGGGTAACTTCTTCTGCCTGGTTCCCGCCCTGGGTGTTAATCAGACCACGCAGCCGCACAGGACCGGGTCGTTGCACTTCCCCTGTTACGTTTACTTCTACTGGACGGAGCGTTACTAAGGTGACGGCAACATCGGGTTCTACCAGATAGTTGTTCAGGTCACGTTCCAGTTGCAGCGCTAACTGGTCAGGCGTCATTCCGGCTACCTGAACAGAGTTGAGCAGCGGCAACAGAATGGTGCCATCTGACAAAACTACTTTCTGGACCGTCATTTCGTCGTAGCCGTAGACGGTAATCCCAATCTCATCACCTGGCCCCAGAATGTAATTGGGAGCCACTACCTGCCCACCGGAGCGGGTTCCTTGTATGGTCTGAGTGATGCTTGGGGATTCCGGTGCCGTCTGTGCTAGAGCTGGAACTGCCAGCATCAAGCTCACGAGCGATGGGGCCAGCAACGAACTCGAAAACCGCCAGAGCCAGGTTGTTTGTGCCATGTTCAGCCACCGTGTATCGATAAATTCTGAAGGGTAAGGGAGACTGGGGAACCACGCCCGAAGGAACGGTTGCCCAATCTGGTTATTTCGTAAGAGTTGTGAGTGCTATTGGGAGAGCGGGCCGAAACCCTGAATCCAGGGTTTCGGTTGCCCATTAACCTCGGAAGTCACCGGAGCGATCGCGCGCTGCCGTCAAAGTCCGCTCAATAGACTGGCCTAGCGAAGCAGGCAGACTGCGTTGGCCCTGATACTCGCGGGAGTAGTAGAAGTAGCTGTCGGGCTCGTTGCGCACATCGACGCCATTGACCACAATCCCCAGCACGTCTTGACCCGATTGCTCCAGGAAGTCCTTGGTGGCTTTGGCGCTGCGAGAATTGACCACACCAGGCCGTACCATCAGCAGCATGCCATCGACCATCTTCCCGAGCACTGAAGCATCAGCGGTTCCTGACAGGGGTGGTGTGTCAAACAGCACGTAGTCGTACTCGTCCGAGAATTCTCGAATGAGGGCCGACATCCGGTTTGAGTCAAGCAGTGCTACAGGGTTTGGTGGAATAACCCCAGCAGTCAGTACATCCAGATTGGGCATGACTCGCTGCACCAGCGTACGGAAGTCGAGTTGATCAACCAGGGCGTTGCTCAGACCCATACCGTTCGTTAAATCCCAGGCATGGTGTTGAGAGGGATGGCGCATATCGGCATCCACCAGCAGGACTCGGTGCCCTACCTGGGCGATCGCCACCGCCAGGTTTGCCGATACCTCTGATTTCCCTTCCCGGGGAGCCGAACTCGTAATGACCAGAGACTTAATTTCGCGATCGGAGCTGAGGAATTTCAGATTCGCCTGAAGCATCTGATAGGCTTCTGCCACAGGAGAATGCGGGCAATCTTGAGCGATGATACGAGGAATGGAGCGCTCCATGTCACCGTTGGAGCGCAAGCGTCCATCTCGGCTAAAGGAGGGAATGATCCCTAGCAGGGTGTAGCCAAATAGCTCCCGAGCTTCTTTGACCGTTTTCAGCGAACGATCGACCAGATCGAGCATGAGGGCTGTTGCCAGACCTGCCAGGAGACCCACGACACCCCCAAGCAATAGATAGACGCCTTTGCCAGGGCTACTGGGTGAAGCAGGCGGCTCTGCCGGAGAAATTAGACGGGCGTTTCCAGTGTTCTGGTTTTCTGAAACTTGAATTTCTTGAAGACGAGTCAGCAGAGTTTCATAGGTCGCCTGTGCGGCCTGAAGCCGTCGCTCCAACTCCCGCTGGGTCTGCTCCAGACGAGGCAAGACACCCATCCGTTCCCGGTAGCTTTGCTGTGCGCTGCTCAGGGTACGCACCTGATTTTCTAACCCGGCTCGTTGTGCTTCGGCCTGGATCAGATTGGCAATGAGATCCTGTTCAACGCTGCCCGCTTGCAGATCACCCTGCGAGATGCCCTGGGTGCTACCCGCCACTTCACCGACCCGGCGGTTGAGCTCGCTGGTCAGAGCGTCTACCTCGCGCTGGGCACTGGCGATCGCCGGGTGGTTATCCCGGTACCGTGTGCGCTGCACCTCCAGGTTGCTCTGGGCCGTTTGTAGCTGGGTAAAAACTTCCTGAATACCAGGGGCCTGGCTAACCGATGCAACCACCAAAGCTTGTTCTGGAGTGAGGCCCAACTGTCCCTGTAAAATCGATGCCCGAGCAGATGCATCCGTCAACTGAGCCTGAGCCGTGGTGAGCTGTTGCTGCAAGTTCGAGATTACGTCAACGGCTGAGGTCGCCTCTTGCTCCAGGGCAACGACGCCATTGCTTTCTTTAAACTCCCGTAGAGTTGCTTCAGCTTCTCTTACGGCTGCTTCTGTCTTAGGCAGTTGCTCAGCGATAAACTTACGGGCTTCCGCTGCATCTTGCCGCTTAATATCAATGCTTTGTTGGGAGTAGGCTGTTGCAACGGCATTGACGATCGCCGCTGCCTCTTCCGGATCATCAGACTTATACGTGATTTGTAGAATGTCAGTACCGCCGATAGGCTTCGCGGTGAGTGAACTGAGCAATGCGCCGGGCTGTAAAGGCTGGCCCTCGTCATCTTTCAGTTGCAACTCATCGATCACCTTCTGGGCCACGGGGGCAGAACGCAATACTTCGGCCTGGGTTGTCAGAACGCTACTTTCCCGGTCGACCGATTGGTTGCGGTTATCTTCTGCTTGCAAGAGACCAACTAACGCGGTCTGACGGTCCACTTTAAGCAGCAATCGTCCGACTGCTTCGTACTCCGGATCTTTGCGGGTTGCCGCAAACGCTGACAGGGCAACCACCAAGCCAAAGACGGCCGTTGCAGGCAGCCACCGCCGCCGGATAAGTGACCAGAACTTCTGTAAGTCCAGTTCGTCGGGATAGTATTGCTTCGCTTCCATAACAATGCCTCAGACTGACATGCGTCTACAAATGGTTTGTATCCGAACCGAACCCTACTAGAACCCGGAATACCCGGAGAACATCCTCAAGATATTCGGATTTTACGGATCTTCCAATGAAGCTTGAATAAAGCTCTTAAAGTTCGTATGAAGTCAACATAAACTTCAGAGGTGCAAAATTCAGAATCTTTTTCCTGTAAAGGTTTCAGGTTTTCCATAAATTTCCTGAATTCCTTCAAAAACCCTATTCAAACAATTAATTTGCCTTGATAAATAGCGTGATCAAGACGAACATTTCATTCAGACATCTGCCATAAGAGCGAACTTCCTTAATGCCCCTAATTTCGAGATAGCAGACTCCCAATCAACACTCCAGGTTCCTGGAATAAGTCAAAGTTTCCTGAGGAAATCATGGACCGAAGGGGAGAGATCTGAATGCAACAGCATAATTCTTTCAGTAAAGCCTTCATGAACACGATTTCGCCCTATCTGAAGGAATAGATTTTTTACGTTCTACCATTGTTTTATTACGGATTACAACTAGAGCACGGGTTGATGCTTCTAGCTGCAATACGGTAAATACGGATATATTGACCTAGAAAAATGCGGTTATGTGGCGAAATCTTTACACTTCATCTCGAGGCTTCCCATGCAACGCTACGTCTCTCTGCTAAAGCGCTTCTGGGAAACAGCGATCGCTGCCGAACTGGAATATCGAGCTAACTTTGCGATCGCCAGCCTCAGTAGCTTGGGCAGTCTCTCGGGTAGCCTATTCGGGCTCTTCTTGTTCTACCGAAACAATTACACCTTTGAGGGATGGAGTTGGGACGAAGCTCTGATTATTCTGGGCATATTCACAATCTTGCAGGGATTTGCTGGAACCCTACTAAGTCCTAACCTCAGCAAGATTGTGGAACAAGTGCAGAGCGGCACTCTGGACTTCGTCCTGCTCAAGCCGATTGATTCTCAATTCTGGCTCTCTCTACGAACGGTATCTCCGTGGGGAATGCCCGACATTCTGTTTGGCCTGATAATTCTGGGTTATGCGGGAAACCGCTTGTATCTTCCGCTTCAGGGTTATTTGTGGGGCCTGCTTCCTCTGGCTTTTGGGCTGTTTAGCCTCTATAGCCTGTGGTTTATCTTAGGAGCTACAAGCATCTGGTTTGTCAAAATCTATAACGTAACGGAAGTACTGCGGGGATTGCTGGAGGCGGGGCGTTACCCGATGGTGGCTTACCCCGTGGCTTACCGTTTCTTTTTTACCTTCGTGATCCCAGTCGCCTTCCTAACGACCGTTCCGGCGGAGGCCATCTTAGGTCGCGGTAGCGGCGGGTGGATTTTTGCAGCAGGGGGGTTAGCGATCGCCCTCTTCATTGCCTCCCGGCTTTTCTGGCGCTTTGCTCTACGGTTTTACACCAGTGCTTCCAGCTAGGAATATGCACTTGGCATGAGAACACATGGGGGTTATTCATTCAGGTGGGTGGCCTAGGTATAGCGCAATGTGACGTTGATTAGTACGGTGGTGTGAGGCACTTCACGCTCCATATCACCCCACTGAACTTTGTATGAGACTCACCTGTCAAAGTCTTCTTGATAAACATCCGCAACTCTGGCACGATGCCACGGTGCATCCCTTCCTTCAAGATTGCCAACAGGGCACCATTCAGCCCGCTCAATTCAACACCTGGTTGGTGCAAGACTATATCTTTGTGCTGGAATGCACCCGCATGGCAGCGCGTCTCCTCAGTGCCGCTCCTCCCGTGCATTTTGATGTGATTTTGGGAGGGCTGGGGGCATTGAAAACTGAGATCGTTTGGTTCCAGGACAATGCCACCAAGCGCCAGCTTGACCTCTCGGCCTCCCCACAGGCGATCTGTGCAGAATACTGCCAGTACATGCATGACTTGGGTTCCCAACCCTATGCCCTGCAAGCGGTCGGTTTCTGGGCCATCGAAGCCGCTTACAACCAGGCCTGGCAAGGGCACAGTCCTATGCCTGAGCCCTATACCGAGTTTGGCGATCGCTGGGGCAATGCAGGCTTCAGTGCTTATGTCACCGAACTGGGCCGACAGGCAGACGAAGCATTAGCCAGTGCGGATCCCTCCCTCTATCCCCGTGCTGAAACTGTTTTTTTGGAAGTTTCTCGACTGGAGAAAGATTTTTGGCAGATGGCTTATCAGGGGTAATTCATATTCGTAAAACCCATCGTTGTACTCGTTTCATAGGGGGAGAGGCCGTGCATAGCACGGCCTCTCCCCCTATGAAAATAAGGACTCTTATAAATCGTCTAGCATGCTGTATCAGACCCTCTATTGTCATGGGTTTTTAGTATAGTTTTTGGGTGGGAAACGTTTATATGACGTTTCCGGAATGTATTGCCGGGAGCGCATTCTGCTTTCCAATACCTATTAAGGAACCTTTACGTCTAGCCCACAACATCCCAAAAAACCGTATGGTTTTGAATGATAAGTAATCTGCCATTCGGGCTTGATTCCATCACCACATTTTGGCTATGTCGCAACCCACCATTGAATCTATCCTTCAAGAAAATCGCTCTTTTGCACCTCCTGCTGCGTTCGCCCAGCAAGCCTATATCAAAAGCCTGGAAGACTACGAGCAGATTTACGAACGAGCCAAAGCTGACCCCGTCAAGTTTTGGGAAGAGCTAGCCCAAAAAGAACTGCACTGGTTTGAAAAATGGCATACCGCCCTCGACTGGCAGCCTCCTTTCGTGAAATGGTTCGACGGCGGCAAAACCAACATCTCCTACAACTGCCTTGATCGCCATGTCAGCACCTGGCGCAAAAACAAAGCCGCTCTCATCTGGGAAGGAGAACCGGGTGATTCGCGCACTCTTACCTATGGCCAGCTGCACCGGGAAGTCTGTCAGTTTGCCAATGCGCTAAAAGGCCTGGGTATTCAGAAAGGAGATGTCGTCGGGATCTACATGCCGATGATTCCTGAGGCCGCGATCGCCATGCTGGCCTGTGCTCGCATTGGAGCTGCTCATACGGTGGTGTTCGGTGGCTTTAGTGCAGAGGCATTGCGCGATCGCCTCGCCGACGGTAAAGCCAAATTGGTGATTACAGCCGATGGCGGCTGGCGCAAAGATTCTATCGTGCCCCTCAAAGATCAGGTGGATAAAGCCCTGAGCGAAGGGGTCACCACCGTAGACAACGTGCTGGTGGTCGAGCGTACCAAGCAGCAAATTCACATGGAGCCGGGCCGAGATCACTGGTGGCACGATCTCCGCAAAACTGTTTCTGCGGATTGTCCCGCCGAACCCATGAACAGCGAAGATATGCTGTTCATTCTTTACACCTCTGGCAGCACGGGCAAACCTAAAGGAGTTGTCCATACGACCGCTGGCTACAATCTTTACACCCACATCACCACCAAGTGGATCTTTGACCTGCAAGACACCGATGTGTATTGGTGTACTGCTGATGTGGGTTGGATTACGGGCCACAGCTACATTGTCTACGGGCCCCTTTCCAATGGTGCCACCACCGTCATGTATGAAGGCGCGCCTCGCCCTTCTAACCCCGGTTGCTTCTGGGATGTAATTGAAAAATATGGCGTCACTATTTTCTATACCGCTCCCACCGCCATCCGTGCCTTTATCAAGATGGGCGAGCAGCTGCCCAAAGCTCGTAACCTCTCCTCCTTGCGCTTGCTGGGTACAGTGGGCGAGCCCATCAACCCGGAAGCCTGGATGTGGTACTACCGGGTTATCGGCCAGGAGCGTTGCCCCATTGTGGATACCTGGTGGCAAACAGAGACGGGCGGAATTATGATCACGCCGCTACCGGGGGCGATTCCTGCCAAACCCGGCTCTGCCACCCTGCCCTTCCCCGGCGTTCTGGCCGATGTCGTGGACCTGGATGGTAACCCCGTCCCTGATAACGAAGGTGGTTATCTGGTTATGCGGCATCCCTGGCCCGGTATGATGCGAACGGTTTACGGCGACCCCGATCGCTTCCGCCGCACCTACTGGGAGCACATCGCGCCCCGTGATGGACAATACCTCTACTTCGCGGGGGATGGTGCCCGCCGTGATAACGATGGTTACTACTGGGTGATGGGCCGGGTCGATGACGTTATCAGCGTGTCGGGTCACCGTCTGGGCACGATGGAAATTGAGTCGGCTCTGGTGTCGCACCCTGCAGTTGCAGAGGCCGCTGTAGTCGGTAAGCCTGATGAGATTAAGGGGGAAGACATTGTTGCCTTCGTGATGCTCGAAGGTGGCTATGAACCCAGCGAAGACCTCAGCAAGGAGCTAAAGAAACACGTTGTTCAGGAAATCGGGGCGCTGGCTCGCCCTGGTGATATCCGTTTTAGCGATGCCTTACCTAAGACTCGGTCGGGCAAGATCATGCGTCGTCTCCTGCGCAATCTAGCGGCCGGTCAGGAGATCTCGGGTGACACCTCCACCCTGGAGGATCGTTCCGTTCTTGACAAACTGCGGGAAGGTTCCTGAGTATCCATCTAAAAAACTACTTTTTCGTCGGCATAGCGCACGAAAGAGTTAAAGAGCAGGTGAGGTCTGACCTTACCTGCTCTTTATTTGTACAAATGAAATGGCGATCGCAATCCATTAACCAGATACATCGAACTACGTACTTAACGTCAGCTCGGGATAAGCCGAACCGCCCATTATTGCGTGCGCGACGCGCACGCAATAATGGGCCTTTTCGAGTGCCGCGCGAAGCGCGGCACTCGAAAAGGCCCTTAACCCGAACTGAGGTTACTTAGAACCTGTCTTATAACAATACGGCTGAGATTGTGTAGGGCGAATCGGGCGTGGAACCTCTAATAAAGTTAGTTAAAAAATTCCGAATCTGGGTTTCGAGTTTCCTTGCCTATAATTCCTAAACGGGGCGATCGCTTGGGATGGTTTTAGCATGAAAGAGATTCAACAACGCACTGATGCAATTACGCTGGTGATTTCAGAGGTCGTTGAACCCGATCGCCTTCAGGAATATGAAGTCTGGGCAAAAGGAATTAATCAGGCGGTTCAACAAGCTGAGGGGTTTCTAGGGGTTGACGTAATTCGGCCTCGTGACCACGATTACCCAGAGTATGTTGTCATTGTCAAATTTGATCATTACCAACATCTGCGCCAGTGGCTGACGTCATCTACCTACCAAGCCTGGATGGCAGAGGCCCATAAATTTATTTCCGTGCGATCGCAACAAGAACTTCCCAACGGCTTGGAGCTGTGGTTTACATTACCGCAACCGACGCAACAGCGATCGCAGCCTCCCTTTTACAAACAAGTTATTGTTGGTGTTCTAGCGGTCTATCCCTTAATTCTGCTAGCCAACGCAGTGCTCGGCCCATGGTTGAACGGTTTACATCCACTCCTGGGGCTGCTCATTTCAGTAATATTTGTCTCTACCTTATTAACGTATCCAGTTATGCCATGGCTAACCAAACTATTAAATACCTGGTTGTATCCACCCACCCAAAAGCGGTCTAAGAGAAGTCATTAATGGGATAAAACGGGCCGTGAAACTGCAGTTTCACGGCCCGTTTTATAGCTCTATTTAGCAACGGATGGCTACGGGTGTAGTTATTGCTGAATGAATAACACTCCCTGTTAAAGCGTCAATGGTTTTTCGGAATGCTAGAGGTATAGCCTGTGACCAGGCGCATAGGCAGACTGAAACCAACGCTATGGCGAAATCTCATCGGAAGGCTGGAGAAAACATTCGCAAGCTCGCTGCTAAACGTAAGCTCAAGGCTGTGATTGCTTTTTCTGCTGCTATTTTTTCCTTGGTTGGCTCGATTTATTTAAGCAATGCCCTCAAAGGGCTAACAACCCAGCTTTTAACGATTACCTCCACTTCAACGGCGACCACGGTTCAACAACCTGATTTTTCCTATTTGTTCTATATAGTAGGTTTCCTGGTTGCTACTGGCTTCGTATCCCAGGGGCTATTTTTATGGAAACGGGCTCAACATGCTGAACAGGGAGCCGAGGGAGAAGAAGCGATCGCCCAAACCCTTCTCCCATTAGCTCAGGAAGGCTGGCAATTTGAATATGGCTTGATGCTAGGTAAAGGATTAGGCGATGCTGATATTATTGGCCTTTCTCCCAAGGGGAAAGGTTTCGTGATTGATGTGAAATCTCACGGCGGAGAAATTGAGGTACAGGGCGATGGGAGCATGTCACCTTTGCGATGAGTAGAAATGCCTAAGAGGAACTGAAGTGCTGGAAAAGTTAGGTTGTATCAGCGAAAATCAGAGCTATCTACTTCGCAGACAAAGCCATGCAACCTGAACAAGAGCAAGCC
>NZ_JAMPLB010000027.1:0-100239 GCF_039962325.1 Leptolyngbya sp. PL-A3
AGAGAGGGACTCACACCCTCACGATTATCCAGTTGTCGAGGTTTTATCCTCGCCATCCGTCCCTGAATATTGCTATTCACTTAGGATGAACGAATCGCACACGTCGTAGTTGAGCAGCGGCAGCCAACTTCCGTATCATAACCGATCGCCCCTTCTCCGCCGTTCCAACGCAGTGTGTACGCTCGGCACGGACGTACACAACCTTAGTGCAGCGGATTGCATAAGGTATTGGTCGTGTTGAAAGGGTATCGGCAACCGCTGACTAAGAACGTTAGGCATCACGCTACTATGAAACTTGAAGGCAAGCCTGCAATTACCCGGAGTTTTCCAATGCTTCCCATCATCACCGCTTTTGAACAGTCGCCCGATCGCGGCCAGGGGCTGGCGCGTGATATGACCGTGCGCTGGGCGTTTGAAGAAGTGGGCCAGCCTTATGACGTTCGCCTTGTTTCTTTCAGTGGGATGAAGGAAAGCGCCCATCGATCCCTTCAGCCTTTCGGACAGATTCCTACCTATTAACCCGGCAACTTGAGAGCCTAAATAGGTAATGCGCGATTTAGGTATCATCGTTTCTCTCGCTGGTATCGCAATTTTGACCAACTTCTCCTATGGTTGCTATGTTTGGTTTGATGTCATCAACTCATCTAGGATTGCTATAGTTATAGCTCATCTATTACTCCATAATTTCTGCGGTACAACCGTGATGACGTATGAAAGAAGCTGAGTTCAAAGTCATTCTGGAGGATCTAACACCCAAACAGCGAAAGGTATTGCAGCGATTTTTGCGCGGTGACACCGATGAAGCGATCGCCGATGCCTTATATCTGGAATCTTCTACCATTCGTCGACATCTAGCTAACATTGGCAAAGCCTTCAAGCTGAATAATGAGGATGGGCAGCACTATTCCTACCGAGAAAATTTGATTGGCTTATTTGCTCGTTTCCAACCAGAATTAGTCAGTCCAGAAGCGATGCAGGGTGGGCCTTTAAAGAATCTAGAGTTTCCAGGAAGTCCATTATCTCTGAATTCGGTTTTCTACGTTGAGCGAAACCCGGAGGAGGAGCGATCGCTGCGAGAAATCATCAAACCGGGGGCACTGATTCGGATTCGTGCCCCTCAACGAATGGGCAAAACATCCCTGTTGAATCGCATCCTGGCAGCAGCACAATCAGCCGACATTGCCGTTGTTCGCATCAATCTGCGGCAAGCGGAACTCGCTGTTCTAGAAACGCTTGACAGCTTTTTGCAATGGTTCTGCTCTAATATGAGTCATCGTTTAAATTTGGTTGCCAATCTTGATGAATATTGGGATGCAGAACGATTTGGCAGCCTCAGCAGTTGCACAGTATTTATACAATCAGTCATTCTGGAAGCTTTTCCGCAGGGGATAGTTTTAGGGCTGGATGATGTGGATTGGTTATTTGAATATGAAGCGATCGCTCAGGGATTTTTTACTTTGCTACGAAGCTGGCACGAAGAGGCTAATAACCTGGAAGTGTGGCAGCGATTGCGGCTTGTGATTGCCCACTCGACCGAGGTTTATATTCCCCTGCAATTGAATCAATCTCCCTTTAATGTGGGCTTACCCATCCGCTTAACAGAATTCCCTGCTTCGCAAGTTCGTCTTCTATCAATGCGTTACGGTTTGCGCTGGTCAATAGCAGATGAACAGAATTTGATGAATTTAGTTGGGGGGCATCCTTATCTCCTACAACTGGCGTTTTATCATCTCCAGCAGGGTAGTTGGGCACTTCAATCACTGCTGCAAACTGCCCCTACTCAAGCCGGAATTTATCGAGATCATTTGCGGCGGTTATGGCAACTGCTACAGGAACACCCAGAATTACAGCAATCTTTTGAGCAGGTGATTCAGGCAGATTCAGGAATGGTTTTGAATCCGCAAATGGCTTACCAGCTAGAAAGTGTAGGTCTAGTGAAGCTGACGGGCGATCGCGCAACAGTGACCTGTGATCTGTACCGACAATACTTTTTGCGTCATCCGGCAGTGCGATCGTAGTTCAACCATAACGACTGTGCATTCTTTTGCACAAATCATCCAATTTTATAGAACCTCACCTACAGTGAAACCGTACAGATTATTATCTCATTCATAGCTCTATGCAGTATGAGTACCAGGTAGGAGGAAGCCTCAGAGTTGATGCCCCCAGCTATGTAGAACGGCAGGCAGACCAGGAGCTTTACGCCGCATTGAAGGCTGGGCAATTTTGCTACGTGTTTAATTGTCGGCAAATGGGAAAATCTAGCTTGCGGGTGCGCGTCACGCATCGATTACGGATAGAGGGGATTTGCTGTATTGCGATCGACATGACACGGGTGGGCAGTGAGCATATTACGCCCCAACAATGGTATGAGCAAGTTGTCTCAGAATTGTGGCGAAGTGCAAATTTAGTTGGCAAAATTAGCTTAAAAAATTGGTTAAGCGATCGCTCCAGCTTATCTCATATTCATCTTCTCAGTACTTTTATTGATGACGTTTTAATCGCTCATTTTGAGAACCAATCTGTTGTTATTTTTGTTGATGAAATTGATAGCATTCTCAGCCTCGACTTTGAAATTAATGACTTTTTTGCCTTAATTCGTTCCTATGCGAATGAACAGGCAGACGAGACGAAGCGCCGTCTCACTTTTTGTCTACTCGGTGTTGCAACACCCTCTGATTTAATTCAAGACAGAACTCGGACTCCCTTTAATATTGGCAGAGCGATCGCCCTCAATGGCTTTCGATACTCAGAAGCACAAGTTCTTGAAGTGGGACTCAGTGCTACCGTTCCCGACCCCGACACTGCACTCCAAGAGATTCTCTACTGGACGGGTGGGCAACCCTTCCTCACGCAAAAAGTTTGTCGCCTGATTCTAGAATACTGGCGTTCAGATCTATCTACAACCCAAGACCAAAAAGCTAAAATCGCCCATCTCATCCACACTCACCTACTTCAAAGCTGGGAAACGCAAGATGAGCCGGAGCATTTACGAACCATTCGCGATCGCCTCCTTCGCAATGAAACTCAAACGAGCCGACTGTTGGGTATTTATCAACAAATTCTGCAACGACAATCTGTTGTTTCGGATAGCAGTTCAGAACAATTGGAACTACGCCTATCTGGATTAGTGGTCAAACAGGAAAACGGTTTGACGGTACGAAACCCTATCTATGCAGCAGTCTTTAACCTTGATTGGGTAGAAATGACGATGAACAATCTCCGCCCTTACTCTACTGCCTTAAACGCGTGGCTTAGCTCTGACAAAAAAGATCAGTCTCGTCTCTTGCGGGGGCAAAGTTTAGAAGAAGCGCTTACCTGGGCAAATGATAAAACTTTAAGCCAGCAAGATAGCGAATTTTTGCGTCTCAGCCAGCAGTTTGAAAACCAGGAAACAAAACGAGCAAACGAAATTCTCTCAAACGCAAACCGGATTGCTCGACGACGGTTGCGATTGGGTACGGGAATTTTAACCGCTGCGCTACTGATTGCTGGAGGGATTGCCTTTTGGTCAAATCGAGCCTTTAACCGTGTTCTCTTAGTCAGGCAAGCAGAACAGCTGAGTGCAAATGCTCTAGAAAACTTCCCCAATCAGCAAGGTGAATCCCTTCGCTCTGCTATAGGAGCAGTTTACAATCTACAGCAAGCGGCGGGTGATACAAAACAATATTTCACCAGTGCGCCGATTGTGGCACTGCAATCGATACTCGATCGCATTCAAGAACAGCCCCTTGGCTCCGCTGGTAATTCTGTCGTTCGCCCTGCTGCTCCCGATGGTGGACGCATTCTATCTTTCACATCCTGGACGTTTCCCGATCGCACTGACTTTCAAGTTCTCAATCTTCAGGGAAGGTTGCTGAATCAACTGCGGCAGCGAGAAAGAATATCAAAAGTTGTGCTTAGCGATGATGGTCAGCGTTTTCTCACCGTTCAAGATGAGTTGAGCAGTGCAGAAAACGACAAAGCAACTCTATGGACGACGGAAGGACAAAAGATCGTCACCCTTTCGGGTTTGCAGTTGCCTTTGTTAAATGTTCAGTTAAATGCAAATGGTCACTTGATTCTCACCTCTGAACCACGAAGGGCTGATGTTGCCCGAACGGAGAACGGTGGCGTTAGTGTTTCAGGAAGCGATCGCATTACGAAGCTCTGGACAGATCAAGGGAGGCTGATGGCGGCCTTCCCTCAGGTGTCGATTTGGAATGGGTTTAGCCCTAACGGTCAGTATTGGTACACACCAGAAGAGGGGCAGGTAGTCATTCGGGATTCACAAGGTCAGGTAACTGGCGCTTGTCGTCACCCAGGATCTGACGCACGAGCTGGTTTTAGCCCCAGTAGCCGCTTTGTCTTTGTAATTTCTGATCAAGTTACCGTCTGTGATTTGAAAGGCAATACGATCGCAACGATTCCAGTGCAGCCACAAGGACAACCCAACGGTAATTCCAATTCGTTACTAGAAACGCGAGTGGATGTTCAAATGAGTCCTGATGATCAGTTAATTGCAATTATCAGCAATCGTGGAAGCGTTCAGTTACATAACCTGCAAGGGAGGCTGATTCGCCAATTTCAAGCCTACTCTGGTGGAGGTCAGGCGATTGCCATTAGCCCGAATGGACAAAGTATTGCAACGATTGGTTTTGATGCAAACCGTCCTCTCATTGTTAACACTCGTCTTTGGAACCTGCAAGGAGCAAGACTCGCTACGTTTTCGGCTGGCGGATCTGACCACCAGTTAGAGTTTACACCTGACAGTAATGCCCTTGCCTTGACCCAAAGACCCAATGAAAGCACGGCTCAGTCCATTTTGCTGCACTTACAAACTCCCAGAATCTTCTATCCCAAAGCTTCTCATCTAATTCGCAAATTTCAGATGAGTAAAGATGGTCAGTTATTAGCGGCCCTACTGGGAAACAGAACGGTGACCATCTGGAATACTCAAACAAAAGCGCAGTTTTCGCTTCCCTTCTCTAATCGAGATGACATCGATGAAATCAAATTCAGCCCAACCGGAGAGTACCTACTAACGCATAGTCGCCAAAACAAAGTAGTAACGGTCTGGAACCGACAGGGACAAGTCGTTGCCAAACTGCCCGGTACATGGGGCTATAACGACGAAAACATGAGTAGAAAGTGGAACTATCCCATCAGTTCTGATGGACGCTACGTCGCAACCTTGAAAGATATGAACGTTGTTCAAATCTGGACAATCGCTGGGGAAAAAGTCGTAGAGACTCCTGCCAATAAAGACGCAATACACACAACTGCCTTCAGCCCCGATGGTCAATACTTTGCCACGATGGAAGGAGTGCAGACAGTTCGTCTTTGGACTATGCAAGGAAAGGCGGTGACATCCTTTTTGGTCAGTTCTGCCTGGGTTAACCAGATCCGTTTCACAGCCGATAGTCAAAGGTTGGTCGTCTTTGCAGACGGGAATGTCAATATGTCACCTGTGCAGCAGTGGAATTTACAGGGCAATCGGGTTTCTGAGAAGCGTCCTGCTGCGTGGATGCGGGAGACATTCTTGTTCTCTACTCCTGGAGGTTACGCATTCGTCAATTCTGAAGCAGATCAATTTATTTCTCCACAGGGGGATCAGGCATATGTGTGGAACCTCAACGGGTTGATCACAACCTTGCGTGGACGGCAGAATTGGTTAAAGTTATCGCCCACCGAAAACAATACAATCCAGACCAGCGCAGATGGTCAACGCATTGCAACACTGGGAAGCGATCGACGTGTTCGAGTATGGAATGCAAACGGCAATCAGATTGCGGAATACGAAGGCTCTGCAATGGTACTCAGCACTGATGGTAAAAGTATTGTGGTAGTTTCTAAAGACAACACCCCCCAGCAATGGCACATCCGTAGCCTAGACGAGTTGATTCAGCAAGCCTGCAACTGGATGCGTCCTGCGGGTGTGCAAGAAGCAATCTGTTCAACGCAGTAACTGAAGTTTATAGAACCCGTTTGACATCTTTTAGAATAGGAATTAGGTGCTCCAACTTACCTAATTGAGATACCATGCCTTATTCCAGCGACCTCACTGATGCAGAATGGGAAATCTTTGAGCCTCTGTTGCTTGAAATACTACCCAAGAAGAAACAAACTTGCCCCTTCAACTGGACTAAACGAGAAATGGTCAATGAGGTACTGTATAGCTCTACGAACATACGTTAGGACAGTGCTTGAACGCAGCATCTACACAATCTCGAAAGTTCTCAAACTCATCCCACCGTTGTCGCATCCAATTTTTAAGCACAAACCACCAGCGCTTAATCTTGCTCAAATCAGGAGAATAAGGGGGTAAATACCAGGGTACATCCCAGTTATGCAATGAGTAAAGATACTTAGCATCTTAGTTCGAGAACAGTTCTACGCATCTTAGTTCGAGAACAGTTCTACTATGCTGGGGGTTAGTCGATTCGCTATCAGGAGAGGCGAAACATGGACACCGATAAACAACAACAAATCCAAGCTCATGCTCGTGCTATTGCCGCGTTGCTCTACGACGAAACTGCCCCCGAACAGTTGATGACCCTCGAAGGGATCGAACAGGTTGTTCGAGGTCACATTCTGGAGCATGTGAGCCCAGAAATCGGTCATTTTTTATCGCAACAGCAAGCGGAACAAGCAGTGGACGGGAACGGCAACTCAAAAGCATCCTTGGAGAAATCCGAGTCAGTGAAAAGCAAGCCAAAGTCCTCCAACTCAAAGCTCGAACCCAACTAAGTCCATACCTGGAAAAATGCTGCTTACTGCTTAGCGCCAACGTCTCCTATGAACACTGCGCTCAAGATATTGTTGTCCTGACGGGAATGGCGGTATCGAGAGGGACGCAACAGCGCTTAGTTCAGCGCCAATCCTTCGAGTTGGCGATTGTTGATGTAGAGGTTGAGGAAATCAGTATCGATGGGGGTAAAGTTCGAGTTCGGACGCCGAAAGGAGAGATTTGTCGATGGCAAGACTACAAAGGGGTGAATTTGTATGGACAGGTCTGTGAAGCTTTTTTCCACGAGAATGAACAATTGGTTGAGTGGGTCAATTAGCAACCATTGAGTACGCCTGTGACCTGTTTGGGAGACGGTCATGATGGCATTTGGAATTTGTTTGAAGGTATTGCTACTTGCGACCAACGACGAGAGATTTTGGACTGGTTTCACTTGGTTGAGAACTTGTATAAAGTTGAAGTGCCGCTGCAAGAATTAGTTTCAGTGGAAGCATTGTTGTGGAAAGGAGATGTGGATGGAGCGATAGAGCAGATGGAGGACTGGAAGGATAACCAAGTAGACAACTTCGTGGCCTATCTCCACAAGCATCGTCATCGGATTGTCAATTACAGTTACTTGCAGGCTGAAGGAGTATCGATTGGTTCAGGAGCGGTCGAATCAACCGTCAAGCAGATTGGAGCACGTATCAAATTGTGTGGGGCACAGTGGGAAGCAGGAAACGTCCCTCAAGTTCTGCTGCATCGTTGTGCCTATCTCAATGGGAAATTCTCAAACTGAGGCTTGCAAGACTGGGATGCACCCCGGCGATCGTCCCTGCTTCACCCAATCTGCGTATGAGCCCAATTAGCAAAAGACGTGACATAACCTCTTAATGATGATTAAGGCTTAACTGCTTCAATAACGTTTCCACTTCCCGGGGGTTGCGGATGTCTTGAAAACCGACTTCCTCGGTTCTGGGATCGCCATCACTGTCTTTCCGTTGGCGAACCCAGAAAATCACGTCCCCGATGTTGTTAGCCTTTTCCCGGCGATAGATTTCCTGGAGTTGGTGCGGTAGATAGCTTTTGATAGTGGTGTTCCGGATACCAGAGATAGAAATAGCTCGTTGATCGGTTACCAAATAAACGGTTTCCCTGGAAGCTTGTCATGTCCAGAAGGGACTGGACAACATGGCAAGCCCAATTAGAATGAATGGCACACCAAAAAGTGCAAAGAAGTATTGAGGTTGTACCCCCTCCCGGAAATCGGGAAATTCAAACCCAGCAGCTCCCCATGTCCAAAAAAGGGCAAAGCTGGTCCAGGGAATTCCAAACAAAACGGCTCCTATAGAACTTGCGGTGAAAAAGCGGGGAATCGGTTGATCCACCCATTTGATAAACTCCCTCGCTTCAAGTTCGTTATCAATTTTTCTACGAAGTGCTGGCGGAATTGTTGTGTTGCTTAGCATAGGGTATCTTGTAGCTGGCTAAGAACGTGGGGTAAGGGCTTTTGAAGCTACTACTACTCTCTTACCCACAGGTTTCCCATAACATTAGTTCGGACAGTTTTTCTGAAACCCTTAATTTTGCGTGCGCGAAGCGCACGCAAAATCAAGGGTTTCAGAAAAACTGTCCAGAGTATTGTCATAAAGCAATAGAATTTATCATGGAGATTAGCGCCGAGTCTCAAATTCTTTTGGCTCTCAGCACTTCTCAGTATCGGCTTCAGAACTGAGAGTTCATGCCCTTCGGATACGAACTCTCGGTTCTGAAGTCCGGAAATAAGCCACCTTCGGTAGGATATTTCCGGGCTGGATTTCAGAATGAGAACTGCTGTTTGACTCTTACATAATTTTTGATACACGTAAGCGTAAGTTCCAGATGAATCAGGTGATTACGATTTGAGGGGGAAGAGGGGCGATCGCTCTCCACTTTACCCTATTTGCCTATCAAGCCGAAGAAGCCGAGACTTGATCCCCCCTGTTGTCGTTCCAGAAGTAGGATGCCGTGTTTCTCAGCAGGAGAAGAGGCATAGGTGCCTGTTCGGCAGTGATTTAGGATTGAAAGGCAGCAAATTTGGTCGAGATTATGTCTAATTCTGGTTCCAAGCCCAGCCTCGCGATCGCAACGCTCGTCGCTATCATTGCTACCTTACTGGTTAACACCCTTTCAAATCTCTTTCCCCCCGGTGGCCAGAACGTCGGAGAAATCGCCAATACCCTGCTCTCTGGCGTGTTAATTACTCCGGCTAATTACGCCTTTATCATCTGGGGGTTGATCTATGTCGGACTCATTGCCTACGGTATCCACCAGTTGCAGCCAGCCCAACAGCGTGACCCCAACTTCTGGCGCACCAATAAATTGCTAATTGTGGCCTGTGTTGCCCAAATTATTTGGATTTTCTGTTTTACTCTAAAGCTTTTCTCCCCCTCGATTGTTCCGATGCTGGTGATTTTGCTGTCTTTGCTAAGTATCTACTGCAACCTTGGGATCAGCGAGCAACGATCTTCCTGGCAGCAGCGCTGGCTGGTACAGATTCCCTTTAGCGTATACACGGCCTGGATATCAGTGGCGACTATCGTGAACGTAGCGAGCGCTCTTTACGTAGCGGGTTGGGGTGGTTGGGGCCTTAGCGACGCAACATGGACGGCAATCATGCTGGTGGTGGGTGGTCTGGTGGCGGGCAGCATTGCCGTGATGTTACGCGATGTCCCTTTCGTCTTGGTGTTTGCCTGGGCTTATGGTGCGATCGCTCTACGCCACAATGACATCCCCACCATTTGGATTACTGCGATCGTCGTAACATTGCTGTTACTGGGGTTGCTTGCCTTCAAACGTTGAAATATTAAGGATCACGAACAAAATAACCTGTAATTCTTGTTGTGAGAGGGGCAGCTTTGCCGCCCCTCTCACAACAAGAATTACAGGTTAATAAATACGCGATCCTAAGCTCAACTGATCCCCAATAACACTGATTGTGAAACCGCCTGCAAAAATCTCCTTCGCTCAAAACCTAGCTACAAAATGAAACAGTTCTTTCAGGAGAACGGAGTATTACCCTGTAGGTTACCGACTTACGCGCTGGACAGCCGCTCTCTAAAGTAATGACCTTCATTAGTTCGGACAGTTTTTCTGAAACCCTTGATTTTGCGTGCGCGAAGCGCACGCAAAATCAAGGGTTTCAGAAAAACTGTCCAGAGTATTGACCTTCAACTAGCCTAGATATCGCTGGTCAGGATAAAACGCCAATCATTGGCAGTCATGCCATGGCTCAGGGCACTGGCTGTTGCCCCTGGGTAAACTCCTTGCTGCGCTAGTGTGACTGCTAAGTCATCGGTTTGAGGGGCACAAAACATATGAATGTATCCTGGCAAGGGAGTAGAAATGGTTGTTTGAACCGTTGCCCCCCATTGCACATGTAACAACGGAAGCACCTTACCGTTACTGTGGATCCGCAAATCTTTAGCTCCTTCTAAGGAAAAGTAGGAAAGGTGACCGCGATGCTTGGTGAGTACAGGCTCTAATTGGAGCATAGATACCGCATCCAGGCTGTAAATCCCTAAAGTGGCCGAATGATGAAAAGAGACATCTGGAAACCGTGTCAAAACTTGCACCAGGCGATTGGCACGGCCATCTCCGGGATTCATAGAAATGGTATAGCCACGATCGCACGTTGCCATATTTTGGGCTATTGCATATCGCAAGAGCCTTAAGGATAAATGCTGCCGTTGATAATCAGGATGTACCTTCAAATCACACAGATACCAGGCAGAATAAGGTGTAGCTCCCAGGTAGTCGGGCACCTGCCTTAACACTCCGGCACCGACGGCTGCAACGCGATCGCCATCCAGTACGACATAGTAGGAGACGTCTCCCAGCCGATCAAAAAAGGCAAAGTAATCGTTGCCGTGATCCAGTTGGAAAAAATCATCGCCCAGGGGATAGGTCGCTGTTTGTTCAATAGCAACGATACCCGGCTGAAAGTAAGTTCGTTCTTCTGGTAGCACACGATGAAATAACACGGGTGTTGATCTCCTTTCCATGGCTAAAGCTGAAAACCCAAATTCCCAGTTTTTCCTAAGAACCTGTTTGAGGAGGTTCTGGGAGGATTGATTCGTGCGCGTAGCGCACGAATCAATCCTCCCAAGCGGGTTCTAAGAAGCCGGGGCCGGGGATCTAAATTCTTTATGTCGGTACCATTGGGTGAAACCCCACGACAACTTCCTGATAGAAGAAGGAGCGATCGCTCTCCAAAAGGAAGCGACTGAAATCCTGATCCACCGCAAGATATTTCGCCATAATGGTTGCAAGGTGATGATCACCATTTAAACGGCGACCAATCATGGCACCCCCCGGCTTTAGGCACTGAACGGCACTTTCAATCATGCAATGGAGTTCTGGGACGGGCATCCAATCGGAAATGTTGGAGAACTGAATCAGATCAAATCGGTTGGTCTTTGCAAGCTCCAACAGGGTATCCAGAAATAAACCATGGTGGAGATGCAGCCGTTCGGTTCCCAACTGGTGAATAGATTGCTGAACGGTGGGTTGTAGATAAAGGGGAATACCCCCTGAGCTGGGGGCATAGCGATCGCTCCAAACTTGCGTTAAGAAGTAGTTTGCCGTGGGTGAAAACCGCGCGAGTGCTTGAGCAAAGACATCCGCAAAGTGTTCACCAAAACTGCGATCCATCGAGTAATTGACGGCTACTTCTCCAAAAGTATTGGCGAGCTTATGGCGTTCAAAAACTGCCTCAAAAATCGGGCACCATTGAGGATGGGCGATCGCAGCCGCAGGACACTCGAGCGGATTTAAGCCAATCGCCGCGAATTGCGCCGACAACTCCCGAAATAATTGCTCAAAGCGTCCAACTTGATTCACCCCGAACGCTAGTTGATCGATATGAGTATCCCAGTAGAGACGAGTGGCTTCCGATAAGTGCGAGCGCACTTTGTTATAGAGCATGAGGCGATCTGGAGGAGTGGCCTCACCCGTTATCGGCAGTTGTTGAATCCCCAGCAGGTGAAACTGTTCCTGTAACGGTAGAGTCGCAAGAGCCTGTCGTCGCAGTTCTACCAGATGTAACTGGGCAGGGTTGGCATCAACGGCATCGATGTGGGCGATCGCCGGACTCCCCAGCAAACTCAGGGCTGTACACCCTCCTGATGCCACTATTAACACCCGCAAGGGCCGTTCCTGGGATTGGTGCAATCGTTGAATAACCTGAAGTTCGATGGCAGGGTCTTCCCGCACCTGTGAAAAGGTGATATCAGAGGGTGGGCTGTAAATCACGGTACAGACTCCAGAAGTAATGGGCACCGAGAAGCAATCCCTGGGCAATGTGAAGGCGGGAACGGGATTCCTCCCAACTGGGCTCGGCTAAGGCAAGTAAATCCCTAGCATGATCAACGTCTAGGGTTTCGTGCGTGGTGTAGTGGAACTGGCTACCGGGGGCTGTCCACTGACGTTCGTGCAGCGTTCGGGCGATGGTTCCGCTAATGCCCATATACAGGTACTCAATCATGCCTAATAGGGCGGCTCCGGCTTCTCCCGGCTGAGTCAGACTATAGGTGAGGATGGATTGGTTAAAGGCCATCACCGGGACGGTACAGGGCGATCGCAAATCCACAACGGTAGCGCCTAACGCCTCTAGATATTGGGTGAAGGTGGCCTTATGGGAACGTAGGCGATCGCCATGCCCATGTTCTTCGGCTACGTTTTCGGCCAGAGGAAGCCGCGCCTCTAACAGCGGAATATGGGCGAGGACGGCTGCTAGAGCCTGGGAAAACGATTCCACTGCAAATCGAAAAGGAATTTGGCTCTGGCAGAAGTCTTGCCGGGAAGTGGAAGGATGCTGCATCCAGATGATGTAAGGATGACGACGAAAATCATAGACACTTGCGACTTCCTGCAAGGCGTGTTCCAGGGAAGTACATTGAACCAGTGTGTTGGCTGTTAATTGAGGAGTAAGGGAAAGCAGCATAGGTTAATGATTTACCGAATGGTGATACTACCAACAGACTTATGTTGAAAACTAGCGCCAACAAAATCACGCACAAATGCAAAATAGGACGGAATAAATGGGGCACCCTGCTCCACTAATTCATCCTTTAATGCCTGATGTAACCGCGGCAAATGATACCAGGGTATGGAGGGATAGAGGTGATGCTCCAGGTGATAGTTCTCATTGCACATAAAAAAGCGAGTGATCGGATTGGTGAGGATCGTACGGGTACCTCGAATCACATCCGATTCATATTCCAATAATGTATGTTGACTCATTCCCCGAATATTAACCATTGTGTTGATGATAATCATTGGAATGAGCCAGGCGTGAATCAGAAATGAGGCAGAAATTGGAGATAGGAGAATACCTGTTACAAGCAAACCTAATAGCAAGACTTCTAGAACAATCCATCGTTTTTCATCAGAGTTACCCTGTTGGAATCCTAAGATGGGAATAGCTGTGATATAGACGGGATAACCTAGCAGTAACCGCCCCCAATGCATTAAAAAGACTAGCCAATTCCAGTGGGTGTAATTCTTGTAATGGTCTGGATCGCCTACTAATCCTAAATGCTTGTGATGGTCTAAATGCAGGACTTTGTAAGCAGAAAAGTTTTGCAATACGGGAAGGGCACAAGCAATACTCAACGCCCGGTTCCAATGAGGATTATGACTGAGAACACCATGCACACCCTCATGAGTAAACAGACTGATACCATGCAAGGAAGCTGCTGCTAATAGGTAGACAGGTATGCAAAACAGATAATTCCAGGGAGAGGCGATCGCTTCCACTAATCTAATACTGGTTAAAGCGGCGATCGTATACAGCCCAATAAAGGCAGGAAGTCGTAAGGGATGTTGATCGAGGGATTGAAGTTCTCGAAGCAAGCCCGGTTCCAGTTTTGGTTTATCCGCATAAGGTGGATAGTCCTGTGGCGGTTGATGAACCATAGAAAATGTGAGGTGGCGTAGGATATTCCGATAATTAACCAATTTTGGGTTGTCCCTAGATTAAATGTGTCACTTTTCTGACTGGGTAGGGAACTTCATATCAGAATCTTTGATCGGCTGCAAAAATATTAATTAGGCCCTCACCACGCACTCCTATCTACAAGTGCCCTGATCAACCTTATCGCTTCAGCTACAGCAGTTGGACGAAAGATACAGCGGCAGAACGGGTTGGATTTGCTGTCAACGCTTGGTCTTGGGATAATGTCGCGACTTACTCCACACTTCTTTGAGGCATAACCCTTTGAGCTTCGAGCTGGTTGCCCGCTGGCCCCTGCTAAGTGTGTTTCTTAGGAGAATAAGAAAAGCAACAGGTTGTAAGCTGGAAGTGGGTTAAGGTTCAACTAGAAAGTGACGAGTTTCAAAAATATGCAGATATGGGTTGATGCCGATGCTTGTCCCAACGTGATTAAGGAGATTTTATTTCGAGCGGCCAAAAGAGTTGAGATCAATATTATCCTGGTAGCCAATCAAGAACTCCAAGTTCCGGCATCTCCCTACATCAATGTCGTACAAGTTCGTTCAGGTTTGGACGTTGCCGATAACTATATTGTTCAACAGTTACAGCCTGGAGATTTAGTGATTACGGCTGATATTCCTCTAGCAGCTAAAGCCATTGAGAAAGGAGCTTATGCCCTTAACCCTCGCGGGGAGTTTTATGATCAGGGAAACATCCGAGAACGTTTATCCCTGCGAGATTTTCTAGATGAGCTTCGTAGTGGCGGGATGGATACTGGTGGGCCTCCTCCCTTCAACCAGAGGGATAGAGAAGCATTTGCCAACCAGCTTGATCGCTTTTTGAGGAAACATAAATAGCCCTTCGTAGTAGATTTGCTCCTTCTGCAGCATCCTGCCAAAGTAAGATACCGGTACTAGAATTACTGGATTAATCTATTCAACTCAAACGATGTTTCAGCTCACCTTAGTGAAGGGATTGTTCTTGATCGCTCTGATCAATCCGTTGAGGTATTGTAAGCATCGGATGAGCCTTTAAGATGAATCTAAACTCTCCTCAAGCTCAAAATAGCTGACGTATCGCTATGCAGAAGCTTAAGAGGACAACATGAAATATTTGGCTTTACCATAAAAGCTACTGCACCACAAATACCAGTAGCCAACGTATCCAGATGCGAACTCACGTATCAAAAGAAATGTTCTTGCCAGATATAGCCTGAACAACCTTCAGAAATTCGTGTAAGACGATCGAAGTATTGTCGCTTCGCCACATAGCGGAGATTTGCCGAGTCAAGTCAGCATCTTGAATAGCTCGATACACAATTCCTTGACGGTGAAGATTTTGCACATTGTCAGGCAAGATGGCAATCCCAACGCCAGCGATGACCAAACTCAAGATGGTCAACATCCATGTTGCTTTAACGCTTTGAACAATTTTAGGCCGAAACCCTGCTTGCTCACAGCAATGGATGAATTGTTGGTAAAAGGGAAATGCTGCAACGGTCGGTAAGATCAGTGGTTGATTGGCTAAAGCGGTTAACGGAATCTGAGTTTGAGTAGCCAGAGGATGGGTTTGGGGTAACGCAACCACCAAGGATTCTTCCACGACGGGGGCACTGATTAAGCGATCGCCCTGATTTACAGATTCAGAAGTAACTTCAAAGCCAATATCCAGATGACGATCGCGCAATGCTTGCATTTGCTGATCGGCGGTTAATTCTCGCAGTTCTACCTCGACATCTGGAAAACGCTCATAAAACATTCGCAAGATATCCGGCAAAATTGTGTTGGCAATTGAACTGGCAATACCAACTGACAATGAGCCAATTTCCCCTCGATCTGCCCGTTGTGCCTGAGTAATCGCTTGATCCAGTGTTGCTAATGCCTGGTGTGCTTTTGCCAGAAAAACGGTTCCTGCAGGGGTTAGTTGCAGGGGGCGACGGGTGCGATCGAACAGTTCAACTTTCAGTTTTTTTTCAAGGGAGCGTATTCGCTGGCTGAGAGGAGGCTGGTCAATCTGTAAATTCTCTGCAGCTTTGCTGAAATTATTACCTGCGGCGACAACAGCTACAAAGTAACAGATCTGACGCAATTCAAAATTGCTGAGATAGAGGAGGTTCATACATCCTGTCTACTGTAGGACTAATATATCCCCGGCGATATAGTGAGTTAATTAATTCAGTATTGAAAGTATAGTATACACCGCTTACAGTCAGGACAATCGACCTGGGTAAAGCAGATGATGAACACAACCGACCAGCGCTGGCAATTTTGGATTGATCGAGGTGGTACGTTTACCGATATTGTGGCACGCCACCCGGATGGGCATTTGACGGTACACAAACTGCTGTCTGAGAATCCTGAGCGCTATCGGGATGCTTCCGTTCAAGGAATTCGAGAGATTTTAGGGTTGCCTGCTGATGCTCCCATTCCAGTTGAGCAAATTGCTGCGATCAAAATGGGTACAACGGTAGCAACCAATGCGCTGCTAGAGCGTAAGGGCGATCGCGTAGTTCTCCTAACGACACAAGGATTTCAGGATGCCCTGCGGATTGGTTATCAGAATCGCCCAAATATCTTTGCTCGCCACATTGTTCTACCTGAGATGCTGTATGAGCGGGTGATTGAAGTGGAAGAGCGTTACAACGCTCAAGGTGAAGAACTGGTGCCGCTGAATTTGGAAGCTGCCCAAACAGCTCTTCAAGCTGCCTATGAAGATGGGTTTCGTGCCTGTGCGATCGCTTTCATGCATGGCTACCGCTATCCAGATCATGAACAGCAAGTTGCAGCGATCGCGGCTGAAATTGGCTTTCACCAGATCTCAGTTTCCCATCAAGTCAGTCCGTTGATGAAGCTGATTAGTCGGGGAGATACAACGGTTGTTGATGCTTATTTGTCTCCAATTCTGCGACGATATGTGGAACAGGTCAGCCAGGAATTAACCGGACTTGAGCCAACCGAGGAGAAAACAGACTCGCTCCGACTTATGTTTATGCAGTCCAATGGTGGATTGACGGATGCGCGATCGTTTCAGGGAAAAGACAGCATTCTTTCAGGTCCAGCAGGTGGCATTGTTGGAGCGGTGCAAACGAGCAAGATGGCAGGCATCAACAAAATTATTAGTTTCGATATGGGCGGCACGTCTACGGATGTAGCACATTATGCTGGTGAGTATGAACGCACTTTTGAAACCGAAGTGGCAGGGGTGCGACTGCGGGCACCAATGATGTCCATTCATACCGTGGCAGCGGGGGGTGGTTCAATCCTCAGCTTCGACGGTTCGCGGTATCGGGTGGGACCGGAATCTGCTGGGGCAAATCCTGGACCTGCCTGCTATCGCAAAGGGGGACCGTTAGCTGTCACCGACTGCAACGTGATGTTGGGGCGAATTCAACCGGAATTCTTCCCGAAAGTGTTTGGAGTTGATGGTAGTTTGCCGCTGGACGTAGCGTGCGTGCGACAGCAATTTTCAGACTTGGCGGCTCAGATCCAGGCAGCGACAGGACAGGCGCGATCGCCCGAACAAGTTGCCCAGGGATTTTTGACCATTGCAGTCGAAAAAATGGCAAGCGCGATCAAGAAAATATCCGTTCAACGAGGCTATGACGTGACTGAATATACCCTCTGCTGTTTTGGAGGAGCCGGGGGACAACACGCCTGTGCGATCGCCGATTCACTTGGCATTACGCAAGTCTTTCTGCACCCCTATGCCGGGGTCCTCTCCGCCTATGGGATGGGGTTGGCAAATCAGAGTGTTATGCAGGAACGGGCGATCGAAGCAGCTTTGACGACTGAGTTGTTTGCTGAATTGCAACAGCATTTACAGGTGTTACAGGCAAACGGTGAAACGGAGTTACGCAAGCAAGGTACTTTAACATCTGACGTTCAAGCACTCAAGCGAGTTCATCTCCGTTATCAGGGAACAGATTCTGCCTTAATGGTGAATTTTGGCACCATTCCTGAAATGGTGGCGCAATTTGAGGAGGCGCATTACCAACGCTATGGCTTTATTGCTAAAAACAAACCCCTAATTGTGGAAGCGATTTCAGTAGAAGCGATCGCCCCTGCGGATGCCCCTGAAGAACCTGTGATGAAAACCCAGCGCACAACACCTCTGCTGCCCACTGCAACGGTGCAGATGTATGTGTTTGACCACTGGCAGGAAACGCCTGTTTTTACCCGAGAAGCACTCCTGCCGGGACATATCATTTCTGGTCCTGCCCTGATCACTGAGCCGACCGGAACTAATGTGATTGAACCGGGTTGGCAGGCAGAATTGACCGATCGCAATCATTTGATCCTGAAAAAGTTAGACATGAATCAGCCGGAGGTGATCGCTATCCTTGATCAATCTCTGCATTCATCCCCAGACCCTGTGTTGCTAGAAATTTTTAATCATCTGTTTATGGCGATCGCAGAGCAGATGGGCTTTACGCTGCAAAACACCAGTTACTCCGTCAATATCAAAGAACGATTGGATTTCTCCTGCGCCATCTTTGACCAGCATGGAAAACTGGTAGCCAATGCACCTCACATCCCAGTTCACCTGGGTTCAATGAGCGAAAGCGTTCAATCCCTGATCGCAGAGCAGGGTGACACGATTAAACCCGGCGATGTTTATGTTCTCAACAATCCCTATAACGGGGGCACTCACTTACCTGACATCACCGTGATTACCCCTGTATTTCTGGAAACCTTACCATCTCTCCACTCCATCACTCCCCTTTTCTATGTCGCGTCTCGGGGGCATCATGCTGATATTGGCGGTATTACCCCAGGTTCTATGCCACCAGACAGCACAGCCATTACGCAGGAGGGCATTCTCATTAACAATTTTCTCCTGGTCGATCAGGGTCGTTTCCGGGAGCAAGAATTCCTCGAATTGTTGACTAGTGGTGAATACCCAGTCCGAAACCCAATTCAAAATTTGGCAGACTTAAAAGCCCAAATTGCTGCCAATGAAAAGGGTATGCAAGAACTCCGCAAAATGGTGACGCATTTCGGCTTGAATAGGGTACAAGCCTACATGCAGCATGTTCAAGACCATGCCGAGGAAGCAGTGCGGCGAGTAATTGACGTTTTGCAGGATGGTCACTTTACTTATGGCATGGATGATGGCAGCCAAATTGCTGTTACGGTTACGATTAATCGCGGCGATCGCACCGCAAAAATTGATTTCACAGGCACATCACCACAGCGACCCAATAACTTTAATGCTCCCGTAGCTGTGTGCAAGGCAGCTGTACTCTATGTCTTTCGCAGCTTAATTGATGACGATATTCCGCTAAATGCAGGCTGTCTTAAACCGCTAGAAATCCTCATTCCAGAGGGTTGTATGCTCAATCCCCAATATCCTGCGGCAGTTGTGGCAGGCAATGTTGAAACCTCCCAAGTCGTGACGGATGCGCTTTATGGAGCCTTGGGTGCAATGGCAGCTTCTCAAGGTACGATGAACAATTTCACCTTTGGTAATCAGAACTACCAGTACTACGAAACAATTTGTGGCGGATCTGGAGCAGGATCTACGTTTAACGGTACAGATGCTGTACAGACTCATATGACCAATTCCCGTCTTACTGACCCAGAGGTTTTGGAATGGCGCTTTCCAGTTCTGCTAGAGCAGTTTGCGATTCGTGCCAATACAGGAGGGGAGGGCTTGCATCGGGGAGGAAATGGCGTGATTCGTCGCATCCGTTTTCGGGAAGGAATGATCGCGGCCATTCTCTCGAATCATCGAACCATTGCACCTTTTGGGCTGAATGGTGGCGAACCAGGAGCTACGGGACGTAACTGGGTCGAGCGCGCCAATGGTACACAGGAAATGTTGGGCAGCAAAGCAGCCGTTGTGATAGAACCAGGTGATGTCTTTATAATTGAAACCCCTGGGGGCGGCGGTTTTGGTACAGCCTCTTAAGCAAATACAGCCGGTTTCAGTGAAGGCATCAGATGGGATAACTGAATGGTGCTTGGGGTGTTTGTGATACCGATAGATGACCTATCTGCAGTGCGGGCTATATCACCCATGTGCAGCGCGGCGAAACAGCCACGCTGATCCGGCGAACAGCGCAACGAAGAACCCGTTCAAGAGCAGCAGCTCTAGCGGTCCGCTCCACGGGTAGCCCAACCCGGCGGTCAGCGCGATCATGGTTACCGACGTCTGAGCGAGCGCTGTAGCGAACAGCGCGCGGGCCATTCCTCGGGGCCGAAAGCGTGCAATGAAGGCACCGATGATCCCGACGACAAGCACCCCGAAGTACATCAGGTTGGCCGGGTCGCCATCCCTCCCAATAATGCCGACGCCGAGGCTCAGCCAGACGAGGATGAATGCTGCGGCGATCGCGATGCTAACGGCTAATCGGTATGTTGTGTTGTACGTGTTCATCGTTCCTCCTGGGTTGATGAATAGTGTAGTACTGTGTACTTTATTCAGCAAAGTTAGGCAAGATTCCACAAAATTAATGCCATCAAATTGCCATGGGTAACAATGGCAACAGGATTTGCCGTTTCCTTACAGCGCTTTTCAAGCACTTAAAATCTGGTTGTTTTTGTGAGAGCCGCGCTCCGCGCGGCTCTCACAAAAACAACTGTGGCTGATTCAAGCGCAAAGCGCTGTAATTGCCTGATGAACTATCGCAACATCTCGTGTCATCGCTGTACGGCCTGGCTCACCGCCTTCAAAACTCAGGTCTAAATCTACAAATGTCCCAGTCAACCGTTTCCGCCAGTTATCCAGTGGTAAATCCTGCCGGAAGTCGTTAAGATCAGGTCCAGATTGGCAATCTGTCGCGGGTGAACTGGAGTGGTGAGTTTTGCTGCTTCAGTTCGCCTTATCGCTCAAGGGAAGCTGGTTTGCTCCCCTTGTTAGCGCGATCGCCCAAGGGAGAATTGATTTTTACTTCTGGTAATGAGTCATCCATCTCGGGATGTTGGGTAGAGTTTCAAAGCCTTAAGATTGTTTTGCAGGTATGGATCAGCCATTGCCTCAGTTTATCCATCAAGTTGTCGATCGCTTGAAATCGATTGAGGGGGTTGTGGCGATCGCTTTGGGTGGCTCAAGGGCAAGGGGCAACTACACCCCGAAGTCAGATGTGGATTTGGGAATTTATTACCAGCCAGAAAACCTGCCTGATCTCCTGGCTCTGAATCACCTTGCCTCCGAACTAGACGACAGCCATCGTACAAACCTGATCACTCCTATCGGCGGGTGGGGAAAGTGGATTAACGGTGGGGGCTAGCTTAAGGTAGAAGGCATTCCAGTCGATTTTCTCTATCGGGATTTAGCTCAGGTAGATCACATTATGGATGACTGTCATAATGGGCAAATTACGATCGACTACCAACCCGGACACCCTCACGGTTTTGTGTCCTCCATCTACATGGGTGAAGTCGCCCTTTGTCTGCCGCTTCATGACCCAAAGAGCGTTTTAACTTCTTTGAAGGCTAAGACAATACCTTATCCGGCAAAGCTTAAGGAAGCAACCATTAACAAATTTGCCTGGGAAATCAGTTTCTCGCTGGTGGTTGCTCAGAAAGCAGTTGCACGGGGTGATGTTGCCTATGCCGCAGGCTGCTGTTTTCGCGGCGTGGCTTGTATGAATCAGGTACTCTTCGCCCTGAATGAGACGTACCTGCTGAATGAAAAAGGCGCAGTAGCACTTGCTAATGGCTTCACGCTCTGTCCGGTGGACTATCAACAACGGGTTGAGTCAGCATTTGCATTGTTGGTAGCAGATGCAGAATTGATCAGGGAAGCGATCGCAATCCTGGATGCGATTGAGCGGGAATTGAGCCAATGGTATTGCGATCGGCGGTTAGAAATGTAAATCTTACTCAACAGGAACGCCGATTAGCAGGCTGAATGCGCATGGTGCTGTTAGCGTTAGCGATATTTGTCATGCAGCGATGAATTCAATCTCGCACAGTTCGCAGGGCAACATTGGATCATCGGCATCAATCACAATCCATGAACGGTTTTCCTCATTCCTGAAGGCACAAACCCCTTCGACTTTTCCGGTAAACAGGGAACCATCTGGTGCGCGAAGCTCAATCCAGCGTGGGTTTGCGTCGAGGATACCCAATACTGAACCTGTGACCCTGCCATCCGATGTGACATCTGGCGAATCCTCTGCCGCTGCTGAGAAGATAATACCTTTTTGAGTTGCGATCGCATCGGTAAAACTTAAGCTAAGCTCATGCAACTTACCCAGATCATACTGACAAACGTTCTGCAACGCTGGGGGTTGGTGATGTTCTGGAGTATCCAAATAAGCTGAAAAGCTGTTCCAGTCTAAATCAACCGTTGCGTTCACTGGCACTCGATTGTTGTTAGGCTTGCCATTGCCTCGATTGAATAACCGAAGCTGACCATCCCGAAAAATGGCTCCTTCAATGTTGAGTTCGCTGCCTGAAAACGAAGTGCAAGCGCGCAGTTGAGCATACAAAGCACTTGCCTGTTTCAATTCTGGATTGGATGGGTTGGATGCCTGCACCATTAAAATCTGCTCTCGTTGTGTCGTCGAACCAGAACCAAACGCCAGAAATAAGTCACCACTTGGAGTTGGAACTGTGGTACAGGCTTCTAAATCCAACTTAAAGCGTTTATTGCCGCGCAAGTCGTCAAACTGCCGCGCTCCTGCCTCTCCCGCCGCGAGGGTGATTGCCTCAATGGTCAGGCTCTCTGGATCAATGAACACCAGAAAGTTGGCATCATCTTGAATCAGGGCAAGTTTATCGCCCAACCAACTGAGGCTAGAACCTGCGCGAACATGCGCGGGGCGATCGCTGGTCGCATCGGCTCCTTGGCTGTAGAACAGTGGTATCCTTTTTTGCACGATCGCCTTCAGGGTGGGATCCCGCTTTGCTTGAATCATCGAGACTGTAGTATCATTCAAGGCTTTTTCCTCCAATCATAATTCTGAATCCTGATTCATGTGTGAGGCCGGAACTTGTTTGATCTCAATTACCAGATGCAACGATGCGGCTGCTTCGCAGTTCTCCGAAGGGATAATCGCCACCCTCATCAATGACTCCTACGACACTACTTTGTTTCTCCTGATCAATGCGTTGTTCAACTCCTCTAGAACCGCAATTGCATGTTGGCGATCGGTTTGCAACAATGCAACTCTGGCTCCTTCACAAAGGGAAGCAGGGAATGCCTATCGACTAGGTGATGGCAAACCAGTCTGACCTGGTAGAGGTGGTGGCAACCTTAAAGCAACTTGTTTGTGTAAAAGGTTAGGGTTGGATGGCAGTCACAAAGCTAGGGGAATCCCCCAGGTTCTGAACCTCCCCTAGCTCCTAAACTCCAATCATTGCAGGCTTTCTTTAAAAGGACTGGCATACCAACTGTTGAAATATCAGCAGCGTCAGGGATTCTCTCACCGGAGTGTGCTGCGGCTATTTCACGTTAAACCCCTGATGGCAGACTACAACTAGCTATTTCAGTAGGTGCTTCAAGGTTGGGAGAACCTGCCGCAGGCAATCCCCTTAGATGCGCTAGCTCAAATCTGGTGGTCTGGTGGTACGACTGGCTGAAGTGAGCCTGGCAACTGCTGTTCAAGGATATACCGGTGCCAGGCCACAAAATCTGGGCTCGCTAACTGAGTTGAGTGTGTTGACGGGTGACAACCTGAAACGGGTTGCAAATGAGCTCAACAGTGCGGAACATTCGCGGAAAGGACGCGTTTAACTGAATCAAGATCTTGACAGCTTTCAAGACTTATCAATCCGGTGGACAGTTAGGATGCAGCAAAAAAAACTGGTAACCTGTGCCTCCTATGGTGGATATTCTGGAGCAAGCTCTAGAAATCCTCCTTGAGGTGATGCAGCCGACAGGTAACGTGTTTCTGCACGCGATCGATGGTTCCGGCTCCATATCCTATTACAACGTGAGTTCGATTGGGTTGTCCTACTGTGAAATGGCAACCACAATGGCATGCTGAACGCTACTAGAAGGTATATATAGCAATGGATTGCGCTTTGCCAACCACAACCACATAGTTATTCACTGGACAACCGCACCGAACAGTCCGGCAGCGTTACAAAACTTTTTTCATTGGAATTACTGCTTTTTTAGAATCTTGGGCATTCTAAATCTAGGTAGATTCAACGATGATTCCGTGGCAACCCTGATATCTCGCTTTTCCTGCCCTATGTCCCCAACGGTCTCTCAAGTGGGTACACAAATCCCCAGATGGAAACGATTGGGAATAACCAAAATTTATCCCTTCTAGGCTCATAGCCTAGTAACCCACATTACCAATAGTGTGCGGTGTGGTTTGTAAGATGGCACGGGCGATCGCCCTGGCATTAATGTCGTGTAACTTCCGCCAAAATGGCAAAGTCGAACACCCTCAGTATTTGTCAAGCATTTAGAACTTTAAAAGGTGCAACAAAACCATGAACTTAGAATATTTTTCTCAACGTGCCTTAGACCTGATGTATTCCGGTGCTCTTTACCGAGGTCAGATTATTGAGGTGTACTGCACACTCAAGGGTTACGAAGCGGGTGAGGTTTCTGAAAGAGTGATGCAATACGTCCTGGATCGCTTCGACCCTAAGCTAGAGCACCTTTTTCCTTCCTCCCTACCCTAATAGAATGTGCTGTTAGCCCTCTATATCTACATCCTGAACGAGCTTCGTATTCCTGTCGTCGCGCCATTTATCCGGCTTCCTGCTAGGTGCTTGCCAGAGAGCTAGACAGGCGATCGCCAAAAACCTGAATATGCCCATTCGTTACGCAGGTATGGATACCTTTCAGATGAAACCCTCGCTCCACAATTTGGCCCGCACCATTTACGCAGCAGTGAGGGAGTGCCCTTTCCGTGCACATTGAGAGCTATCACCCCAACGCTTCCCTTAACTTCTTCCTTAAAACTCTGAACGCTAATGGTGGGAAGCGGGATATTTCGGCGAACTCGGGGCTTGTAAAAGAACAACTTTATGGTTTTAGGCTAGGCTGAAGAAGTGTCAAAGTCTGCCTACGGGATGTATGGAGCTATGTTCTGCATAGCGCGAGCAACGAAGTCTTCCTTTTCACCCACAGGTGCTACGTAATGGAGTGCAGCAGAGGCAGCTTCTGCTCCTTCAGTTCGTGCGATGACCCAAGCCGCTAGATAGGGAGATGCCAAGCAGCCCCCAGCGGTTGCCAGGTTGCCTTGTGCATAGAACGGTTGATTGAGGACTTTGACTCCTGCTTCCAATACCCAAGGCTTGGTTGTTAGGTCGGTACAAGCAGGAATATTATTAAGCAAACCCAACTTGGCCAGAACCAATGTGCCTGAGCACTGAGCACCAATTAACTGGCGTTCAGGCTCAAGTGTAAGCTGTGCCATGAGTTTTGGATCTGAAACTACCTCTTGAGTCTTGATGCCGCTGCCGATAAGAACAACGTCTGCTGTGCGAGCCTCAGACAAAGTTGATTGGGCGTGAACGGAGACACCGTTCATAGAGGTGACAACAGGTTCTGGGCAACATAGTGTTACGCGCCAATCGGGCTTCTTAATGCGGTTGAGAACACCAAGTGCGACCAGAGAGTCGAGCTCATTGAAACCTGGAAATGTAAGTATTGTGATGTGCATAATGGCATTGCGTTTGGCAGGCAATTTGGTTATCGCGTGACTGCTTGAATCAGCAGCACAAAGTGGACAATGAACAAAATTTAGACATCATCTGAGGCTATTGAACGCCGTGATTTAGTGCAAGAGCCAATTCTATAAATGCGTAGCAGTCCATTTTGACCATCCACAGGTTGCCCTCGTGTCATGAATAGGATGAACTTGACCGCACTTGTAGGCTGCTATCGGGATGGCGATCGCTCCAACTGGTTCAATTCGAGCAAATGGGGAAAAGCCAAAGATCTAAAGACGAAGCTCTAATCTTGGCATCACCATTCCTGCTAGATGAATGAGGGCGATCGCCCCCTATTGAACTTTCTGGTAAACCTGCGATACTTTTTGGTGGGCTAGAGATCAGGGGGCCGGTACGACACACGCCCCCCTGTTGGCTACTTGGGAGCGGTGATCAGGTCAGTCGACAGTACCATCTCAGAGGCTCGTTGCCACTGACATGAAGGCATCTCATCACTGCTTACCGCTAAGGAGATTTCCAGATAAGAACTTCCCCATTATTTGGAAAAAAGGCGCGGCTTCGCCGCGCCTTTTTTCCAAATAATAGGGATATTGTTTCTCAGAAATCTCCTAAGTTGCAGTGCGGTGTATTGATCAAATTGAATACTGCAATCACAGCAATTCTCAGTATGAGCTTCAAAGCCGAGAGTTCGTGCCCTACGGGCACGAACTCTCGGCTTTGAAGCCCGAAAACCGCTCGCTTATGGCGAGCGGTTTTCGGGCTAGATTGCAAAATGAGAATTGCTGCTGCAATCAGGTCTTAACTGCATTCATGGTGTACTCGCAGAGAGGAGAGAATCCAGGCGAGTTGCATAACCCGTCAGTTCCACATAGCCTTCGCCTTGAATGGCTTGGTCTTGAAGTGTGCCTTTGAAAGCAGTCGCCCCTTCCCAGTAGGTTGCGGTGGAGGTGTTAAGTTCTTGGTCTGGAAGGAGCGATCGCCCCTCCAGGACAAGACTTAAACGGGGTATTTGAATCTGCCATTGAGATGGGTAAGCGGCTTTACTGCGGGGGCTTTTCCAGGTACCGAGGGTGTTGATCGTCCAATCATCATGATTGAGATGGGTTGTCTCGCCTGATGCGGCAACAAATGTGCCGGCTGAAGTGACCTCATTCGTACCATCTTCGTGGCGCAATTGGTAAAGCATTAAAACAGAACCGTCATTCAGTTGAATGGAAAACCAATCCCAACCGACGGTGCCCGCCGTCAAAGCACTGGTTGAGTATTCGTGGTCTTTCCAGGTTTTGCCCTGTACCTCAAAGGATTTTCCCTTTACGGTGATAGTTCCTGCGGTGGGTTGTTGAACCAGAGAGTAGTAGTAAGAGGCATTCCCCGGCTCCAGTCCTTTGATACTCAAGCCGCGATCGCCCTGCAAAATGGGGGGACGAGTTTGCTTTACTGTGAGATCAAGGGCCACATCTGCGGATTCGGCTTGCAGGCGCACAATTCCAGGTTCTAGTTCGGTGGCTGACCAATTATTGAGCCAAACTCGATAAGGGGCCGCCTCTGCACCGGCTAACCCAATCACATTTCGGCTAAACCGCTCATCAGGATAGAAAGCTTCCCCCTCAATATCGCTGACTGTAAAATGGGCCGAATAGATTTGGTTTGTACGCCAACTTGATTGCGCAGATTCTGTCGGCCCGGTGGGAGCAATCGCCTGCCGGAAGAAAGTGAGTTGAAAACCGAAGGGTCTGCCTTCTTGCGTTTCCAGATTGCCAGTGTAGTACCACCACTCCGTCTGGTAGTCATTATGGGGGCCAAAATCTTCTGGAAAGTGCCAATCCTGCACTGCGATCGCTTTCCGATATCCCCCGTTGGATGCGGGTAAATCCTGCCAGGTGACGGAATTAGCAGCGATCGCCGGAGACGGCAAACCCATAAATAAACTGCACAAGGACAGTAGCAGACAAAACCGAATGAGCAATAATCGCATTCTTGATCTCCTCACTCTTGTCTCAAAGCAGCGGCAATGTTCATGCGTCCCAACCGTAAAGCTGGATAAAGACCTGCCAGTAAAGCGGCAGCGATCGCAACCAGCCAGGCTTGCCAGAAATAACGGGCTTCGAGTGCCATTTGCAACGTCCAACCAAACGAACGAACATTGATGACATAAATCAAAATCCAGGCGAGGACAAAGCCCAGCGGCATTGCAAACACGCCCGCCAGGGTACCCATCAATCCAGTTTCCAATAGGGTGAGCCGACCTAACTGATTCGGGGTCATGCCAGTGGCACGGAGGATACCCAGTTCTCGCGTTCGTTCGAGTTGCAAACTCATCAACGTGCTAAGGACTCCAATGAAGGCGACTACTACCGACAGCAGTTGCAGGGCACTGGTAATAGCAAAGGTGCGATCGAAAATCTCCAACGACCCCTGCCGTAGACTGCGATTCGATTGCACCAGCAAACCCTGCCGCCCCTGGAATTGCTCCCGAATCGCGTTCACTGTGGCCTCAATATCAACATCGGATTGCAGGAACAGCCCCAGGGAGGCAATGCGATCGTCTTGCCACAGGTTTATATAAACGTCATCATCTAGAATGATCGTGCCGCGATCGGAGGAATAGTCGTAAAAGACCGCTAACACCGGAAAGGTGCGATCGCCCCTTGGCGTTTCTAAGGTGATGGTCTGGGGCGGCGAGGGCAGATTTTCCCGACGAATCAGGGCTTCGGAGATGATTACGCCTTCTCCAGCGTCCAGCGCTTTCCAGGGATCGGGTTCTAGCTCAGGACGAATCCAGGCGTAGGGCCGTTTCCCCTGGGACACATCGCCATCCGCTGAGATCAACTTGGCGTCCCGCCCAAAATCTGCTACATGCACATCCGCATCGTTATAACCGACGGCGAACCGCAACCCTTCCCATTGTTTCAATGCATCCGCCACTTCAGGGTCGAGCTTACCCAGGACTCGATTGGCCGTCGTTGTGGGTGGCGAGACATAAATATCGGCTTGGAGGGTTTGGTCCAGCCATTGCACCACCGTTCCCCGGAACGACCCAATCATAACTGACACGCCAACAATCACGGATACGGACACCATGAGTGCGGCGATCGCTACAGAGGTGCGGCTGAGAGAGCGGAGGATATCCCGGGGAGCTAATCGCCCCACCACTCCAAACAGACGGTAGCCCACAGGCGCGAGCACCTGCATTAGCAGGGAGATCGCGGGAGGAACCAGCAAAGCAGCTCCCAGCAACACGGAAAAGAGCCCCGCAAAAGCGGCGACTAATCCACCAGAAGACCAGCGCAGCAGGGCGACTCCCGCCAGAGAGAACCCAACCCAGGCAACCGTGAGAAAGGGCAAAAGCTTCTGGACTTTACCCTCTAACGTCGATCGCTGCAAAGTGAGCGTTGGCGTGGTACTCATCGCTTCCAGCGCAGGTAACGCAGAAGCAAACAGGGCAGCAGCGACTCCGATGATTAGCCCTTTAATGATCGTGACGTTCGACAGCGTGACTTGCTGAACAGAAACTACAAAGTAGAAGTCATTAATCGTTTGGGTGATCAATCCAACAATGCTACGTCCCAAAACAATCCCTAAACCCACGCCCAATAGGGAACCGATCACACTAAACAGCGCGGCTTCTCCAAGAATCAGGGCAAACAATTGTCCCTGAGTGGCTCCAATACAGCGCAGGATCCCAAATAGAGGGCGACGCTGCACTACGCTAAAGGTGACGGTGTTGTAAATCAGGAACATGCCAACCACTAGTGCCAACAGACTCAGAGCGGTGAGATTTAACTCAAAAGCTGCCGTCATTTGTTGCACTGCATTTTTTTGAGCTTCAGCTGTTTCTAGCTTTAAGCCAGCAGGCAGAGCCGTTTTAATTACGTCTACCTCGGTTGGGGAATGGGCGATCGCGTCGATATAGCTCAGCCGTCCCACCTGCCCCAATACTTCCTGAGCAGTGGCGATGTCGGCAAAGAGTAATGTGCTGAGGGCACGACGGTTAAGGGTGTCGTCCGTTTGGACGAGGGCAACCACCGTGACGGTACGGCGCTGTCCGGCGATGTCTAAATGGAGAATATCACCCAGTGCCACGCCATACTGAGTTGCCACATCTTGGGACAGAACGATCGCCTGAGGATTGGTAAGTAACTGAACTGAAGCGGCATCCAGGCTTTCTCCCTCAGCTCCAAAATAGTTCCGAAAAGGGGATTCTGCCAGCACATCGACCCCAACCAGGCGCATGGGTTGAGAACCCAATTCATCTGCCAGCACATAGCCTTCCACAATGGGGGCGAGGGGAATAGCGGGAGCTACTCGGTGCAGGTCAGTGTAAACGGTTTCCGGGATTCCAGTGGGGGCGATCGCCTCGACCCGATGAGTAGCACGCCCGGTAATGGCATCGGTTGAGAGGGCAAAGGCACGTTGAGCAGAGCCATTTGCCAGATCAATCGACACCATCATGGCAACACCCAGAGCAATTCCCAAAATGCAGAGGAGGTATTGCAATGGGCGCTGCCGTAGCCGTTGCCACGCCAAACGCCAGAGGGGTGCATTGGAAACAACTATCGTCATGCCACCACTTCCTCTGCCAAATCGGGATGTACAATCACGGGAATTAAGTGCCCATCTTGAACGCGCAGGACGCGATCGGCACGACGGGCAATCTCAGGATTATGGGTTGCCATGATCAAGGTTTTGCCGGTGGTGCGGGTCAGATTCAAGAGCAGTTCTAGCACCCGTTCCCCTGTCTCTTCGTCCAGATTGCCCGTTGGTTCATCCGCCAGAATTACCTGCGGGTCATGGGCCAGGGCACGCGCGATCGCAACGCGCTGTTGTTGTCCTCCCGACAACTTATCCGGATAGGTATCGAGGCGATCGCCCAACCCCACCTGATTGAGAAGATTGAGAGCCGATTGACGGGCAACGGTAGGAGACTTGCCGGCCAATTCCTGCGGTAAGGTCACATTCTCCAGCACAGTCAACGTGGGAATGAGATTGAAAAATTGGAAGACAAACCCAATGCGATCGCGACGAAACAGTGTGCGTGATTTTTCGTCCAATTCGGTAATAGCGAGGTCGTTGATGCGAATTGTGCCAGAAGAAGGCTGATCGATACCGCTAACCAGGTTGAGTAGTGTACTTTTACCACTGCCACTGTGCCCCAACAGCACGACAAATTCTCCCGTTTCAAACTGCAAATTAATACCGTTGAGCACCGTTCGCTTGACATCGCCTTCCTGGAACTCTTTGCAAAGTTCTGCTAGCTCAACCCTGGCACCTTGTGCAGGAGATGGCGTTTCGAGCGTTATTGCGGGTTTAGCGGAGGTGAATAGACTAGACCACCATGAACTTGCCGACATAGGGACACCGTTAGAATGATTCAAGCAAGCCTTCCTGGAAGACTCTTAAGAAAGCTTAACGTAGATCATCGGGCAAGCACTCATCCCACTGCTCAACTCAACGAAAACCGAGATTTGCCAGGGGCTCGCCTCGTTTGTGATGGTTACTGCACCAGGACGATCGCAGCTATGTAGCGGTATGTTCTGCCTATGGGATCGGCTTCGTACGGCCTAGAGGAGTACATCATAGAAAGCAATGGGTAAGGCGATCGCCTTGGGATCTCTAACAGGACGAGCGGCCAACGGTTGAGTGAAATGTCAGGGCAAGAGGCAAAGACTACTACTGGCTGTCTGTTGGCGTTTGATCCCAAGAACATGAAGTTCAAACGGAATAGCGAAAATCGAATTCCAGCAGATGCGATCGACATTCATGAAAGCCTCCATGCTAGATCTATATTTTGGCAAATTCCTCAGTAATAGCTTTTTTCCCAGATGCCTATCTACTGCCGGTTGGAGACATAAACCAAACACCCAGTGTGAAACCAGGGGCCATACTGAGGATCTGATTGCTTCCAGTTTAATTCCAGTGTTTCGGCTTACGGAGTGTTTCGCCAAGCTCAGGCATGTGCAATTGTCAGCAATGCTCACCGAATTAATAGCGAAGAGTTTCCAAAGCTGAAACCTGTTTCAAATTCCCCGTGCGCTGATTGCCTGTTGTTCAACGTTTCTGAATCTGGGCAAAGGGTGCAGGCCTAAACTTGAGTAGTTACAGATGGAGAATGAAATATTAACGACAATTGGCCGTTTTTGAGAAAAATTTATAACAGAATTAAGTAACTCGCTTAACCGCACCTTTGTCTTATCTTTCTAAAACAATTTCTCAACTGAAACCAGGCTCGACGAATCAACCAAAATTTGCTTGATTCTATCTCTGTAATCACAGCATGTGCTTGCTCAAGTTGCTGTCGTAGGTGGGAAACCTCTTGTTTGAGAGCCAGGTATTTTCTATCCTGGCATCCAATTACCCGCTCTAGTTCTCTTCTGACGTTCCCATAAACCTTCCTAGAGTCGAGGGCTACGTCGGTATAACCGACGCGTTCAAGAGCAGATCCATGTCGAGCCAGGAAAATCTCCAACATCTCCTCCGTAAAGTATTCTTGCCATTGCCCTGAGGTACCTTTACGGAAGAATGGATACAGAGGTGCATTGCCTTTTTGGCTATACCAGTTTTGCTCTCGCTGCTGAAGGTTCTCAAATTTACAGCATTCAACAGCAAAATTAACCCGATCCATCTCAATGGGAAAGTGAGCGAACTCTAAACATCGTAAAAATTGGGTTTCTGCATCTGCCTTCATATCTTCATATCTCAGCAATAAAAAACTTTCAGAAGCATTATCTAGCCACGAATGGACATGATCGCTCCAACTATAATATTGATCTGGTTGATTGATATTAAATGCTCTTATATGATCTATTCGATTAGCATTAAACGCCCTTAAATAGTCTCCAAAAGGCATATCAAGAGGGATAAGTTTTCGGCTTTGCATATAAAAATAGTAGGAAACTGCGACATCTCGCCCATCTCGTACGATGTAAATGACACGAGGATACTTAGAGTAAGGAATTGTTAGGTATTGACCATCACGTACAATATAGAAGACTCGTTGTTTCTCATCTCGGAATGGTTCATGGCTCTTAATTAATCGTTTCTGTTTCTGTTTAAGAATTACATCTAGATTTACATAGAGATCTGGAATAAGTTGACTGACATCAGGGTACTCTTCTCCAGAGATATAATGACCAAATAGGTATCTCAGCCAAGTATTTCCAGATTTTGGATAAGAAACCAGAAACAAATCATCTGGCCACGTATCAAACCGGATATTGTTCATAAACCATGCCTAAAAGCATTTGAGCTCTAATCTTCGGAAATAATCGGTAGAGTAATATATGATGTGTGGTGGATACTACGGTAAAGGCTAATAGTTGGAGGCGGCGAAAGCTCTGGCGTTAAAGCATTATCTTTATCAGTACAAGCAATAGTCAACCTTATTTGATGACCAGCCTTAAATATATAAGAAATAGGATGCAGGTCAAAGTTAAGTTCTGTGGGATAGTCTGATAAGGTTATAATTTCTGACTCAAAGCTTTGATGATAGGGTAATCCAAAGTTGTTATAGGGAGGCGTAGAAATGGCACGGTGAGATGCTCTCAGCGCACCTTCTGTAAGATATCTAGAAACTTTTTGTCTATCAACGTCCTCCAAATAAACAAAGAAGTCACCATCACTAGCTGTTGACGTAATCCAAAGATGGATTAAAGGATGACCTGTTATTTGTAGAGCCTTGGCTAAAGGTGCGGTAGTGTAAGTTAAACTTTTCCTATCATTCTCTGACATATCCCCATAATCGAAATTTCCCCCATAGCCATTTGTCCAACGCGTTGCTTTGCCAGAAGTAGTGGTGTAATTAACGATGTAATCATCCCAGCCATGTTTTATTTGAGGTGATTGTGTCGTTAACACCCCGTCATTGATGGAATCGATACTTCCCGAGGGTCCACCCTGAAGGTAGTATTTAGTTAGCTGTTGATGTGGTAAGGGCCATGTCCAAGCTACTTGCCATTCTTTACCCTTAGGAGCATTGAATGTATAGTAACGAATTGGTGCTGACTCCATAGTTCCGTTTTCAATTCCTTTAAGCCAGTAGTCATACCAAAGTAAATGCTCTACAGCTTGATCAAAATCATACCTTTGGCTGTGAGACCAAGGTCCAATAACGATTTTTTGAGGATTGCTCAGATTGTTGAACCATAGTAGTGCATCTCGGCACCACATATCGTGCCAACCAGACAAGTGGAATATAGCAACTCCTGATTGGTTTATTTGCTTCAGATGGCTTGAAGGACTTCGAGTTATTTGAGGAATACTTCTCGTTTTCTTATCCTGGCTATTTCGATAGGGTAAATTCTCAAACATCTCAAACACATCTCTGTTTTTTTTATGCTCTTGGAGGGCTTCAGTAAGCCACTTTCTATCCTTATCTTGAGTAACAGGAGCAACAGAAAAGCTAGAATCTAACTCTTTGACTTTGTTACTCCATTTGGCAACAAAGTCGTGACGAAAGATACCGCCTGGATAGGTGAATTCGTATAAATCAAATACTGCCATTTCCGAAAAAATAACCTTTAGGTGGGGTGGCATAGTACTCGCAGCCATGTACTGGGTGATGCCCATATAGGAATCACCAAACATACCAATATTTTTATTGCACCAAACTTGTTCAGCAAACCACTCTGTAACGTCATAGGCATCATTGGCTTCTTCTTTGGAAAAGGGACTGGTGTAAGTTCCATAGGAGGCTCCTCCTCCTCTAACATCAACAACCCCGATAATATAGCCGCACTTAATTAATCTTTCTAACCATGGCGTAACATCTAACTGTGTTTGAAGATTAGCTTCCTCCTTGACTAAACGCCTAGCCAAAATAATTAATTGCTTCAAGAAGCAACATTTTTCATTCAATTCGGCTTCTTTTGTAGATGAGCGATGATATCTATGGTGAGTCCAAATAACAGGTAAGGGATTGCTAATAATCTTTCTATCTTGAACAGGCCGAAATATATCAGCTGCCAACTTAACTCCATCACGAACGGTTATGTATTGAGAAGTTAGACTCCATCCGTTATACCCTGATTTTGGATTGTTTTGATAGTTAGAACTCAGGTTTTTTTTCGGTTCTTTGGATGCCATGAAGTTGATTCTGTTTCTCTTCGAATGGATAGCCTTACACAATTGAGTTAAGAGAGGTGAATTTAAGGAAAGCTGTACTTTGTGTAGCTTCCTTAAATTCACCATCCCGTTTCTGAAGGTGTAGCGCTATGCAAGGAAACACGTTCAATATTCTGATTAACCATGTCAGAGCTTCTAAAGCTAGAAAGAAGGTTTTTTAAAGTAGCACGACGGTTTTTTTCAAATTTCTTAGCTAAGATATGATATTCGGCAATACCTTGCTTAGCATTCAATGTCCAATTGCTTCCAGCATGAACGCGGTGATAGTACCAAGCATTTTTTAATATGCTCAAATTATTGTCTTTAGAAAGCCATATATAATTTCTCAGTATTGAATCAGTCGCGTAGGGACGTAGAACCATGTAGGGTTGTAAGGTCATTACGAACGTTTTGCAATTCAGGAAATAATTTCCTCCGTTAATTAAACAGCTAAATAGAAAATTGTGAATCAATATTTTGGATGACTGATGTAAATGGCAAATATCATCAAAATTAAAAACGTAATTTGAATAAGCCTTAAAAGAATAATGAGGAAAGGCATAGTCAGGGCAATATATAGTTCTCTCATCCCATATATTTAGAGAAAAAATGGTGTTTAAGTAATTTTTAAATATAGTGTTATCTGAGTCTAGCAATACACACCAAGGGTTGGAACATAAAGAACAAACTTGAATGCTTGTCGTGAAAGGTCCAAGATTCTGTTCTCTCCGAAAGAGCCTCACTTTACTGGAAAAATCTTTCAGGATGTTAACGCACTTGAAAAAAGTATCCTGTGATGAGCCATCATCAAGAATTACAATCTCAGAAACCCGTTGATCATGAAATATATTTTTAAGCGTACGTACTAAAAATTCGGGACGTTCATAATGAGTAATTGCAACTGAAATTCTTCTGGACTCATGGGGAAAGGACTTAGGTCTATCAAATCTAAGGATGAATGGTTTCGAATAGAGCACCCGTTCGATAGGAGAATATAGAACTTCATATATGGGTATATCCGCTAGCTTGTCATGAATTTCTTTAAATATAGTTGTGTCAAAGGCCATACTTGGGTTCACCCTCATACTAATACTGTTGAGTTTGCAGAAGCTAGAACAAGCGTTTTCTGAACCATTCGTAAAATGACATTAAAATACCGATCAAATATAGATAGATTCTAAGTGCTTCTCTCTTAAAAGGCTTATGACTGTGGTAGTACCAGTAGGATTCGTGAATGAAGCTTGTCCACTTGTCATCATTCATGAAATTAACAAGCACTGCTATTGAAGGAGTAATTACCTTGGTAGTATGCCACCATCCACTAGGAATAAAAATACTTTCTCCCTCTCTAACTAGCACTTTAATCTGCTTAGCTTCTGCAAATAAAGGAAATTCTTGTAAATCGGGATTTTCAATATTTTGAATCGAGGATACATCCCTTTGAGTACTTTTCGGGTAGAGATATTCTGAATCCGAAGGGGAATAGAGATAGAATTCCTTATCACCACAAATTTGGGTTACGAAACCGTGGCTTTTGAATAGGTCATAGTGCAAAAAAGGAAATCCTGAGCCCTCTCCTCCGATAAGAAGCTCTACCATTCCCTTCCTCATTCCCCAGGATCGCTCCAGCACTTTTGGTAAAAGCTTATTTTTTAGTCTATTTGGAAGCGTATAGGAAATATCTGGTTGCAAATACTCCATCAATTCGGGGAAAAAGATGGGTATGTTTGTTTCTCGTAAATAAGGAGATTTACCGTCCTTCTTTAAGACTAAATCTATAAACTCTGAGAACTTATAAGCTCTTCCATCAATTTTTATCCGTTGAGTAGTGTATTTGTCTCTAAAAAAACTAAAGCTCCAAGCCTCATGTGCCTGCCATTGGTCTGTAGCGTCTTTAATAATAACAGGCTGACATAGCTTCAAATATTGGTTTACAAACTCCTCGTAGGACAAGCTAGAAACCTGTTGAATTGTATAGCTCTCTTTAGGATCAGAAAATATTAGATCATTAAGCATATAGATACTTCCAGACTCCTCAAAATAGCTAGTAATTACATTTTTCTAAGCCAGATGCTTCCACCACCCCAAGTATGGTGACCATTCCATTCATAATTAACGCCTTTCAAACACAAAGGCATTTCGGCAACAAACAGATCATGGTAAAAATATTGCAAGAAGGTATTAAAAAACTCAATTTCAAAGGTTTTGTTGTATTGCAAGAAAGCTCTCAGCGTGTACATTTCATTCCATACTCTTTTGTTATAGACCCACTCTTTGGGATATTCAAAGGGATAAAAGACATCATGAAAATGTATCAGAACTCCACTTTTTAGGGAAGGTAGTACTTGAAATAATATATAATTAACGTCACTATTTATTTTTGATATATGGGTAGAGTCAATGAAAAGAATATCATTATGAGATAATTGTTGAAAGTATTCAAGTTCAACATCTTGAACATGTTTCCGAATCAATTGGAACTTTGTTTCCTCCTTCTCATTAAGTAACGCGAAAATATTTTCTGGATGTGGTTCAATACAAATACAACTTAATTTTTCATCTAGAAAACGCTCGTTCGTATCTAAAATCAGACATGACGAATATCCGGATCCACCAATTTCTATGACTGTTTGGGGCTGGTAATGCCGCATCATACAGTAAAGAAAGATCGCGTCAGAGTATGGATATAAATAATTCTCGAAGTAATATCTTAAACCTTTTACTTTGTGGCTTGAAAATGGCTGCTCGTCATAATATGCTTTAAAGCTCCCAAATAATTTCAATTGTTTTTCCTCGTTTAAGTTAATGCCTGGTATTTCTCTCGGTCTATTTTCAAAAATCTCCTTTTCCTTAGATCGGACTTCCTGGAAGGATGGAATTGGAGAATAGAAGTGTCCGGGAGGTACCTCCAGATCAACCAGTTGTTTTGTAAGTATAGATACTTGATTGGAATAATCGTCTAATTGGTCGTAAATGCCTTTCAAATAAGGTAGGCTTCTAATTGCTTTCTTCAATTGTTTTTTCATATTTTATCTAGCCTTCTGAACCTGGATTATTACTTGAATCTTTTCTACGATTTGACAGTTTACTCCCAAGTAGTAATTATTTTTAATCCTGGTAAAGTCTCATATAATTTTTCAGTTTTTCGGCTAGGATTGGAGAATCAATGATAGTGTGATGAACTCCTGGTATTTCATGTATCTCTATTCCATTGATAAAGATCTCAGACCAGCCCAAGTATGGATCGAGATAAATGCCTGGAGGCTGTTGCTTAGCTCTAAAAAGCACTACTCGTCCCGGGTAGATTTGAGGTATATAGTCATCGACTGCCTGAAGGTTTGCTTTTTGAACTTTCTGGAGCGCTTGAGGTAAAGGAAGTGCAATACTTGCCAAAGTTCTGAGAAATATATTACTGTAATAAGCTTTTGTAGATCTTTGTAGAAGAAAAATCTCCCAGGAATTGAGACGCTTTTCTAGATGGCTTAAATGGCTAGAATGATGACGATATATATAAGATGCGGCTCGATTCTGACGGATTATGTATACACGATGAATGGCTTGATCTTCGATAAAGTGATTTTCATTGTGATCTTTTGCTTGATTTATACCGGTGTTATCCTGTTTGTTCCCGATTTGCGTGGAAGACTTTTGAGGAAATTTTGAATTACATAACTGTTTCAAAAAAATAATTTGTTGAGGGTTTAGCACATGCCGAGCTAAGCTCTTGACGCTACCCAGAATAACTATTTTTATGTTTGTCCATGCTTTTTGAATATAAGCCCATATTTGTCGAATTTTAGTAAGCCCTAAATTGAATAGATGGCGCCATATTCCTATATCAAACATTACCCACCACAACACTGAGAAGAACCGTGGCACGGGTGGCAGTAATTGTGGATATTTGGGACCATAGGAATCTAATAATGCAAGTAGTGCTACTTCCTGACCTTGCTGACGAAGTCGTTGTGCAATTTCCAGAGCTACCAATCCTCCTGTCGAAAGCCCTGCAAAAAAATAAGGTCCGCTTGGCTGGCGAGCTCTAATTAAGGCAAGATAATGAGTTGCCATGTCCTCTATGCGAGTATCGGGAGTGTACTTGCCATCGAGACCTCTAGGCTGTAATCCATAAACTGGTTGATTTGGTCCCATCCGTAAAGCTAAGTCTCGATAGACAAGGAGATTAGCACCTCCTGCATGCATATAAAAAAGCGGAGGAAGAGAGGGATCCCCTTGCTGCATGGTTACTATTGAAGACCAGGGGTCTAACCAGTTTTTCTGACGGATAGTATTTGCTAGACTCGGGATTGTTGCTGATTGAAAGAGGGTGGATAAAGGCAAGTTTTTCCCAAAAATTCTCTCTATTTTAGCAAATAGACGGACTGCAAGAAATGAATTGCCTCCAATCTCAAAAAAGTTATCCTGACGCCCAATTGACTTGATACCCAAAAGTTCTTTCCAAATCTTTGTGAGTTGCTGTTCTAATTCATTCTCTGAATTTTCAAGTGTTTCTTCAAAGTCCAAATCATTTTGCTTAAGTACAGGTAGAAGACGGCGATCTATTTTGCCATTAGGAGTCAGGGGCAGGGAATTCAATACGGAAATTTTCGAAGGAATCATATAGTAGGGTAACTTTTGCTTCAGAAAATTCCGTAGTTGGCTTGAAGCTTGGGTTGAGTTGAAATTTTGGGCAACACTATTTAGAACAGCATAGGCAACGAGTTGTTTGTCTTCAAAGGCATTCTTCTGGTAAGTCACGATTGACTGCATAATGAAAGGATGTTGGGAAAGGGCAGTTTCAATTTCTTCTAATTCGATGCGAAAGCCACGAATTTTTACTTGATTATCAATACGTCCCAGAAACTCAATGTTGCCATCGGGAAGATAACGGGCTAAATCTCCTGTCTTGTATAGCTGCTGAGCTAGGTCTTTCCAGCGAAAATTGCCCTGATCCTTGCCAAAGGGGCTAGGAATAAAATTTTCTTCTGTTAGCTCAGGCCGACTCCAATACCCCCGGGCTAAACCATCTCCCCCAATGTAAAGCTCGCCGGGTACACCAATTGGCACAGGTTGAAGATGCGTGTCAAGAATATAAACCTGGGTGTTGGCGATCGCCCGACCAATTGAAACAGAACTTCCCAATTCACCCGATTTTGGAACTCGGTAACAACAGGTAAACGTCGTATTTTCGGTCGGACCGTAGCCGTTAATTAGTTGGCAACCTTCTACTTGCTGTAGAAACTTCTGAACGTGGGGAAGTGATAGAACATCACCTCCTGCTAGTAACTGTCGTAGAGATTTTAGGTTCTCTAGCCGTTCATCAACCATCAAATGAAACAACCCCGCTGTAAGCCAAAGCGTTGTCACTTGGTAGTGTTGAATAGCCTGGCCTAGCTCCTCTAAAGAGGGCATATAGGAAGGGAAAATCGCTAGCCTGGCTCCGTTCAGTAAACTACCCCAAATCTCAAAGGTCGAAGCATCAAACGAGATGGGGGCAAGTTGGAGAAATGTTTCGTTTGAGTCTAAGTTTGCGTAGTCAACACCTTTAACAAGACGGACAACACCTTGATGGGTAATGCAAACCCCTTTAGGCTGACCTGTCGAGCCAGAGGTATAGGTGACGTAAGCTAGATTGCTTGCTGATACCTCACATGGACAGTTCCCCTGGTCCTGATGATGAATTGCAGCTTCTGTATCAAGGCAAATAGTACGTGCCCGACCGGCAGGTAACTTCTCAATAAGGGACTTTTGGGTCAGAAGAACAGGTATTTGAGTGTCTTCTGCCATGAGCCCGAGGCGTTCAGCAGGATAGGCCGGATCAAGGGGAACGTAAGTTCCTCCTGCCTTGAGGATGCCAAGGAGTGCGACTATCATGAGGGGCGATCGCTCTACACAAATTCCCACCAGTACCTCAGGGCCTATCCCTAATTCCTGTAAGTAGTGGGCAAGTTGATTGGCACGGCTATTCAGTTCTTGATAGGTTAGTTGCTGCTGTTGGGAATCAATGGCAATAGCATCTGGGGTATTTTTTACCTGAGCCTCAAAGAGCTGATGGATGCACATATCCCTGGGATAATCCCTCTGCGTCTGATTCCATTCCACTAATAGTTGATGCTGTTCCTCAGGTGTTAGTAGAGGGACGTGTGAGATGGATTGATCGGGATTAGCGACAATACCTTCCAGCAACGTTTGGAAATGCCCGGCCATCCTGGCTATGGTGGTAGCCCGAAATAGGTCGGTGCTGTACTCAAATTGCCCTTTGATGCCTTCTGGCGTCTCTTGAAGTTCGAGGGTTAGATCAAACTTTGCTGTACGTGTATGAATTTCTAATGGAGTGAGCGTTAATTCTGGTAGTTGCCATGCTTGTTGAGATGGTTTTTGGAGAACAAACATGACCTGGAAGAGAGGCGTATAGCTGGGATCCCGTTCCAGTTGTAATTCCTCTAATAATTTTTCAAAGGGCAAATCTTGATGGGTATAGGCATCCAATGCAATTTTCCGAACACGCTCTAACAATTCGCGAAAGCTGGGATCACCGGAGAGATCGGTACGCAACGCCAGGGTATTAGCAAAAAATCCAACTAGGCGTTCAATCTCGGGTTGGTTACGTCCTGCGATCGGTGTTCCCACGACTATGTCTGCTTGCCCAGAGTAACGAAAGAGCAAAATCTGGAAGCCCGCCAACAACGTCATAAAAAGGGTTGTGCCCTGTTGTTGGCTCAGAGTCTTGAGAGCTTGTGTTAAACCTCTGGGGAGTTTTAGGGAGTAGCAGGCTCCCTGATAGGTCTTAACAGGGGGACGTGGATAGTCTGTGGGTAACTGGAGTACAGGAAGGGGGCCGTTCAACTGCTGTTTCCAGTAGTTCATCTGAGACTGGAGGATGTGCCCTTGACAGTAGCGCTGCCAAACCGCAAAGTCAGCATATTGAATGGGGAGATTGGAAAGTGGGGCAGGCTGATGGTTGATAAATGCTACATAAAGATCTGCTAATTCTCGGAAGGAGATGTCAAATGACCAGCCATCCGAAATCATGTGATGCATGTTGAGGAGTAGAATGTGCTCCTGTTCAGCAAGCTTTAGTAGCTTGGCACGAAACAATGGGCCTCGCTGTAGATCGAAGGACCGTTGAGCTTCCTGGTTAAGCTGTAAGCTAGCTTCAGCCTCCTGCTGATCGGGAGGAAGTTCCTGTAGGTTTAAAGCTGTCAGAGTGAAGCCTTCTGAAGAAATGGTTTGGACGGGTTGCCCATTTATAGAAGGAAATGCGGTTCTGAGGACTTCATGGCGTTGAACCAGGGTCTCCAGGCTTTGCTTTAGGGCAGGTACATTGAGCGAACCGCTTAGACGGTATGCAACAGCAATACAGTAAGTAGGCTTACCCGGTTCCATGTGTTCTAGGAACCAAAGACGTTGCTGAGCAAAGGATAGTGGAAGCTCTTGATCGCGGGAGACGGGTAAGATTGGTGCAGAATCAGAATGTATAACCGTGGATCCGCTCTGCAGAAAAGCGAGGATTTCCGCTTTCCGCTCCCGCATCTGCTCCAACAGATCAGCCGTCAGAATCTCCTGGGGAGCATCATAGCGGAGGCTATTATCATCAACCCAAAGTTTCACGTCTAAGCTATGAAGATGAGTGAGCAATTCACTAATGGGTTTCATAAAGTCTCCCCTCTGGCTTGAGATCATCTTTACAGTTCACCAGCAACACGTTGGTGAAGTGAGTTATCTTGCTTTACCGGATTACCAGCCAATTGTTCTTCCAGGAGATCAACTAAATGAGTAACACTGATACCCTGAAGAAATCTCACAATGGGGATATCTGCATTGATACTATTTTTCAACGCATTTTTCAGCTCAACAGACATAAAAGAGTCAATGCCGAGATTGATGAGAGGTTGCTGAATGTCAATTTGTGAAGAACCGTGGCCCAGTACCTTTGCAACCAATTGCTGAGTGTAGGTGGTTAGGAGGGAGTGGCGATCGCCCACATTCGCTTCCTGCCATTGTCGTAGAAAATCTACCTTCTCGGTGTTTGGCTGCTCATTTTTAACAAGTTGTTGCACTTGTTCTGCGATTCCCAAGAGTAAAGAGGGTTCATGGCCCGATGAGAATTGCCGTAAAAACTTTGGCCAATCAATGGGTAACACTCCAACTTGAGTCGCATTCCGACTCAACAGAGTTTCTAGTATTTGTAGACCTTGGGTGGGTGAAATCATCTCTACACCCTGAGCTGCAATTCGATTTTGAACCTGGCTTCCCAAATGAGCTGCCATCCCCGATGCCTGCCACAATCCCCAATTGATACTTAATCCTGGTAGCCCTGAAGCCCGACGATAGTGAATTAGAGCATCCATAAAGGCGTTAGCGGCTGCATAATTTCCCTGCCCTGGTGAGCCTAACAACGATGCAACTGAGGAGAAACAGACAAAGAAATCTAACGAAAGATTTTGGGTCAATTGGTGCAAATTCCAGCTTCCCTGAATCTTAGGTGCCATTATTCTGGTTAACCGTTCCCAGGTTTGTTGCTCCAAAATGCCGTCATCGATAACCCCAGCTGCATGAATAATGCCCTTGAGCGGCGGCATTGTTGTTTGAATTGTTTGTAGGACTCGAGTAATATCCTCTAGATTGGAGACGTCAGCCCGGCAAACTTCTATTTGAATACCTTTCTGTTGCAACTGATTCAGTGTTGCTTGTGCTTTTTGAGAAATACCGCTGCGCCCTATGAGTAGCAGATGGTTTGCACCCTGGTTTGCCATCCATTCGGTAACCAGTAACCCAAGGGCACCGAGCCCTCCTGTGATCAAGTAAGTTGCCTGGGAAGCAAATAGGGAAGGAGCTGGCTTGGACTGTGAAACTGATCCCGTACGTTGTGCCAGTCGAGCGACGTAACGTTGATTGCCCCGTAAAGCAATTTGAGTTTCTCGTTCATGGGACAAGAGTTCCTCAAACAAAGATTGGCATTCCTGGGGCAAAATTTGAGAACTGAGATCAACGGAGGTGCAGAGTAGTTCTGGATATTCGTAATTTATCGTCTTGGCTAACCCCCATAACGGGGATTGAGCAACGGACAAGCTCATGTCCTGCGACGTTACAGGTTGGCTACCCGTGGATACAAGCCAAAGGCGAACTGGATGTTGCCAATGGATTTTAGTGAATGCCTGAACGAGGGACAGAACAGAGCCACATCCAACTTTCTGGGCAGTCTCTAAAGAATCAAGAGTGATTTCGGTTGGAACTTCCAGGCTCCACAGGTGGATAACACCTTGTAAGGGAATTTGCTCTAGTAGGGCAAGCTCCTGGAATAACTGCTGGAAATCTTCTGGGCAGGTAGGGTTAACTTGATAATTGCCTGTTTCTAGAACCTTGTAGTTTTCACCCGATAGGACTGTGATGCAAATATCACCTTGGGCTTCCAGAAGAACCTTTAACCTATTACTCACCCCCAAGCTATCTGCAAAAATTATCCAACTACCGCTATGGTTTGTTTGCTGGGCGTTAGCCATTGAGGGCCGAGGTTGACGTTGCCATTCAATGGTATACAGCCAGTCATTGACATTCTGTTGTTGTTCGTCTTGGAGTTGTTCATCATGCATATCACGTTCGAGGTCGCGAACGCGTAAGCCAAGCACCTCAGCCAGTATTTGCCCCTGCTCATTGAGAATTTTAACGTCACCTTCGACGTGATTGAGATTAGTAAAGTTGGATTCACTTCGTGCGATCGCATGGCACCAAACTTGTGGTGTCAAGGCCTGGTAAATATGGAAACCACGCATCCCTGCAAAGTATAAAACTCCTGGATGGTATCCAATGTCAGCAGGTAGTGCGGCCAGCAGAACCTGTACGCAGGAGTCAATGAAGGCCGGGTGATTCAAGTCAATATTCGATTCCTGCTGTAGCGCTTCGGGTAATTGCACGCGCCCCAAGACTTCGCCATCACGCCGCCAGATATGCTCGATTCCTCGGAAACTGGAGCCATACTCAAAACCGAGTTGCTGATAGCGTTGGTAGAATTTGGCTCCGGTCAGTTCTTCTGGGCAGCGATCGCGGATCTCTTGCAGGTGCAGATTGTCCTGCTGCACAGCTTCCTTCTTAGGAGTCAATGCACGATGCTGAACAATCTGTGGTTGCCCTAGATGTTGCTGAGCATTAAATTTATCTTTGAGTTCTTTCAGGTAAGGCAAACTTTGCAGCACTAACTCAGAAGGGAGACCAAAGTCTACTTGACAGGCGACTTCTGTGACTCCGATCGCCTGGAACTTCTGGATGGATTTACAACAGCTTTCGGGTGAGCCGAATATGGCCATGTTTCGCTCAACTAAGCGATCGCACACAAAGCGTACGTAATCTTGAAAATCTGCCGCTGTTAATTGCGTGATATCGAGCTTTTTGCCCTTATGCAAGAACGAGAAGCCACTAAACATTAGAGGTGCGTCTGATTTATACCAATCGTTTAATGCAGCGGCAGCCTTTTCAACGGCATGATGAGCATCCTCTTCTACAAACGCCTGTACCCAAACCGTGATTTCATAGTTTTTGGGATCATAACCATTCTCAATTAGGGATTGATGGTATAGCTTAATCTTCTCACCTAATTCATCTGGATCATGAACTTGCATATGAGTTAACAGATTAGCCCCAATTTCACCGGCTTTGATGAAAGTGGTAGGGCTCATTCCCGCAGCTACCCATAGGGGGAGCTCAGGCTGTATGGGCGTTGGATAGGTCTTGACCTCTACTGATTTGCCATCACCGCCTTCACGCCAAATGGGCTCACCTCTCCAGAGTTGCCTTAATATCTGAATATCCTCATACAATTGTTGGTGGCGATTTTGATATTTATGGGGGGAAAGTACGAAATCATTGGGATGCCATCCTGTTGCACAGGCTAATCCGACTCGGCCTCCGGAAAGATTGTCGAGCATTGCCCAATCTTCAGCAATTTGGATGGAATTGTGTAATGGTAGCAGAACGCTACCAGCGCGTAGATTAATCTGTGTCGTTTCTCGAGCTAATGCAGCTAACAGTAGCTGAGGACTGGGGAAAAGACATCCCATTGCACTAAAGTGCCGCTCTGGAACCCAAACGGATGAAAATCCATTTTGATCCGCAAATTTTGCCCCTTCAATAACTAAACGGTACTTATCCTGGGACGTGCTTCCTTCACCGCTAGAAAAATTAAATAAGCTAAATTTCATGATTTTAATATACCTAAACGGATTGTTTATTTATTTGAATCTTGCCCGTTGCGTGTAATATCCATACATGGTTTGGCTCGGCATTTGTAAGCTGGCTATAGATTTCAAATGCAGTTTCTCCATCAGACTTTGGAGAAAGAATGAGCTGTGCTCTACGAACATCATTTTCTCGCAGGAATAAAGCTTTTTGGAATTCTACGTCCTCCAAGAAATAAGAACCTATGCCAAAAACTTCATCAGCACCCGCCTGGGCAATTCCTAAATACGCCGTGCCGGGTAGAACAATAACCCCTTGAATTCGATGATCGTTTAAATATGGAAAAATTCGGTTGCTTAACTCGATTTCCCAGAAGTAACTACCAGGAAGATGAGCCAGTTTATTGAGAGGCCGAAGCAACTCTCGAAGAGTGACTGAATGACTGGAAGTTTCAGCCGTTTTTTTAGAAGTCGTTGAAGGGGGCTGAATCCAATAGCGCTGACGTTGAAATGGATAGGTTGGCAGCACCACACGTTGCCGCTCGTCACCATATTCAAACCCTGACCAATCTACATCCACTCCAGACACATACAATCGGCTTAAACTCTGGAGGATTTGCTCCCAATTGGAATATTTAGGGTGTAAGGAAGGAAGCCATTCTCCTTTCTTATCGGGTAAGCATTGACGCCCCATCGCTAACAAGGTCGGTCTTGGCCCAACTTCCACAAAAATTTCTGTACCTAGCCCGTCAAGGGTTTCCATGCCAGCGGCGAACATGACGGGCTGTTGTAGATGACGGCACCAGTACTCAGACGTTGCAATTTCCTCAGTGATCAGCTTCCCGGTGACATTGGAAATGATATTGAGGTGAGGTGGGGAATAGTTCATCTGCTGAGCAACCTCCTCAAACTGAGCCAGGATTGGTTGCATTAGCGGTGAATGAAAAGCATGGGATACAGCTAATTGCTTGGTCTCAATATTTTGAGCATGTAAGCTGGTGACGATGGCTGTAACGGATGAAGATTTGCCAGAAATGACAACGTTGTTGGGGGTATTAATGGCAGCGATCGCCACATCCCTACCATAAACCTGAATAGCTTCCCGTACGCTCTCCACGGAAGCAAGCACAGCTACCATCTCACCGCCTGGAGGCAAGGATTGCATGAATCGCCCTCGCGCCGCTACTAGCTTCAGCGCATCCTCCAGGCTAAAAACGCCAGCGGCACAGGCGGCCGTATACTCCCCTAAACTATGCCCTATTACCACTCTAGGTGCGACTCCCCAAGATTTCCATAATTGGTAAAGAGCGTATTCCAAGGCAAATAAAGCAGGTTGCGTATAAACTGTCTGATCAATGAGGCTTGGTTCAGATAGAACTTCCAGTAAGGGAATATCCAGATAGGGATACAGAATCTCCTGGCATTGATCAAGGACAGCTCGGAAACTAGGTTGGGTTTCATATAACTGCTGCCCCATCCCTGCATACTGCGAGCCCTGTCCTGTAAACAGAAAAGCTATCTTAGGCTGATTGCTACTTTTTACGCCTATTTGACCTGCTCCTTCTCGATTACTTGTGAAAGCCACTAACTTCTCACGTAGGGTCGTCGTGTTAGAAGCAATCATGCTAAAGCGGTGATCAAAGTGCGATCGCCCTACATTGGCTGTAAAACAAATATTTCCTAAACTTACCTTCGGATTCGTCAGCAAATATTTCTCATGCTGCTTGATGAGCTGATGAAGTGCCTCTGGGGTTTTAGCCGATAGAGTAAAAATGTGTGCGGGCCGCTCAATTTTTGGTTCTATGGGTGGTTGTATCGGCGCAGATTCTACCAGGACATGGGCATTGGTACCACTCAACCCAAAAGAACTGACCCCTGCAATTAATGGTTCTCCTGATGAAATCAAAGCTGTTCGTTGGGTGGGAACAGTAATGGGCAATTCATCCCATGCAATATTGGGATTGGGCTGTTTAAAGTGTAGGTGTGGTGGTACTTCCTGATGTTGTAATGCCAGTACCACTTTGATCAAGCCTGATATTCCTGCAGCTGCATCTAAGTGACCAATGTTGGTTTTGACGGAGCCTATTATGAGGGGATTATTGGGCGATCGCCCTTCGCCCAACACTGCGCTTAACGCCCTCACCTCAATGGGATCGCCCAACACAGTTCCTGTTCCATGTGTTTCTACATAACGCACTTGGGCGGGCTTAACGCGAGAGCTTTTAAGAGCTTGGCGAATTAACTCTTGCTGTGCTGTGCCATTGGGAACGGTCAACCCACTGCTTGGCCCATCATGATTAACCGCTGATCCTCGAATCAGGGCGAGAACGTTATCCCCATGTGCTATTGCATCGGAAAGACGTTTGAGTACGATAACACCGCACCCCTCCCCCTGCCCAAACCCATCCGCAGAAGCATCAAAGGTCTTACAGCGCCCATCCGGGGATAAAACCCGCATATTGCATTGACCCACCGTCACCTCTGGTGTGAGGATAAGATGCACCCCTGCCGCCAGAGCCATCGCGCATTCGCCTGCCCTGAGGCTTTGACAAGCCAGATGCACGGCAACTAATGAGGAGGAACATGCTGTATCAATGGCCATGCTGGGGCCTTGCAACCCTAAGGCATAGGATAATCGTCCGGAAGCAAAGCAAAAACCGTTCCCTGTACAAGCATAGACATCAATATTTTTCAAATCCTGCGAATTGAGAATGAGCTTGGCATAATCATTTTGACCAATGCCTACAAAAAAGCCTGTTTGACTTCCAGAAAGTTCGTTTGGGGCTTGTCCAGCATGTTCCAAAGCTTCCCAACTGACCTCCAACAACAACCGCTGTTGGGGATCTAGACTGGCTGCTTCTCGAGGAGAAATTCCAAAGAAAAAGGGGTCGAACTGATCAACGTTCTGTAAGAAACCGCCCTGTTGAGTGTAAATCTTTCCTGCGGCGTCTGGATCGGGATCATAGTAAGCTTTACTGTCCCAACGTTCATGAGGGCGTTTTGCGATCGCATCTACCCCATCACATAGGAGCTGCCAGAAACTTTCTGGATTATTTGCACCACCGGGAAAGCGGCAACCCATACCGACAATAGCGATCGGTTCTGTCTTTGAGCGATCGGCATGCTCAAGCTGTGCTTTCGCTTCTTTGAGAGCTAGTAATAAGCGTTGAGATGAAGTTAGCTCTGCAATTTTGTCATCAGTTTGGGTCATACCGTCTTTCTTCCCAATCTATTCGTATAATTTATGCAGATGATGTATTAGATATCTGTTTTCTTAATTAAGCTTTCTAATTCTGCTAACTCCCTAGCAATTTCGGTTTGGACTTCGGCCTCAGTTAACTGTTCTACTTCTGATATAACTGGTTCTAGCTTGTCTGCTTTAGATAATTCGGGTTTCACTTCCTGCCATCTAAAAAAATGTGTACCAATAAATGTGGCAAGGTTCTTGATAGTTGGATGTTCAAATATTAGTGCTGTAGGCATTGATATATTTAAGCTATTTTCTATACGGCTCCTGAATTCGATAGCCATAAGGGAATCCAGTCCCATGTCTGCGAAGCCCTGATCGAATCTGACTTGAGAGGGGGGCAATCCGAGTACTTGTGCGGTTTGAGTTTGAAGGTGATCAATCAGAAGGTGTGGGCGATCGCCTATTGACGCTTGCTTCAAACTCTCTAAAAACTCATACCGTTTCAGCGTTTGTTCCTGGGATCTGGATGAGCCAATTTCGTCCACCAGGTTGGAAACTAAGGGTAGCTTCTGCTGGAATAAAGACCAGTTTATCGGTAGTACCCCTACCTGGGTTAAATCTCCCTGTATCAGGCTACCTAATATCTGTAAGCCTTGTTCTGGCGCGATCGTACTCAATCCTTGAGCTGTTAATCTAGATTTTTGGTAACAGCTTAAATTGGCTGACATGCCTGCCTCGGTCCATTGCCCCCAGTTAATACTTAATCCAGGCAGACCTAATCCCCGACGGTAATGAGCTAAGCTATCTAGAAAAGCATTCGCTGCCGCATAATTTCCTTGACCCGGTGAGCCCAAAAGTGATGCTGCTGAAGAGAATAAAACGAAGAAATCCAATGGTAAGTTCTGAGTGAGCGTATGTAGATTCCAAGCTCCTTGTACCTTAGGTTTCAAGGCACGCGTAAAACACTTCCAATCCTGGCGTTGTAATGTACCATCGTTGAGGGTTCCCGCAAGATGAAAGACACCTCGTAAAGGTGGCATTGTTGCTTCGATTTCCTCAAAAACTTTTTCCATATCCTCTTGAAGAGATACATCGGCCTGAGCGATAAAGAGCTTTACATCCATCTGCTCAAGTTGGCTCAAGAACTCATGCTCAGTAAGAACTTCCTGCCGGCTGATGAGAACTAAATGTTTTGCTCCTTGTTCTACCATCCACCTGGCGGTTTTCATGCCTAGAGCTCCTAGGCCACCTGTAATGAGATAACTACTATCCTTCCTAAATCCTGGTGTTGGAGATAGAGATACGGGGCTAGGTTTGAGACGAGAAACGTAACGTTGCCCTTCTCGAAAAGCCAAATGGTCTTCTCCTTCTGGACCTACAAACTCTGCTAATAGGTTCGTCGTTATATCATCTAATGAAGCATCAGATGGTATGTCAATTAATCCTCCCCAGAGTTGAGTGTGTTCTATAGCAATAACCTTGCCCAAACCCCATAAGGGTGCCTGGGCGATCGCTAAAGGTTTGCTATCAGGTAATTCTGATACGGCCCCTCTTGTAACAAGCCATAACTTTGGTGAACCCAACTCAGGATGCTTGATTAAAGCCTGTAGTAAGTGCAATACGCTGGCGCAATTTAGAATTTGAGCTTGTTCCAATGATGAGGGGAGCGTTAAATTTTCTGTTGGTGCAGCATCTAAGCTCCATAAATGAATGATGCCTTTTAAGGGTAAGTCAACTGAACTTAAATTAGTTTGAAGGAGCGTTTCGAAATGAGTTTGCTGTAGGGGATCGAGTATCCATGTAGTACGCTGCTCGGAATGCAAAGTGTGATCAGCAGATATAATCCAACATTGATAACCCTCATCCTCTAAACGCTTAGCAACTTCTTCTCCTATCCCTTGTTGGTCAGCAAAAATCAGCCAAGTCCCAGGATCGCTTATCTGTGTTGATTCAGATGGAGAAGAATGGCGTGGTTTGACTTGCCACTCTAATTGATAAAACCAATTTTCACTAGACGCGGCTGTTAATTCCTGCTGGTGCTGTTTCACCAAAGCAGACAACAAATCAGGCAAGAGCGCTTTCTGCTCAGGCGAAAAGCTGTGGTTCTTCTCTAACAAGGAGGTGATTTGCTCAACCTTTCCTTGATTCAGTAGATCGGTAATGGTTGTGCTAATTGGCTCTTGTTCTTTGAACTTTCTGGCAGGAGGCTCAACCCAATAACGCTGCCGTTGAAAGGGATATGTTGGCAAGGCCACCCGCCGCCGTCCATAGTCCCGGTCAAAACCCGACCAGTCTACATCTACCCCAGACATATACAATTTGCTCAAGCTTTCAAGAAGTTGCTGCCAGTTTGAAGCCTCAGGATGCAAAGAAGGAAGCCATAGCCCATCCTTTTCTAGCAGGCACTGGCGGCCCATAGCTAATAGGGTTGGCTTTGGGCCAATTTCGATAAAAACTTTATTTCCTAGCTGACCAAGCGTTTTCATCCCAGTTGCAAACTGTACAGGTTGTTGCAAGTGACGGCACCAATACTGGGGGGTGGCAATTTCTTCAGTAATGATTTCCCCAGTAACATTTGAAATGATCTTGAGGTTAGGAGGGGTATAGTTGACTTGCTGAGCAATTTGCTCGAACTGGGGCAGGATTGGCTGCATTAAGGGTGAATGGAAAGCATGTGATACGGCCAATTTCTTTATTTCAATCCCTTGAGAATGCAAGTTAGCTATAAGAGTCGTAAGAGACCCAGATTTGCCAGAAATCACAATACTGTTGGGAGTATTGATGGCAGCGATCGCTACATCCTCACCATTCACGTGTATGGTTTCTTGTACTCGATCCTCAGAAGCAAATACAGCCACCATTTCACCCCCGGAAGGCAAAGACTGCATTAATTGCCCTCGTGCCGCTACCAATTTGAGAGCATCTTCCAGGCTAAAAACTCCAGCGACACAGGCTGCCACATATTCCCCCAAACTATGGCCCATGACGACTTCAGGTGAGATTCCCCAGGATTTCCATAGTTGATAAAGGGCGTATTCCAGGGAAAATAAGGCAGGCTGTGTGTAAGCTGTCTGATCAATGAGCGTTGCCCCTGATAGAATTCTTAGCAACGACACATCTAAGTAGGGATGTAAAATTTCCTGGCACTGATCAATGACAGCACGGAAAGTTGGTTGAGTTTCATACAACTGCTGTCCCATACCGGCGTATTGAGAGCCTTGCCCAGTAAACAGAAACGCGATGTTTGAGGAATGATGGTTCATTCCCATTAACAATTCACTGGTATGGCTATCAACAGCCAGTTGTTCATAGAGTTGCGAAGATGATTCGCCTATAAGAGCGAGCCGGTGGTTAAAGTGCGATCGCCCCACATTTGCTGTAAAGCAAACATCTGCTAGTTTCGCTTCACAGAAATTTGAGAAATACTCCTGATACCTTGATTTCAGTTGTTTCAGCGCTTTCTCACTTTTTGCCGATAAGGTTAACAAATGCAGAGGGCGTTCAACCGTATCCTCATGATTGTTCTGTTCGGCATCGTGAAGCTCTTCACTGACTTCTTCTAAAACAATGTGGCAATTGGTCCCCCCAATACCAAACGCACTAACCCCAGCGCGTCTTGGAATTCCATCGGTCTTCCATTCGTGAAGTTGAGTACTAACGTAAAAAGGGCTATTTGCAAAATCAATTTGAGGATTAGGGTTTTCAAAGTGCAAACTGGGAAACAGCTGCTTGTGCTTTAAAGATAATACTGTTTTCATTAACCCCGCAATTCCTGCTGCTGCATCTAAATGCCCAATATTTGTTTTGACGGAACCAACCGCACAAAAACCTTTTCGGGTGCTCTCTTGAAACGCTTGGGTTAAGGCTGCCATCTCAATGGGGTCGCCAAGGACTGTACCCGTGCCATGAGCTTCTATGTAAGTGATGCTATCGGGAGTAACTCCTGCGATCGCCTGAGCCGCTGCAATCACAGATGCTTGCCCATTTACACTGGGGGCTGTGTAGCCCACTTTTGCACTACCATCGTTATTAATCGCTGAGCCTTTAATAACCGCGTAGATGCAGTCTTTGTGAGCGATCGCATCCGCTAGGCGCTTCAGCACTATAACTCCCAATCCATTGCCTGGCACCGTTCCCTGGGCTTGAGCATCAAATGCTCGACAGCGGCCATCAGGGGAAAGGATCATCCCCTCCTGGTACAAATAGCCCGATTGTTGCGGCAGACGAATGGAAACACCACCTGCTAAAGCCATATCACATTCACGATTATGCAAGCTTTGACAGGCTAAATGCACGGCTACAAGCGATGTAGAGCATGCTGTTTGTACATTCACACTTGGCCCATCTAGGTTAAGTTTGTAAGAAATGCGAGTTGGCAAAAAATCTTTATCATTACCAATTAATAATTGGTATTCTCCAACAGAATCCAAAATCTCACTATTTTGGTGAAGGTTGTTCAGTAAATAGGTGTTCGTACCAACTCCTGCATATACCCCAATTTTCCTTGTACTTTGGGGACTGCAACCTGCATTCTCTAACGCTTTCCAGGAAGCCTCTAGAAAGAGGCGATGTTGGGGATCGAGTACCTGAGCCTGTTTGGGACTGAATCCGAAGAACTCTGCATCAAATTTTTCAATATCTGGTAAGACAGCCTTACTGTTTATATAATTGGCTTGATGAAATACGTCTGGTTCTACCCCTGCTGCTTGTAGCTCCTCATCAGAAAAGAACGAGATTGATTCAACGCCTTCTTGCAAATTTTTCCAGAACGTTGCGATATCAGGGGCACCTGGAAAACGGCATGACATGCCAACAATAGCGATTTCTGTATAAGGGTTCTGCAAGTTTTGGTGTTGGCCTTTGCTTTGGATGCTCTCAGGCACAATTTTTTCACTTCTCTGGAGCGTTATATATTTAGCTAGATCGTAGATTGTTGGATATTTAAACAAATCAATAATGGAGATATCCCGATGAAAATGCTTTTGAAGTGCTCGATGAACCTGAACTAGCAGTAATGAGTGCCCACCCAGATCAAAAAAATTGTCATAAATACTAATTTCTTCTAATTGGAGGAGTTCTTTCCAAATTAGTGTAATGGCTTGTTCTGTATTTGTTTGGGGTAGGTTATAGGCGGATATTTTTTGGGGTTGTGCTTGCATGCTCAATAGAGCGTGTTTATCTATTTTCCCATTAGGACTTAAAGGTAGGGAGTCTAAACTTAAGAATACCGACGGTATCATGTATTGCGGTAGTTTCTGTTTGAGAAAATAGCGCAACTCATGGAGGACAGATTGTGTTTGTCGCGGAACTACGTAGGCGATTAGAGATTGCTCATCTGGCTTTTGCTGAACTAGGGCGATCGCGTCTTGTACCATTGGGTGCTGCATCAGTACTGCGTGGATTTCGTCCAATTCAATACGAAAACCACGAACTTTAACTTGATGATCACAGCGGCCTTTAAATTCAATGCTCCCATCACTCAGGTAACGTGCTAAATCTCCAGTTCGGTAAAGCCGGGTAGTAGCTTGATCGCTAAAAGGGTTAGGAACAAACTTTTCCGTGGTCAAATCAAAACGATTCAGATATTCTCTGGAAAGCCCAGCACCACCAATATAAAGTTCACCGACAATACCAATAGGTACTGGTTGTAAATGATTATCTAAGATATATATTTGAGTGTTAGCAATGGGATGTCCAATGGTAGGTGAGTGTTCTCCTTCTACCACTGGGGTAAATGTAGAGTACGTCGTCGCTTCTGTAGGGCCATAGAGATTGAATATTTGGGCATCAGGCCAATGCTTATAAAGTCGCTTCACCAGTTGATTGGAGAGTGGCTCACCTGCTAAGTTAAAGACCTGAACTCCATCTGGTATACCTTCCATCCTCAACAATTCAGCCATTACAGAAGGTACTGTGTTTAACAACGTAACCTTCTCAGCAGCAGGTAAGGTTGGAAGGTGTAAAGCATTTTCAGCTAGGATTACCTGCCCCCCCCAGCATAGGGGTGCGAATAGTTCAAAAACTGATAGATCAAAGTTAATTGATGTAGAAGCTAGAACACCCGCTAGTTGTTCTGCCGTATAAATACTGCGTGCCCAATGCAGGAAGTTAACAGTACTTCGATGCTCGATCGCAACTCCTTTAGGCTGGCCTGTAGAACCGGACGTGTAAAGAATATAAGCGAGATTAAATGGTTTTATATCTATATCTGGATTACTTCGGTTTTGTTGCTTGATAGCATTTCCATCTCGATCCAAAGCAATAACGGTAGCATTATGTTTAGAAAGGTTGATTTCGAGATTCTCGCTCGTCAATAAAACGGACAACTGAGCATCTGATAGGATCGAGATTAACCTTGCTTGAGGATAGCCGGGATCTAAAGGTACATAAGCTGCTCCTGCTTTCAAAACCCCTAGCAACCCGACAAGCATTTCAATAGACCGTTCTAAATAAATACCGACTAGTGTCTCTGTATTAACTCCTATCTTTTTTAAGTAATGAGCTAGTTGGTTGGCTCGCTCATTCAGTTCTTGATAGCTTATCTGCTGTGTTTCAAACACTACAGCAATAGCATGGGGTGTTCTTTCTTTCTGCTTCTCAAATAATTGATGGATGCACAGATCTTGAGGATATTCGTAGTCAGTACCATTCCACTTAACAAGAAGCTTTTGTCGCTCAACAGCACTGATCAAAGGCAGTTCCTGAATAGGAGTGCATAGCTCTGCCACAATACCAGCTAGTAAATTGTGAAAATGCTCTGCCATACGGGCGATCGTGCCAGCGTCGAATAAGTTGCGGTTATATTGCCAGACACTTAACAACTCAGTTTCGGTTTCTAGGACAGTCAACGTTAAGTCCAATGAAGCACCTGGCTGATCTATCGGAATGGACTCTAATCGCAATTCTCCTAAGTTAATTTGATAATCATTGCTTCCAGCCCAAAAGGCCGCTAAATTTTCTATTTGCCGTGCTTGTTCTAGGACAAACATGGTTTGGAATAGCGGAGAATAGCTCAAATCTCTTTCAGGCTGTAGTTTCTTAATGAGTAGCGAAAGAGGGTAATCTTGATGTTCCAACGCTTGTAGAACGACTTGCTGTACCTGACCTAGTAACGCCTTAAATGTAGGGTTCTGAGATAAATTAACTCGTAAGGCAACTGGATTAACAAAATAGCCGACGACATTGGCCCATTCCATTTGTTTCCGTCCTGCCATTGGAGAGCCAACTAAAATGTCCTCCTGTCTCGTATAGCGATGAAGTAATACCTGAAAAGTTGTCAAGAGGAGCACGTATAAGGTTACCCCTTCTCTTCGGGCAAGTTTGTTTAGCTTTTTAAGTAAATTCTGATTTAGAGAGAAGAGGTGTACACCTCCCTGGTAGGTTTGTATAGATGAGCGTGGTCTGTCCGTTGGTAAAGCCAGTACTGGTAGCTCTCCAGACAGTTGCTCCTGCCAATAACGCCATGATCGATTGCCCTGGTCACTCGCTAACAGAGCTGCTTGCCAACGCACATAATCGGCATAGTGCCAATCCAGCTTAGGCAAATCGGGCATCGCTCTTTGTCTATGCGAATATAAGCTACTAATCTCATTCAAGAGAAGTTCTAAGGACCAGAAATCAATGGCAATATGGTGGGCGGTCAAGAGGAGAATGTTCTCGTTTCCGCAATGAAACAAACTCACGCGTACAGGGAGTTCATATTCCAAATCAAATACACAATTCACTAAGGTTGCCAATTGTGTATCTAACTCATTCTGCTTCCACGTTGTTGCATCTATCTCCTCAAAAGGAATACTTAAATCGTGTCGGACTCGCTGAATAGGTTGGCCGTTAGTTGTACTGAACGTTGTGCGTAGAGAGAAATGGCGATCGCTCAAGACTTCAAACACCTGCCTCAAGATTGGCACATTCACAGGTGAAAGAATCCGCGCTGCGAAAACAGTATTATAGGCTGAACTCTGCGGTGTCAGTTGCTGTTGAAACCATAGGGCCAACTGCCCTTGAGAAAGAGGATATTCAGTTGGAGGCTCTGGTAAAGGTATACATTCAGTGGATGCTTGAGATATTGAATACTGCATGCTTTCCCATAGCTTTGTGGCTAGATGCGCTAAACTCACACCTTGAAGAAAATCCGAAATTTCTACAGTCAAGCCAATTGAATTAAAATAATGCTTGCATTCAAAAGCCATTAAGGAATCTATGCCTAACCGATTTAGCGGTTGCTGAGGATCCAACTGTGAGGAAGGTACTCTTAGTAATCGTGCAACCTGTTTTTTGAGAAGATATAATAATTGCTGTTGAGTGGTTTCGGGAGTTATTGCTAACAACTCTTTACGGCTCAGCTCCGTAGCTTGTTCTATATCCACTTGCTGTAATACACTTCTACCCACCTCACTAAGCGTTCCTTCCGTAAAACTTGTACGACAAGCATGGCGTTGAATCTTGCCACTACTGGTTTTAGGAATACTTCCTGGTTTTAATAGAACGACGCAGTAAACCTGTAACTCATGCTCCTCTGCTACAGCTTGACGAATTGCTCCGGCCACTTCTTCAATATCAAGTTTTCGCAGGTAGCTTCTCTCAATTTCCTGAAAAACTACAAGGCGTTCTTCTCCCGCCATAAACATTTGGATGGCAGCACTATAATTCGAGTGCAGTGCCGGATGACTTTGTTCTACTGTCAATTCAAGATCTTGAGGGTAATGATTACGACCTCGAATGATCAGCAAATCTTTCAAACGGCCTGTAACAAATAGCTCACCGTCTTGTATGAAACCCAAGTCTCCAGTCCGCAGAAAGGGGCCTTCTCCCGTGTCTACTAAATATGCATGGAAGGTTTGTTGAGTTTCCTCCGGTTTTTCCCAATAACCCTGAGCTACACTTGCACCAGATATCCAAATTTCTCCAACTTCTGTAGGAGCACAGCGTGTTCTTAGCTCAGGATTAGCAATGATAATTACAGTATCTAAGTGCGATCGCCCACAACTAATGAGATACTTTTTCTCTTTACCACTGGATGTCACTTCTACTCGATGGTTTACCAGTACCTTCTCCTCAACCGTACATTTCTCAGGCAACTGATTGATAGAACCGCCGGATACCATCAAAGTTGCTTCAGCCAAACCATAGCAGGGGTAAAAGGATGCTGCACGAAACCCACAAACTTCAAATTCTGCTATAAACCGTTCTAGTGTTGCTGAACGAATGGGTTCTGCACCGTTATAAGCGCTGGCCCAGTGGCTTAGGGCTAAGCTCTTCTTTTGTTCTTGGTTAATTTTATTGATGCATAGTTCATAGGCAAAATTTGGTGCTCCAGAATGTGTTGCTCCAGAATGTGAAATTGCTTGTAACCATCGATAAGGCTTTTGTAAAAAAGCGGATGGTGCCATCAGGTAACCAGTAAAACCTGTATAAAGAGGTTGAATAATTCCATCAACTAGACCCATGTCATGGAAGTGAGGTAACCAACTTACCGATACGCTGTTTGTGGTTAGTTGAAAAGCCTGCCGGATATACTCCGAATTATGTAATACGTTTTTATGGTTGACCATTACCCCCTTAGGGACAGAGGTGGAACCTGATGTATATTGCAGATAAGCTAAGGTATTGCTATTAATTGCTGGATTTTTTAAAGAGTATTCTGCATCTTCTACAAGATGGTCCGTTTCAATCCAAGCTAAAGGTCGTATTTCTGGTAATTGAAAAAGATATTTCTTGAATACGGGAAACACGGCTTTTGTTGTCAAAACTATTGTAGGCCTGGCGTCTGCAATAATTGACTTTATCCGGGCTGTAGAACGGCTAGAGCGGGGTGGATAAGCAGGAATTGCTACATATCCCAAATACAAACAGCCGAAAAAAGCAGCAATAAAATCTAAACTCGGTGGATATAAAAGTAGAACCCGTTCACCATCAGCACCGTAGCTCTGGAGTTTATAGGCGATCGCCCTCGCCTGGTGATCTAAATCTCCATAGGTCATGCAGGAGGATTGTTCTTCCCCTTCTGCCAGAAAAGTAAATGCATGTTGTGTAGCCTGGCAGGTTGCTCTCCAGTGCAGCAATTCAACCAGCGTTGAACATTGAAGTTCTTGATTGCAGAAGGGGTAATCCATAAAAAATATATTATGTTCCCAGATCTGATCCCTGAATTAGCAATTCATAGATGAAGAGAGTAAAAAGGAAAGCTGCAATACGTGTTGTGTCCTACCCCAACATATGTTTGTCTGGATACCATTTGGAATTAAAATTACCAAAATGAAACACTTAGGAAAACTTTAAATAACTTTATGGATGAACCTAAAAAATCTACCTAAAGAGGTTCGCCGCTCGTAACAAAAACAATACAAAAATCAAGCTTTTTAATTGGGTCGTTGGCCAACACGAATATACAGTAATAAATTAATAGGATGCTGTCAAATCAGGAGTATAAAGAGAAATTTAAAGATGATTTAATAAGTAGCCTGGGTTATCCTTTACCTTTATCTAGACTCAGCATATCTGACTATTTATGTATTGCTTCCGCTCATCATCTACAAAAGCCAATTCGTTAGCTCATTTGAGAATTGTTTAAGGAGTAAATTTCTTGTACACTTCGTACAGTAGAATTACTCCTTGAGCAATCCTCAAAGAGCTTCTGATGATTAGAACTAGTGAAGCTCACATCTTCCTGGTAAAACCAAAACTCAGAGGTCCTTTTTGGGTTTTGTCACCGCTGTAATAGAATCGAGGCCAAAAGTAAAATTTATAAAGACACAATCAGCAATTCTCAGTATGAGCTTCAAAGCTGAGAGGTCGTGCCCTTCGGGCACGACCTCTCAGCTTTGAAGCCCGAAAATAGCCCGCCTTCGGCGGGTTATTTTCGGGCTGGATTCCAAAATGAAAATTGCTGAGACACAATAGAACAACTTACACTTCAACCAGAGTGAAAATGGAGGAAGGAGTCCTACCGGATGATCTGGAAGAAACGACGATCAAGCTTTTCTCGCCAGGATTTTGGGAATGATCGACTGACCTTAAAAAACTGAGTATAGAGCCGGTTCAAGGTACGAAATAAGACTAGTTTGAGTTTGAAATAGGGTACTTCTTTAGCAATTAGCTGATCCATAAGTTCGTTAGCATAACGGTGAAGCTCTACATCCAAGGCATTATGTTGGTAGATCGCCTCAACAACATTAGAAGATAGATTCGCTCGTCTTGCTGGAGTATCGCCGATATTCCAGCGAAGATAGAGAGGCATTGTCCATCCAAAAATCTCCTTAGCAAGGACTAAAGTTTCATCGAATCGCTCTGTAGTGCCAACTACTGCAAAGTTTTCTTGTAAGTTCTGTTTGGCCTGTTCTAGAAACTCAAGAGGTAACTCTCCAAAAGGAATATCCCAACCACCCTTCTTAACCAGCATTCGAGTTTGACCATTATCCATTTCTTGAGAAATACCGTTTACAATATATTCCTTAACTTTTAACTTCTCACTCGTGATCTTTTTATGGAGATAGTGATCCTTTCGCTTGCGAGCATAGTAGTAGTGAGAAATAGCTCGATCGACAGGCTCACGCAGCATCGTGATATAAGTAGAAGGCTCTTCGATGTCCCGCTCTAGGCCAAAATCAAAATGGCCCCATACTACGTTGTAACGCAGGCGTTCTTCTGCAGATAATTGTTTGAAGTCTTCAGGAGTACAGCCAAGCAGATTGCGATCTGGGTGGCAGGAGAAAACGCTTTTTCTGCCGTATTGCCTGACCATAATGCATCCCAACGTAGTTCCCGCTGTTTTAGGAATGTGCATAAAGAGAATGAGGGGTGTTGTGCGGTGACTCGATAGTGGTGTTGAGGAACCGATCATAAAGGTTTGAAGAAAACAATAAGTATAGCAATCTTAATGAGTTGGGAGAGGCGATTTTGGCTCAAAGAAGTGTAGGGTAAGGCGCAAATTATCACGAAACTTAAGTATCCACAGCAAATCTAGCCTATTCTGTTGCTGTATCCTTTGTCCCCTTCATAAGCTAATCACCCATTGCTGTAACACTGGTAGCAATCCGTTTTATCTAGGGATATTGCATCGCTAGGAGACCCAAATATCTCCGTTCCTAGTTTATCAGCCTACACTTCTTTGAGGCACAACCAGCTTATCTCTGGTATCGGCAGAGAAAGCTGCGTTGCCTGGTCGAGAATAAATCAGCTTGCAATTGCCCACTTCAGCTCCCAGCAGAGGCTATGGCTATATTTTCCAAGAGTTAAGGTTACCTTACCGAGGTTCGTCATTCAATGCAAAGCCATCTGAACTTAAGTTCGGTTGAGAATTAGTTGATCGAGATGGTTCGCAGTTGATCTTTTGTTGCTTTGATGACTCAACTCTGAGTTGGCGACAAAGCAACATGAATTCTATAGACTAAAGCTAAAGGAATTAACAAAGTTAGTTCAACCCGTTCAAGCAAGAGGAATTATAAATACAACCCACAGTAGTTACTTTGTGCTGTGAAAGTTTCTTTTGACCGAAGTGCTTGATCGTAGAGAACACTAACAAGTGAATTTCTTGCTGCATGTCTATGGTGCGATCGCCCCAAATACCCGGCTTTCTAAGCGGGTATATTTCGAATGCAATCGCACTGGATCACTCATCAGAGTCACGTTGTAAGATAACGAATTTGTCATCATCATTAAATTCTAACTACAAAAGTTAGTAGGAAATGATCCCATTCGTCATTGAGCATTGTCTAATCACACATCATCAACCTTTGATTTACAAGGATCTAACATTATGAAATACATTGCATCATCTTTCCTCGCCATAATTTTGTCTGTCGCTTTTACTTCGGTTGCAAAGGCTGAAACTGAATTATCTTCATTTAACGTGGTTAATCTTGCCTACCAAGGTCGGTTAACCCAGGGTGGAATTCCAGGTTATGCTTCCCTGGAAGCCGGAGTAGATTCTGGTTCTATTACCGCTGAGGAAGTGATCCATGCGGCGATCGCATCGGGTTATTTATCAGAAGCTACTTTGCAAGATAGCGAGTTTATTACTGCCGTTGAACACCAATTACAAAATCTGGTAGACGACAACTAGAGAGTAAAATTTCGCCCTTTCGAAGGCTAGCGGGGTGTGCGGTCATGGAGCGATCGCACACTCAACCCTATGTATCAAAACCCAGAAGGGCTATTGCACCGTCACTTTACGGCGGTGCAATAGCCCTTCTGGGTTTTGGTTTTAAAGGGTGCAAGATGTGAGTTGAGCTACTTACAGCACTTTTCAAACGCTTAAAATCTAGTTGTTTTTATGAGAGCCACGCGGAGTGCGGCTCTCATAAAAACAACCGTAGCTGATTCAAGCGCAAAGCGCTATAGATCGTCGCGTTAATGAGTCTCCCAGAATTCCATCGGGATCGATACAATATGATGGCATAGCTCATTAGGATGATTTGGAAGGAATTCTATGGTTACCTTCTCTGGAATTACCATCCAAAGCAAACTCTATGAGAGTTCAGCATCTCTGGTATATCGGGGTATTAGAGAGCAAGATGGCCGAGCGATCGTCATCAAACTGCTCAAGCAAGATTACCCCTCTCCTCAAGAGCTCATCCGCTACAGGCAAGAATATCAAATTACTCGTTCTCTCGACCTGGAAGGTGTAGTCAAGGCTTACAGCCAGCAGGATTATCAGCGTACTCTTGCTATCTTCCTCGAAGACTTTGGTGGGGAATCTTTGGAGTATTGGATGAAGACACACTTGGGCTTCTACCCGATGTCTTTATCCAGTTTTCTGGAATTGGCGATTGCCATTACCGATACCTTAGGTAGAATTCATGCTGCCAATATTATCCATAAGGATATCAACTCTAGCAATATCGTTCTTAATCTCAATACGGGTGTTGTCAAACTCATTGACTTCGGAATTGCCACTCAATTTAATCGCATCAATCCTACGTTCAGAAGCCCGAATGGCTTAGAAGGAACGCTTGCTTACCTGTCCCCAGAGCAAACTGGACGCATGAACCGATTGCTCGACTACCGCACCGATTTTTACTCGTTGGGTGTGACATTCTACGAACTGCTCACTGGGCAACTGCCATTCCCTACTACTGATATTCTTGAACTCGTTCATTGTCATATTGCCAAATCACCCATTCCTCCTTGCGAATTGAATGCTGCGATTCCCCATCCTGTTTCAGAGATGATTCTCAAATTGATGGCGAAAAATCCTGAGGATCGTTATGAGAGTGCCTGGGGTATCAAAGTAGACTTAGAAATCTTTGCGGAACAATTAGCAGAAACCAATCAAGTTAGCAGCATTCAGCTTGCGCTGCATGATGTTTCGGAGCAATTTCACATTTCCCAGAAGTTGTATGGGCGAGAAGCAGAGATTGCTGCATTGTTGGCAGCATTTGAGAGAGTCGTCGCAAAGGGCAATGTTAGTGAAAACAGTCAACCGGATGAAGGCATAAGTAAGCCTCAGTTGAATGTTGAAATGATGTTGGTGTCTGGGTATGCTGGAGTTGGCAAATCAGCACTCGTACAGGAACTCTACAAGCCCATTACGGCAAAACGTGGCTATTTTATCGCGGGTAAGTTTGACCAGCTTCAGCGCAATATTCCCTACAGTGCGATCGTGTCTGCCTTGCAAAAGTTAGTGCAACAACTGCTCGGTGAACCTGGAGAACAGGTGCAACAGTGGCGATCGCGTCTACTCACTGCATTGGGTAATAACGGGCAACTCATTATTGATGTGATTCCGGAAATTGAGCTGATTATTGGCAAGCAGCTGCCTGTTTCAGAAATTGGGGCAATGGAAGCTCAAAATCGATTTAATCGAACCTTTCAGCACTTCATTCGAGTGTTTTGCTCAGCAGAACACCCTCTGGTGATCTTCCTAGATGACTTGCAGTGGATAGATTCGGCTACGTTAAAGCTCATCGAGTTGATGTTGTTAGATGAGCAAACTCCATCCCTATTCCTGATTGGAGCCTATCGGAATAATGAAGTTTATCCCACGCATATCCTCGCATTAACATTGGAGAAACTCCGGCAACAGGGAGCTGTGCTGCAAGAGATTGTTCTAGAACCTCTGACGCTAGAACCGTTGAAGCAGTTGATCGCTAAAACGCTGCATCACAACACCGATACTGTTTGTACTTTAACTCAGCTAGTGTTACGTAAAACTGAGGGCAATCCTTTCTTTGTAAATGAGTTTTTGAAAACGCTGTATGTAGAAGATTGCCTGGCGTTTGATGTCGATCGTCGAAATTGGCAATGGAATATTGAGCAGATTCAGGCAAAGAACATGACAGATAATGTTGTTGTGCTGATGACAAACGCATTAGGCAAATTGTCAGAATCAGTAAAACGAACATTACGGTTAGCAGCATGTGTTGGGAATGAATTTAGGCTGGATACGCTTTCCATGGTTTGTGAGGCACCTGCTCATGAACTTTTTTCAGATTTAGTGGTAGCCGCTCGAGCAGGATTAATTTTACCGATCTCTGCATTAGATGAAAGCCTAATGGTTCAGAACTATAAATTCCTGCACGATCGCGTCCAGCAAGCAGCATACGCCCTGATTGATGAGCCGCAGAAACAAGTGGTTCATCTTCAAATTGGTCGTAGTCTCCTGAAAAAAACATTGCCAGAACCGATATTAGAGAGATTGTTTGAAATTGTCGATCATTTAAATTATGGAATTGAGTTAATCAATGATCAATCTGAACGAGATGAAATTGCCAGATTAAACTTGATGGCAGGGCAGAAAGCAAAGGCAGCGATCGCCCACAGTATGGCTCAAGAATATTTGGCGATTGGATGCGCATGGCTGGCAGCATCTAGCTGGAAAACGAACTATGACCTGGCTTTAGCACTAGCGTTAGAAACGACAGAAGTCGCATATTTATGTGGTGATTTTGAACAGGTGGAACGTTGGTTTGCGATCGTTCTGCAAGAAGCTAAAACGGTTCTCGATACCGTAAAAGTTTACGAAGTCAGAATTGAAACTGCCTTTGCGCAGAATCGGTTATTGGAATCAATCAATACAGCATTACAAGCTTTGCAGCAACTAGGAATCAGGTTTCCTGAAAAGCCAAGCCCGCTAGATATCCAGCATGCACTAAGTAGCGTTACATCTTATTTCAGTAAAACCTCAATTGAGGATTTTATCCATCTACCAGAAATGACTGAACCGGGCCAGTTGGCGGCGATACGAATTCTATCAAGAATTACGATTTCTGTCTATTTTGCTATTCCTGATTTAGTGCCTTTGCTTGTATCTAAACAGATTAGCCTGTCTATTCAGTATGGCAATACGTTTATATCTCCCTATATTTATGCCAAATTTGGTGGACTAGTCCTTTGTGGAATGGCTGATGATATTGAGTCTGGTTACCAGTTTGGACAGTTAGCCTACAGGCTATTATCGCAGCCCCATACTTATACATTAAAAGCGCGAACCCTATTCATTATCAATTTCTTCATTGCCCACTGGAAGGAGCATGTTAGAAAAATAGCGGAGCCACTGCTGGAAGTTTATCAAAGTGGACTGGAAACTGGAGATTTAGAGTTTGCTGTCTATGGTGCTTATGCTTATTGTCTCCAAGGCTTTATCGTCGGTAAGGAACTCGTCGAGCTTGAAAAGGAAATGGGAGTATATGCCGAAGCGATTCGCCGCCAAGTTCAACAGAAAACCGCACTCATTCATGTTCAAATCCTACAGCAGACTGTCCTGAACTTGATGGGGCGCTCGATTACCCCAACCCATCTCATTGGTGAAGCCTATGATGAGCGTAAACAACCCCAACACGAACTGAATAGAATCTCAATTTTTTTGGGATCCCTCAGCAAACTTATTCTATGTTACCTGTTTTCTGAGTATGCTGAAGCTATTAAAAACTCAGTTAGAGCAGATAGCCATTTGAGCCAAGTAAGAGTAACGCCAAGCATTCCCGTATACCACTACTATGATTCTCTAGCAAGACTCACAGCGTATTATGAAAGCAGTGCTAAAGAGCAAAAGAACATCCTCAAGCGAGTTACGATTAATCAGCAGAAAATGAAGCAATGGGCCCATTTTGCACCCATGAATTGTTTGCATAAATATTACCTGGTTGAGGCAGAGCAAGCACGAGTTTTGGGCCAGCTACTTGAGGCAGAAGAGTTTTATGAACAAGCGATTCAAGGAGCTAGAGACAATGAGTACCTTCAAGAAGAAGCCTTAGCTTATGAGTTAGCTGCAAAATTCTACCTGTCTCGTGGTCGAGAAAAGTTTGCCCAAACCTACATGAAAGAAGCACACTATTGTTACGAGCGGTGGGGGGCAACGGCCAAGGTGAAGGATTTAGAGATCGGCTATCCACAGTTCTTTCCTCAGTCACCCGGCATCGCTGACACATCAATTCGCACAACCTCTAAAACTACTTCTAAAAACTCAGATACTGCTTTTGATCTAGCGGCGGTACTAAAAGCATCCCAGGCAATTTCAAGTGAGATTGAATTAGAGCAGTTACTCCGCTCCTTGATGCAGATTCTCATTGAGAATGCTGGTGCACAAACAGGATTTTTAATTTTAGAAGAAGCTGGGGAATGGAAAGTTGAAGCCGCCTGTGAAATGATTTCTAATACCTCTGAGAACGCTTATGCCATCAGAATATTGCAGTGTTCTCTGGCAGAGAGTTGTCTCCCTACAGCCATTATTAATTATGTTATCCGGACAGAGAAAAGCTTGGTCTTGAATGATGTTAGTCGTGAGGGAAAATTTACCCTTGATCCTTACATTAGAGCGCATCAACCTCAGTCAATCCTATGTGCGCCACTTCTCACTCAAGGCAAATTAAGTGGCATTGTGTATTTAGAAAATAATCTGTCGGCTGGAGCGTTTAGTAACGATCGCATCAAAATTCTACAATTTTTATCAGGGCAAGCAGCGATCGCCATTGCCAACGCTAAACTTTATGCCGAAGTCAAGGAGCGAGAAAACCGCCTGACGCAGTTTATTGATGCAATGCCGATCGGGGTTACGGTTCATGATTCTACAGGGCGCATTACCTATGCTAATCGAGCAACCCGTCACTTAACAGACAAAGCCGATCTTCTAACGGAAACCCCACCTGAGCAAATTCCTGAAATCCATCAAGTTTATAAAGCTGGAACGCATCAGTTATATCCTACTGCCCAATTGCCCATTTTTCGTTCTCTAGCAGGAGAGGTTGTAACGGTAGACGATATCGAAGTTCGCCTATCCAATAGAACAATTTTTGTCCAAATTTCCAGTACACCCGTGTTTGATGAGACGGGAAGTATTGCCTATGCGATTACTGCTTCTCAAGATATTACCCAACGCAAGCGAGCAGAGAAGTTATTAGCCGATTACAACTGCACTTTAGAGCAACAGGTTACCGAACGGACAGCCGCTTTACAGCAAAGCGAAGCTGCACTAAGCGATCGAGAACAGGAGCTACGGCTCATCACAAACGCTCTACCCGTCTGTATAAGCTATGTAGATGCAGATCAGCGCTATCGGTTTGTCAATCAAACTTATGAAGACTGGTTTAACCAGAGCCGAGATGAGATCCTGGGTAAACCTATTCGTGAACTTCTAGGTGAAACGGTTTATATAATGGTTGAGCCGTATATTCATCAAGTGTTTGCAGGGCAAACGGTAACTCTAGAAACAGAGTTGCCCTATCCATTCGGTAAAAAGCAAATTAGTGCGACCTTTATTCCTGATTTTGATGCCCAAACTCAAGTGAGAGGGTTTTATGGTTTGATTACAGACATTGGCGATCGCAAACGTGCTCAGCAAGCCTCAATTTTAGAAGAACGCAACCGCATGGCCCGTGAAATTCACGATACGTTGGCGCAAGCCTTTACAGGGATTCTGGTTCATATGGGAGCCGTTTCCCGATTAGTGGCAACCAACCCAGAAGCCATACAAGCGCATATTCAGACAGTGCGTGACCTAGCTAGCAATGGCCTGACAGAAGCTCGACGTTCTGTGGCAGCACTGCGTCCTCAACTCTTAGAGGATGGTACCCTGTGGGCGGCACTGGAGCAATTTGTATCTATAATGCAATCTTCAACTGAAACTCACTTGATTTATGAGATTCTGGGTACACCCTATGTATTACCTCCTGAAGCTGAGAATAATTTATTGAGAATTGCACAGGAGGCATTTACGAATGCAATTAAGTATGCTGACGCGAGTGAGATTCGCATTGAATTAGTCTACGAACAAATATCATGCTTTTTACGAATTAGAGACAATGGACGAGGATTTGAAGCCAACACTATCACTTTGAGGCAGGGGTTTGGCCTACTGAGTATGACTGAACGAGCGGAGCATATCGGAGCACAGTTCTCCATTGAGAGTCAACTGGGGAAAGGCACAGAAATAGTCGTATCTTTGCAGCGGGAGGCAGGAACATGAACGAGTCTGTAGCCATCCGTGTTTTGATTGTTGATGATCACGCTATTGTTCGGCAAGGGCTTGCTGCAATGATTGAAAATGAACCGGATATGACGGTGGTGGGGCAGGGGGGGAATGGACGGGAAGCGATCGCTCTATTTCAAAACCATCAGCCCGATGTCACCTTAATGGACTTACGAATGCCACAGATGAGCGGAGTGGATGCAACAGAGGCAATTTGTACAGAGTTTGCTGATGCCCGCATCATTATTCTCACGACTTACGATGGTGATGAAGATATCTATCGTGGATTATGTACTGGAGCTAAAGGCTATTTGCTCAAGGATGTCGAACCAGATGCACTAATTAATGCGATTCATACTGTTCATGAAGGACAGCAGTATATTCCCCCCGACGTGGCGGCCAAGCTTGTGCAGCGGATGAACAACCCAGAATTGAGCGATCGTGAATCGCAAGTTATTGCTCTGATGGTGCATGGTTTAAGTAACCATGACATTGGTACGACTTTGAATATTACCGAGAGTACTGTCAAATTCCATGTCAATCGAATTTTGAGTAAGTTAGGAGTGAGCGATCGAACTCAAGCCGTTGTTACAGCCTTGAAGCGAGGGATCGCCAAGTTATAGCAATCCCAAATAATTTTTGAGATATAGGCTATGCCCACCCTACATCTCAAAGATATTTTGAAAAGCATACAGAAGCGTTATAGGGTGGCATGTAACCGCGTTTAGTATAAAAATGGTGGTATAGCCCCACCCTTCATACTGAACCAACCCGCAGAGCGTTACAGAACTAAACTTAAGTTCAGTGGAGGATTGGTTGTAGCTATAGGTCATGCTTGTTCTTTTGGTCCTTTAAACGCTCAACTCTAAGTTGGCGACAAAGGAGCATCAACTTTATAAGCTAATGCTATACAAATATCAGGGTGAGGTTTGAACGTTGCAACAGAAGAAATTGCAGATATGACTCATGACAATCATTTTGTGTCATAAGAACCCTTTTACCAGAGTGTTCGATGAATCAAAATAATGATCCTTATCACCTCTTTGTTCCACCCTCACAAGACGATCACTACCAGGGACTGCTGAACGCACCTGTTGTACTTGTAGAATATGGAAATTATCAATGTCTTGAGTGTAAAAAAATACATCAATTAATTCAGATAATTCAGCAATACTTCGCTTCTGTGCTTTCTAGAGAGAATGAGATATGTGTGGTATTTCGTCACTTTATTGAGGGTTCAATTCACCCTCAAGCACAAAAAGCCGCAGAAGCGGTGGAAGCTGCGGCCGTACAAGGTCAGTTTTGGCAGATGCACGATATGTTGTTCATGCATCAGCAAGAATTGGGAAATGGCTATCTGGTGGAGTATGCTGATTATCTAGGACTTGATATTTGCCAATTTCTGCAAGATATATCTAAACAAGTCCATGTTGATCGTATTAATGCAGATATCGCTGGTGGACTAAGTAGCGGAATATTAGACGCTCCAGCATTGTTTATTAATGGAATGCGATATATAGGTCAGTGGGATACTACACACTTGATTTCGGCTATTACGACCGCAAGCCATGAATCCTAACTTTTCACTTAAAACCATTGCTTAAGTGGGGGAAGCATCTAAATTTTACGCAGTCAATGGCGAATTAAGTTCCATCGAATGGAAGAACTACGAGTTGCGAATGCCTTTATATAGGACATCCAGAGGCCGATCGCCTGTGCTCCCACTATAGCCTGGCCATTCTCCCTCCCAATGCATCAGAGGCTGTTTGAAAGTCTGATGAAAAGCTGGTCTTTAAACAGCCTCTCAGATATCTACTAACCCCATCCCAAAGAGAAACCATAACTATGAGAAAACTAGAAGGAAAAGTTGCGCTTGTCACTGGCGGTACCAGCGGTATCGGTCTTGCCACGGCCAAACATTTTGTTGCTGAAGGTGCCTATGTTTTCATCACAGGCCGTCGCCAAGCTGAACTAGATGCTGCTGTGGAGGCGATCGGTAAAAACATCACGGGTGTCCAGAGTGATGCCTCCAAGATGACAGATCTCGATCACTTGTTTGCCACAATTGAGCAGGAGCAAGGACACCTTGATGTGCTCTTCGCTAATGCTGGAGGTGGAGGGATTGCCCCTCTGGGATCAATCACCGAAGAACACTTTGACAAAACGTTTAACACAAACGTCAAAGGTTTACTGTTTACGGTACAGAAGGCACTGCCTCTGTTGCCAGAAGGTGCTTCTATTATTCTGAATGCCTCGACTGCTTCTACCACAGGCACTCCAGCCTTCAGCGTTTACAGCGCGACTAAAGCGGCTGTGCGGTCGTTCGCCCGTAATTGGATGCTTGATCTGAAAGAACGCAAAATCCGGGTTAACGCCATTAGCCCTGGCGTGGTCCCAACACCGGGTTACGACCACTTGGGATTGAGCGATGAGCAGGTGCAGGAATTTATAGATAGCCAAGCTGCTACCATTCCGCTGGGGCGAGTGGGTACACCCGATGAGATTGCCAAAGCGGTTGTTTTTCTTGCTTCAGATGATAGCAGCTTTGTGAATGGCATCGAACTATTTGTTGACGGCGGTATGGTACAAATTTGAAGCATTCGGTGAACTGCTTTATCGTGCGACCATCCTATTGGTAATCTCAGTTTAGGCGACGGAACTAGCCAAGCACTAGAAGGCGTTCAAGTGTATAGGTTTCGGGATGGAACTTATAAGTATTGGGGGTGGACCGGTACGCTGGATGACCCACAAGTTGGGGTTTTAGAGGTGTATGAAAACGACCGAATCTTGATGCAGCAACCCTGCACAAGAAGTTGATTTTTCTCACGTTGCGTAATCAAAAAGGACAATCTGCGAGCTTGCTTTGAACATGATTTTGGTCTGGATAGCGGATGATTGCCATTTCACAATCATGATATCCAGATCGTTTGACGGTAGTTCAACAGATCACTGGCCCTTAATTAACAAAAGGATAATCCTAATAAGACCAATCATTCGCAAGAGATTTCTTTCATGTTTATCGATTACGTTACACTCATGCTGATAACCTGGCGGCTGGGCATTTTGTTTGTCGGAACTTCGCTGGCACTAGCCTTAGGGTGGGAGCTACTCACGCTGGGCATTTATGGATTCTTTGTTGGTCTGGTGTCGCTTGTGAGGGATGCTTCATCAATCTGGGACTCACACCGATCGCCACACTTCCAGGAACAGGCTTTATTCTCGTTGGCTTAGGTGGATTTTTGCGGCATTAACGCTCTACCTATAAAGAGAACCCGCTCCTGCAAGATATTGGTGAGATTGTGCTCATTCTGGTAGCCCCTATCTTTGCCTTTATTGGGGTTCCCCTGTCCACATGGGAAGTCCAGATTGGCGCGTGAAAAAATTTGTTGATCAGGTTTGCGGCCCCCTTTGGGTGAGAGATAGCCTTATTGGGAAAGTGGGGGCTGTCTTCGCGACGGGTGGTGGTTATGGTAATGCAGGGGGTGGTGCTGGCTAACCATGCTAGCGCTGTTAAATAACTTTGCTGAACTGGGAATGGTGATGGTACCTTTACCCAAAATCACACCAGGCTATCCTCTTGGTGGTCTGCAATGGGGGCCTTACGGGCGCTCAGCGGGAGAATATATGGAGCAGACAGGCGTGACAGAACAGAGGTTGGAAGCTGCCAAATATCATGGTGCGAATGTAGCACGCGTGGCTACTGCCTTAGCAGGCAAAGACTTGTTTGCCAGGTAAGCAAGCCGTATTCCAAACTCAACAACTCCAGAACTGCACTGCTGGAAAGGCGATCGCTAACGTACAATGCCTCAAAAGTAGCGATCGCTTACTGAGGTTATCTTCTATGCTCGAACCCCTGGCACTTGGTACAGATAAAGAAACTCAGCAGGTAACTGCTATTATTTCTCACATGGTTCGCCCAGGACGCGAACTGGGCTATGAAGAGTGGTTGCATGGGATTACTACAGCCGCCCAAAAATTTAAAGGATATTTAGGAGTCAATGTAATTCGCCCCTGGGATCATGTTCATCCTGAGTATGTGGCAATTGTTAAGTTTGATCAGTACAGCAATCTCAAAGCCTGGATGGAATCCACCATCCGGAAGGAATGGATGGCGCGATTACAACCGATGCTTGAAAAGCCTGAAGCTATTCAAACCCTGACTGGTTTGGAAACCTGGTTTATGCTTCCAAACAGGCTGAAGGTTCCACCGCCGCGTCACAAGATGGTATTAGTGACCTGGGTTGGAGTGTTTCTCACTCAGACTATCCCAATCCGTGTGCTGTCACCCCTATTGTCTGAATTTCCTATATTCCTCAAACAACTCATTAGCACAGGATTTAGTGTCCTCCTACTTACATACATCATCATGCCACGCTTAACTAAGCTGTTTTATAAATGGCTTTACCCCTCCCCATAAAAGGCTAGTAGCCATTCTCAGTCAAGTAGGACAGCTCAGATCGTCACTCTAGAGTCTCTATGGATGAGGTGTGGTAGAAGGGGCACGAAGTGTCTCTTCTACCACACCTCATCCACAGATTTAGAGCATAACTGGATAAGTTTTAGGCTGCTTGATGAACTGAGCTGTAGATAGCTCTATACGTTTCAGTTTTGCTTAGCGGCAGACCTGGCTATGAAAACTGTTGATTCTTCTGACGTTACACCCATTGGTGAGTGAGAGAAGAGACCAGAAAAATTTGGGAAAAGTCGTTGTGTCCGATCGCGAAAGCTGTGTTATCTCTTATATAACCGATCGCGTATCACTATGAGTGTTGGTAATGACAAACAGAGCCGCAAAGGGCTAGGGCAGTATTACTCGGAGCCAAAGAAGCCGACGATGATTGGCTTAACTCCGACTGCTGTAGAGCAGCTCGATAAGCTTGCAGCGGAGTTCCACCTATCTCGGTCTGAGTTTATTGAGCGAATAGCCCGACGGATGATTCCAGTAGGAAAGCCTCGACGTAGAGCTGTTTCTTCAATGGGTAAGCATGATGAAGCCTAAATCTAGTCCACGAAAGAATGCTACCTCAGAGATTGAAACGTCTTCTCAGCTATCGTTGACTGAGGTCGAGGTTCTGCCGCCACAATCTACTCGTACCCGGATCCGCAAACCGCGAAATTTACCCCGTACTGAACCGCCGCTATTTACCAATAAGTCTGTTGAAATGATGGCGAGTGGAGCACCTGTCATCTCCGCCACTCAGGCATTTCTCAAACCTCCTGACTGGAGTGAGTATGGGCAGGATCGGCTGTATTTCCAGAAGCAGTTTGGTAAAGGTCGTTATATCGAATTCTACGTTCTGAACAAACAGAAGCACCAGGCTGACTCCATTTCATCGCAAGCTGAGCGAGAAATTTTGGAGCAGTATGGTGTGATGGCAGCCCGTCTCCATGCGGTGTTTGCGTCCTATGCTGCGATCCAAAGTGAGCCCTGGAAGCAGCCGTTTTACCTGCTAGGGACGGATCTAATTAAGACGCTCAAAGTTCATAACAGCAATAAGTTTACGAAGTCACAAAAGCTGAAGGCGATCGCTGACTTAGCGTGGGTTGTTGGTACTCTGGGTGCCGTTATCCACTGGTTTGAAGGTGATATGGATCTCTGTGTGCGAGAGCGTAGCCTTTTATGGATTGTCAGCGTGCAGGAATACACTCAACCCCATGTTGATGGAGAAACAGAGGAACTGCATGAGGTTGTGATCCGGGTTCAACCAGGCTTATGGACCCATAATTTCCTCAATCGGGAAGGTGCACAGCAACAAAAAGCCTTGTATCAGTACGGGCTAATTCCTAAAGAAGTGTTTGACATTGATCCCCACCGCCGTAAACTGGCGACTAGCATGGGGTTGTATCTGATTCAAAACAGCCGTGCTCGCCCTAATGGGATCTATACGATTGAAAGTCTCATCGAAAGCGTACTCCCCAGCAATGAGATTGAGAGGGCATTGTCCGATCGCCGCTACGGGTGGAAGTTAAAGGAATCGGTCGATAACGCGTTGTTGACGCTCAAGGATAACCTCAAGATTGAGATTGGCTTTGATGATGAAACTTACCCAGTGTGGCTAAGACCTGTTTGGAGTCTGCCCGATGAAATAGCCCTATTACCCACTAAGGAACGCAACCAGCAGCTTCTGGGTTCGAAGTGGTTACCCGACAACTACATTTCCAAGCATTGGTTCCCGGCGAAAATCTCGTTCAAGCTACCCTCACAGATTCAAGAATGCCTGGATGATCTGGAAGCAAGGCGAACTGAGAAAAGCCATCGGTCATCTGCTAGACGGCGAAGTGTTGAAGCTAACATTCAGCCTACAATGGTCATTGCTCAACTACCCGCCGTGGAATTGGCAGGAGCTACCGTCAAAGCAGCACGACAAGCAAAAGGATGGACGCAAGCTCAACTAGCGTCCACGATCGGGAAGAGTGTGAGTTGGGTGAAGTTGGTGGAGAGCGATCGCCGTCGAGCGGTAGATAGTGATCAAAGTTTGCTTCGCCAAGTATTGAATATTCAGTAGATGGAGTAAGTGATAGTTACATACTTTGTAACCTGTGGTAACTCTTGCTAGATCAAGAGTTCAGCTTTTAGCTAACTCCAAAGCTGCCGTTAAAAGTGACATTACCATCCCCAACTCGTGACTTGAGTTTCAGAACTCAAATCACAAGCCTTACTGAATGGAGCTATGAGATGGGATATGAAACTGCAGTTTCATATCCCATCTCATAGCTCCATTCAGTAAGGGAAAAAATTGAGCTCACTCTAACGGGATGTAACCGTGTAACCCTCTTTAAAAAAGGGTTTCTGCTCTTTCTAGCCTCAATATTTCCCGATAGTTGTGACATCAGTACCCCCTAAGAGTGACTTCAGCGGCGGTAACAGGATTTATAGTTACAAGCTCAGTAACTTCACTGTAACCATTGCTGAGAGCTTGATAGAGGCTAATTAGCTCTCTTTTAGTATCCCATTGTTGTGACATTAGCCTCCCCTGGAAGTGACTTCAATGGTGTAGGAGACTGAATCTGTAACCCTCTGTAACCATTTCAGATCAGAGCTTTTAAGCAGTCTAGGTATCTAATTTTTCCCCTGAGCGTGACAACAAAGCCCCCTACCCGTGACTTAAGTAGCATGAGGGAAGGCGGGAAGAACTTGGTTACAGGCTTATCTGGTGTAGACAAGTATGATTACCCGCTAAATACAGAACTAGTGTATGTGAACTATGCCCGCATCGGCTCAGCTCTGAAAAGCAACCACTAGATGCAGGCGTCGTAACGTTGGTTCTGGATGTCACTGTAACCTAGTAAGTAACTTTACTGTAACCATTACTCTGTAAAAGTTACAGCTATTTTTGTGATGGTTACACATCCCCTGATTATGACATTAGCCTCCCCTTGTCGTGACTTTCGGTGAAGCTTCAAGTCACTTGTATCTGTAACCCTGCTGTAACCCTTGCTAGCTCTATGTTTGGAACCATTTTGGTTACAAATCCTAGAAAGTAACCCCCTTTGGCGGGGACTTTAATTTCCCCTGCTTCTGACTTTGCTATCCCCTTCTAGAGACTTTAGATACCCCTACTTATGACTTAAAAATTTTTAATTGCTTATATATCAGGGGTTTCCAGGATCGTTACAAGTCTGATCAGATCAATTAGATCGATCACTGTGTAACCACACGATTGAGAAAACTGAGGAGCTACGCTTTAAAGGCGAAAAATCAATTGTTTCCCGCAGGTATGAACTTGAAGTGTCAGCCTGCGTTTGAGACCTATATCAAAAGCGATCGCTATTCGCTTTCGTTTGGTCTGTACAACCTAGGAGAAGAATCCATGACTTAAATAGAAACTCATAACGTCAAAAGCCCCAACTGCTGACACAGATGGAGCTTTCGAGTTCAAACGTTACTTTCATCGCAATAGAGCGTGGTGATACTAACTAGATACTTTGGCGAGTGACAGTTAGATCCCTAGCTTTGCTGTGTCTATTTTAAGCAAATTTTCTCCAATGCTGCAAGCCAATAGCGGCTGTACCCAAAACTGCTTGAATACGGCACAACGCTCTATTCCTCAACCCGGTAATTGGTCAGCCCTCGTTGAACTGCCAATTGCTGCAGGTTTCTTTGGCTATTTGAGACAGAGCGTTTCATGTTAATCCACAAAAATTTATTCTTGGGCTCAGATGGGGGCGTTGCATGAGCAAACCCCGTCGAGTGGAGCCTCTGCCTGGTGATCCATTGGGCAAGCGGCTATGCCAAACATTCCCTTACCTCTGGAAAGCGATTGTTAAATCCAATGAGCTAGATAGCAGTTGGAAAACCTTAAATGACTATCCGTTGCGCCCAAGAGAGCTATGGCGGCTCTGGCAGGATGCAGCGCAGGTCGTAGGGGTACGATTTGACTCGTTGACCCGCTACGCCATGATTGACCTGGATGTGAAGGGAGCGTATCATCCTCAACAGAATGCTCAAGCCTTGTCTGTCATTCGAGCCGCATTAGAAACAATTGGAATTACCCGAACGTTCCTGATCCAATCCAGTTCAAGTGGCGGGCTGCATCTCTGGCTCCCCTTTCCGGAGCAAATGCCTACATTTGGTTTAGCAACTGCAATCCGGCAATGTCTGGAAGCCCAGGGGTTAACGCTTGAGCAAGGACAGTTAGAGATCTTCCCCAACTGCAAAGCCTATGCGCGGGGAGGTGAGTTTACTGAATATCAGGGGCATCGGCTTCCCCTGCAACCTGCAACAGGTGCCCAGCTTTTGGATGATGACCTAAATCCAATGGTTGGTGGACTAGAACGGTTTTTTGAGATTTGGGATCACTGTACTGCTGGACAGGACACCGACCAGTTACGACAGGCGATCGCCCAAGCGCAAAAGAACTGGAGGAAGCGGTCGGCACGTCGAGATTCCGCTGTTGTGGAAGCATGGCGTACTGCTCTGGAATTTGAAATTAGCGAGGGATGGACTGATCACGGCCAAACGAATCACCTTCTAAAGCAGATTGCCTGTTATGGGGTCGTGTTTCAGCGGCTGAAGGGTGAACACTTGATGGAGTACGTCCAGCGTACTGCAACGAACAGTGCTGGATACGCTCAATGGTGCCGCCACCAGCATGAAATTGAACTACGCTGCCAAGTATGGGCGCGGGCGGCGGAAGGATATTATTGGCCCCTTGGAACTGAGAGTACCCGGCAGGGCAACATTCACAAAGACGAGGGAAATGGCGCGAGCTCGTCAGGCATCCGCATCAATCAAGCCCGTGCTGAAGATGCTCAAGCCCGAATTAAGAATGCGTTTAATCAATTGAAAGAAGCAGGGCAGCTGGCACTGTATCAGACAAAGACAGCGCTGGAAAACGCCATTATTGAGCTTGCCAAGTGCAGTAAGCAAACAACCCGCAAATATATGCACCTCTGGTATCCCAGTGTGAGCGATCAAACGGAAGAGGTGTGTACTAACGATTTTGAGGCTGTTTCAGGCTCTTCCAAACCATCGTTAGAAGACATTGAGAAACTGTCAGAGCCCTTATCAAATAAACAAGTACACACTCAGACCTATATGAAGGGTTTAGCGCCTGCAGCTGATTCTGGGTTGGATCCTTCTCCAATTCTGCCTTCAAAGGGGGGTGCGGGGGGGCTATCCACAACCCCAGCAGGTGAGGTAGTTGGGGATCCGTCTTCGCAAAATGTAGCTGTAAAAGCTGCTGTCCCTGTTTTAAGCAGTAATTCGGAGAAACAATCTCGAACTTCTTCTAATTCAACATCTGCTCCGAAGTCTAAATCTTTCCAATCAACTACGCCAAACTCAGCATTAACCTCGCACGATGACTTAAGGTATCAGTTTGGCCAATTGGTAAATCAGATGGGCTGGTCACTGGAACGAGTGAAGGAATTCATTGGGCAAGTCGTTGGTAAAACACTTCAAGCTCTTGTCGAAGATGATTGGATCTTGCTGGTTTATCAGATACGCAATCTCTCACCGGAAAATGGTTAAGCAGGAATTCCTCAAAAATTGGATGTCTAAAGGCAAGAGTGCGATCGCCATTGCTCGACAGTTTGGAGACAAACAGCGCAATTTTGCTGGAGAACATTTCTAGGCGAGAGGCTATGCAATATCGGCGATGGAATTTGAGCTAGAGGCGTGCTACATCTGAAAAATTATCGCGGATAGAGGGGAGTTCTAGAGCCAAACCCACCCCTTTTTGCACTATCGAAGTTGGTTGCTGCTGTTACCAGCCAGAACAGCCTTTAATCATTAATGTAGAAGATTTAGGTTCTGCAACAATTGATTGCTGCGTACAAAGAAGCTGAACAACGATCACTTACATTCACTTAAGCTATGAATAAAGCTTGGTTGATGCTCAGCAGGAGTGCTTATGGATCTGCTCACTTGGCTTATTGTTGGACTGATTGCAGGCATTCTGTCTAGTTTTGTCGCTGGGGGTATCGGGTACGGTATTGTCGGCGATATTGTAGTCGGCATTGTCGGCGCTTTTGTTGGCGGCTGGCTTTTTGCTCAATTAGGGCTTGCATCTCCTTTTGCAGGCTTAGCTGGCACTATCTTTGTTGCTTTTGTTGGTGCTGTCGTTTTACTCGTGGTTCTCCGCCTTATTCGAGGAGCACGGGTGTGAGAAATGGTATTCAAGCGACTTTGCAGAACTCTGTCATCCGTTTTAGCGTGTAGTGCGCACAAATCTCACCACTTTAGAAAATAGCTGTAGAGCTGTTGTTCTAGAAACGTCTACAGTGCGATCGCCCTCCTTCATCATCTATCCACAAGTAGATCTTTAATGAATTGTCGGTATGAAACACTCAAATTGCTTCTAAATACGGCGTAAGTAGAACTCTTGCTTGCCTGGAGTGTGTCATTAGAACGAGCGTAGCAAAAGCCACCACCGATTATGGTGGTGGCATAGCAAGAACATATTAGCTGTTCACAATTTCTCATCTCCATCCATCAGAGCCATCTGTCATATGCTTTAGTCCATCTCTATAGATGGGCAGGAATACTGACTCTTCCAATAGGAAAGGGTATTTATCAGCCACAACAGAAAACCGCCGTTAGACAATGAACGGCGGCACAAGGATGTTTTTCTTACTTGCTTGTCACATTTTCGCGGTAATCGCACCGTAAGTGATCTACCAAATAGGGGTAATACAGATTCCTTAGGGAGGAAAACCAGGGTTCCGATTTGTTGTGGAGACAAAGCAAGTACAATCTTTCTTAAGAAGTATTTCTTAAGAAAGATTTAAGAATTGAGCTTATTAGTCTTTGATCAGTATCGTTAGGCTCTAACACAAAGCACAACTTCCATGAATACCCTTGAGAATACGCTTGATATGGCTTTAGAGGCTGCCTCCGTTGCTGGTTATCGACTGCTGGCAGGAGCAAAGAATGGTAGTGGATACGCTCTTTGCCCCCAAAACTCTAAGAACCCGGTAGTAGTATTCCAGACCTTGGATGAAGTAATGAATTTCCTGACAACTTAAACTCATACAGGGCACATAAACGAGAAGTCGGTAGACGCGCGCTCTCCGGAACCAATAAAAAGCCTGCATCCGTTATTGGATCTACGTCTACCGATTTCAACAAATTCTGCTTTGTGAGAGATGCAACAAAAGCACTGACGAAGAAGCGAAGGCTGTATCGTGTGGGGTAATGCGGGCAACAATATCGCCAACAACCCAACAAAAACACCCTGGCATTAAGCGCCAGGGTGCAAGTCATTTCTTCATTTGCTGTTTCATCCTCCCATTGCTTCTCACCAAGCTCTACCGCAGAAACACCAGCACATTAGTGGCAGTGGTCAGGGAAATAGGTGGTGGTGCGGAGAGGGGCAGAGGACTGGATTGGAAAATTCAACACCTACACGGATAGGAGTCGCAGTATTAACGATGTAAACGGCGGCGTGAGCCAGACAGCTAATGAGCGTGCGACGTCGAAAATACTGCTCATGACAAAGAGAAGTGGAAGATTGAAGCGGCCAGGGAGATGATTCTGAAGGTTAGAATTGCGGGTTACAACTGGCTCGACTCAGGTGGGTAGGGGCGATCGCAGCAAAAAGCCACCCGGGAGGTCAGGACAGGTGGCAGACAATTTATTCAAATAGTTACGGCTTACATTGACTTGTAAATCAGAATTACACGAATTACCTTAAATGTCCTGCCAATTTGGCCCAAACAAAAACGCAACATGTGAGTCAATACGGGAGGCAGTTAAAATCTTCTCCTCTAGAACTGTGCCACGGGTGGCACTCGCCACCCTCAGCATTAAGTTCGATGAGGAGATTCAAATAAAAAAACTCCGTTGGACAACGGAGGTAACGTTCCTTACTTCTTTGAACGCGCTCTAACTTTATTGGATTGAGTGTTGAAAAATTGTGCAACCAGCAAAAAGTCCATTTCTGAGGTGTGGGCTGATGTGGGCTGATATCGTCATACACGCATTGCAGGTGAGGCTCAGTAGAGCTGCCTGAGCTGCCCATCAGAGCAATAATGTCGTTGGCCTGCTGACACCTTCACGTGCTTAGAAGCCGTGGAGCACAATGAGCGGAACTGAGTTTTGGGAAATATCTGGGGAAATGAGTTGGGGGCGATCGCCTGCTGCACTGTCTAGCGGCGCTTTGCCAGCTTACAGTGCTTTGCGCTTGAATCAGCCCTGGTTGTTTTTGTGAGAGCCGCGCTTCGCGGCTCTCACAAAAACAACCAGATTTTAAGCGCTTGAAAAGCGCTGTATCAGTATATCTTTGGAAACTGTATCGGTAGCTTCTAGTAGTTTAAGGTTATCTGTAGCAGGTGCTGGGTAACGTTCGGTGTCGTCATTGCTGTGAGGGTAAATGGTAATGGTATGAGTCAAAATCCTGACCTGACAATTCGTCGTGCCACCCCAAAGGACGCAGGCTTGTTGGCCGAGTTGGGTGCGCGCACCTTTTTCGAGACGTTTGCCGCCGATAATAGCCCAGAAGATATGGCTGCCCACCTCGCGGTGTCCTTCAACCCATCACAGCAGATGGCCGAGTTGAACGATCCCGCCTTCACCTACTTCATCGCAGAAGTCAACGGGCTCGCGGCGGGCTACGCCCTACTTCATGCCGGCCGGCCAGCAGAGGGTGTCAAAGGTCCTAAGCCTGTCGAACTATTGCGGCTGTACGTATCGCGGGAATGGCTCGGCCGCAGCGTCGGGGAGGCATTGATGCGTGCGTGTATAGATGGAGCACGGGGAGCAGGGCATGAAACTATTTGGCTGGGCGTGTGGGAGCAGAACGGGCGTGCACAGGCTTTTTACCGCAAGTGGAACTTTCGCGCAGTCGGCGAGCACATTTTTCAGTTGGGCTCGGATCCACAAAGGGATATCCTGATGGAGTATGTGCTATAGCCGGAGCGGTTTTGTACTTTCTGGCGGGTACACCGAATGACGTCGTGCACTCGGCTGCCAACACGATTGCTCTCACACAAATCAATTGTTCGCAGCGGCGGATGAGAACGAAGTCGTTCGCTAGATAATTAAGGTAAAGCTAAGGAGGTCTCCATTATGGCGATTGCTTTTGGCAAAGAATTTCCTGATGAATTCCAGGACTTGATTGACTGTCTAGCTAACAACCAGTGGGAAAAAGCGAATCGAATCACTGAGGATCTCGAACGTTTTGAAACCCGGCTTATCTTGGATGAGCTATGGACAGAGTTCAGTAATGGCTACTTTGGGTTCACTATCCAAAGCCAGATTTGGCAGGAAGTAGGTGGGTTTGTCTATCCAAAGAATCGTGGAACTCAAAGATACAACGATTCGTGGGAGAGTGGAGATAGTGACTCGTTTATGGAAGCACGTGACAGGTATCTTGATCGTGTAGGGCGTGGAAGAAATGGCTGTGGTTCCAAGGCCCCGCCCGGTTATTTGCCTTTTGGACGCGGGGGAAGTCTAGAATCTTTTATCGAGCGTTTCTCCCATATCGTTGCAGCTCAAAGCGTGCAGTGATTGTGAGAATCCTGCTAGCAATCCGGTAGTACACCGACCCATCCGTCGTCGGCAATGATCTACCTGGATAGTAACCTATTGCTCCTTCTCAACCATCCATAAAACGACTTCATGGGATGATTGAAAAGGAGCAATAGGTATATCGTGCTGCTATGACTTAAGACAATTGCTATTCCATCACTAAAAAGTGGAACTCAACAATTGCTTGCTTCGCTTGTTAACATACATTTGCTCATCCGCAAAGGTCATCATCTCCTCTAGGGATGTGTTCTGCTTAACCTGGCACATTGCTAAACCAATGCTCATGGACAACGTATAAGGCCTACCCTTTTCCTGATTAAACTGGCTCACCCTTGCTTGTAATCGTTCAACTATTTCATCTGTGTTTCTGCAAGCAGGAATAAAAACTGCGAACTCATCGCCACCTAATCGAGCAACCACATCCGACTCACGAAAAACTTGTCCCAAAACCTCAGCCGCATCTCTAATTAAACTGTCACCAGAGTCATGTCCCTGCTGGTCGTTGACCTTTTTTAATCCATCTAAGTCAATAAATAGTAAGCAGACAGTTGTTTTCAATCGCTGTGCCAGCTTGATTTGTTGTTCGGCTAATAGGAGAAAGCTGCGACGATTATGTAATCCGGTTAGCTCATCCGTTAACGACAAACGTCTAACCTCCACACCACGAGGTTTTCAACAAATATAGGGAATTATTAGAATTCCTCACCAGGTACTTTCAATCCTAAGTTGCGTCCCTTATCTCAACTAATGTGTCTGTTCTTTTTTGAGTAGCTGTAGAAGAATGGCTGTAGAAACCTTGGTTTGAGAAGTGAATATATCTGAGTCTTAATGATCGCCCCTTCCACTCCGGGTACTCTAAAGCAGCCACAATAAAAATCCCCCAGTGTATACCAGGGGATCTTGAGATGAAGAGAGTAAAGAGTTAAGGCGTAAATTTGCACCCCACGCGCAAATCTACGTTTTTGAAAGTAGCTCCGTCTTAGCTAACCGCCAAAGACATAATAATCAATCCCGCAATCAGCGTTGCGGCGGCTAAGCCTTGAATTGCGTATTGGCGCGCCTGCTCTTGAGAGGGGAAAGCAGCGTAATACATCTCGGGTTCAACAGCATAGTTATTAGTCAAACCCTCTTGGTCAACTGTTGCACCGTTGAGGCTAGGGCGACGGAGGAAGCTGCGGCCTTCGCGTTGCATGCGGGAAAGAGCTTCAGCCGGAACCAGTTCGCTCCCGTCACTGAGACCAAAGTTAACCTTGCGGGTTTCCCGGCTAGAAACCAACTGCTGAGCCATGGAACGGAAGTCAGGAGTAATGGTGGCAGCGTGGGACATGGGTTACCTCTGTTAAGGTGTGTAAACTTCTGTAAACTAAATGTAACATTATTTTTACAAAAGTTGCAATATCTTTTTGGTCATGCTAGTAATTTCCTTGCTTTTAGAAGGTGAGAGCGAGGTTAAAAGATAGAGGGCAGCAAGTTTAAGGTGCGCGATGAATAGCCCCATCTTTCAGCGTGTCGAGCAGTGCGGCTACTGCCAGAGCAACATGCACAACTTCTGCTTACCCTGTGCTATTCGGCTCTACCGTATACCAAAGGACGAGGAACGCTGCACGCATTTTGAGGCCGATCCAACGGTGCTGCCTGGTGAGGTGTGGGACCATAAACTTAACTTGAGTTCGGGTTAAGGGCGTTTTCGAGTGCCGCGCGTTGCGCGGCACTCGAAAACGCTCATTTTGGCGTGCGCAAAGCGCACGCCAAAATGAGCACTTCAGCTTATCCCGAACTGAGGTTAAACTTAGGTGGCCGAGCGGACATAACAGATAGGGGCGATCGCTGTAGTTCCTAATATTGAGCCGTGACAGCTTCACTCTTGTGACTCAATATCGAAAGCGAATCTTGATGAGCCTGAGAGTTAAGCTTACTTGGGCAATTCTTTCCTGCCAACCTTTAGATGTACACAGTTACAGCGTAATCTAGCAGCAGACTCACCTCTGTAGTGATAAGCGCGAGTCTTTCATGTGGAGTGAGCTCCTATCCTCATCATTATCATTCGTTGATAGGCAGGCCAGTTGTCAATGATTGCTGCTGCTTTTAATAGAATAGAAGCTTGAAACCGTGCCTTTTCTGCTGTCAATTGCCTTGACTCAGGATTGATTTCAATTATGGTACCTTCGTCGCTTTCGTTTATCCGGCACAGCATCGAAATGGCACTACGGTTTTGAGATGGATAAATTTCGATAGACATGCCGATATTTGTGGAGATGTATAGCCAAAAGATAGAGGATTTTATCCAAACGCCATCAGTTATGTTCATAATAAATAGCCATTATAAGTGGAGGCTTCGAAGATTTAGTATTAACAACAGTATTACTAATGCTAGCCATATATTCGTCTAGTTATTTTGATCTTCAGCCTTGCTCACCCATACCTTCATAGTTGTTAAAGAAGGCCCAAATTGAGTCGCTAACGCGACATCTACAGCATCTCGACCGTAGGCGATCGCGATCCGATTACCCTTTGGCTCTGCTTGAGTAGCATCAAACGTATACCAACGACCACCCACAAAGGCTTCAAACCAGGCATGGAAGTCCATCGGCTCCAGCTGGTAAAGATAACCCACTACCATACGCGCAGGAATGGTTAGACTACGGCATAACGCGATTCCTAAATGGGCAAAATCACGGCAGACTCCTACGCGTGTCTTTTCCGTTTCAAGGGCTGATGTCGAAGTATCGCTTGTTTCATAGCGATACTCAACATGCGTATAAACCCAATGACGAATTGCTTCTACCTGATCGTAGGCGGACGTAACCCCTGCAACAATTTTGTTCGCTGAATTTCTCATCAAGTCAGCCTGACAATAGCGGCTGGGTAAAAGAAATTGTAAGGTGTAATCAGGTAATTCTTGAACGGGAACGAATTCAGCACCAGGTTGCACATCAATGAAATCTGGTGTTTCAACCGTTGCTGTAGCTTTGGCATGAAAGATGCCTGGAGGAACCAGGAGCCGTTGGCAGAGATTGCCATAGCTGTCTGTGTACTCAATGATTGGAATATTCGGTTCAAACAGGATTTCATCTTGCATAACTAACTGTCCTACTCCTGTACGAGGTCGTACCATCAGAATGAGGGGAGATGGTGCGATCGCTTCAAATGTAAGATGACATCCTGCATCTAATTTCATCGGGGCACATGTAACTAAAAAGGCTATTCGTTAAATATGAATAGTTCCATCAGGCATCCTGGTTTTACTGAATCCTGCCCGATGAATTTTTGCTCCAGTAATATCGGCTCCTGTCAAATCTGCCTCTCCTAAGTATGCCCCCTCCAAATCTGCATTGCTGAGATCAGCTTCTTTCAAATTTGCTTCACATAAATCTGCTCCCCGTAAATCAACCCCACTCAAATCTGATTTACTAAGGTCTGCTTTCCTTAAATCTGCTCCCCCGAGATTGGCTCCCCGTAGGTCTGCTCCGCTCAAATCTGCATGGGTCAAATTTGCGCCGCTTAGATCTGCTCCACTCAAATCTGCATGGGTTAAACAGGCTTGAACCATGTCGGTGTTGGTTAAATTCGCCTGGTTGAGTTTTGCTTGTTGGAGGTGAGCCTCTGTTAAGTCTGCGCCTTGTAAATCAGCTCCAATTAACTCAGCCCCAATTAGATCTACGCCAATTAGTTTTGCATTTATCAAACAAACTTGAACTAGACTAACATGGCTAAAATCGCGGTGCCCCTCTGCATAAAGCTTTAAAATCTCTTGAGCATCCATAGTTTAAGTTTTGGGGTTAATGAATTGAGTTTGATCGACTAAAGATACAGGGAGAAAATTTATTTATCCCCATACTACTCATGAATAAAAAATGTTTAATTTATCTAGGGATAACAACGAAACATTAGAAAAATTCTATGAATAGGCCATTTTATGAAGTATGGTTTTTCTCAATCCATACTCTCTTCTTCAGACTCAAATACATAGACTTCTGGGTCTAGTATCTCATCTACATCTTCTGAAATAACCGGCTCCTGAAATTTGTCTTCACTACCAGAATGAAATCTGCTAGTGCGCTCTAACCAACCAAAAAGTGTTTCTCTAGGGATTGGAGGTACTGCTTTTACAGGCTGATTTCGTGGCTCTTCAGACAGAGCCGGGTTATTGTGCTTTGCCATGATAGTTCCTTAGAATAATATGGTCACAATCAAGCGAGAGCGATCCCTGATTTCTAACGTAGCTGAATAGGACAAAGAACTAAAACTCTTTGTCCATCTGGAATCATCCTGCTTTTGATTAGAGAAATTACTGTTGATTCAAATACAAGTACTTGAACACAGAGTTAAATATAATCCTCTATTTTTATCCTGAGGGTTATACTAGCGATTTTGATATCGCTTATCACTAATTTCTGATATTTCACAGCTTCATTCTAATACATTCGGGCGATATGTACTCGTCCTGAATAGTGCGACTTAGGTCAAATAAATCTCAAAACGTTGATGGTAAAGCATTATGGGTTTTATATAGAATTGAGTTGAGCTGCTGAGAATCTAGATTTTCTGTTGTATTGGCTAAGTCATCGTTATCGAAAACTTAGGCTCTACAGATTGCGTCTTGAGCACATGGGTTTGTCTTCAAAACAATATTTGTCAGCAAAACAGTTTTGTAGATGCACAAGCTGTGGCCTTTGCCCCAGTATTCTTCAGAATTAGTATGCTTTGATAGGGGTGCTTGCAACGCTCTCATTGCTCGTGGGGGGTAATGGTTTTTATGTCCAGGCGATCGTTTACTACAAGTTTTTCCTTAGCCCTAAATGTGTTGAACCTAACTCCTTCAATCGCACAAAGGATTGAATTCATAGATTGGTTGATCTATCGCTAGAAAGCACTTCCATAAAAGACGGCAATCAAGTAGCTTTATCCCAGGATGATACAAGCCACAGCCAATTAGTATGTCAAAGATGGAGAGGCGATCGCTCAGTTGTAAGGATTACATCCTAGTAATTCCTAAGAGTTTTACTAATAAGTTATTGTCCCTGATGCAAAGCATTCATCTATCAACAGGATTTTATGATGGAGAATAAGTGATGTAGTAAATCGGCGCTAAAGAAGGCATCCTGGCTCAAAATATGTGATTGCACAATACTCTTCTCGTTGAGCGATCGCTACAAATGTTGCTCGAATATCAGACCTAGACAAAAGCGGAGCCTGGAAAGGCGATCATCCTAACCCAACAGGATGCGATCGCAATCCAGCAGTTATTGTTTACTAATCCAAAAATTGCCAGAGCACCTCTCGAATTGGAGCTTCATACCCCTGCTCACCCGAGAACGCTTGTGAGGTGATCGAAGCGGTGCGATGTAAAAAGCCGAGTGTTTGAGGACTAAAGCCAATCACTAAATGAGTGGAGATCTGCCTCTCCCTGTGGAGCCTGCTCCACGGCCCCCCCCACAAAAGGGCCTCTAGCTCCAGCCACGCAGGTGAGATGTGGTGGGCGAAGTCCACTACATCTCACCTGTCAAAATCGGTGTGGTGCAGTACTATAACTAAGCTGGGAAGCACGAGATGCAATTGAACAATGCTACTTGTGGCTGCGAAAGGGATGTGACATCTGAATTTTAGATGCAGATCTCAAAGGTGTATTTGCCGTCTGAACGGCGGCAACGACCCTAGAGTGAAATAACTTGCTGGGGCGGTAGGGGCGAGCGCATGGCAGTGATGTGTGCAGGGGGGAACTGCGATCGCCCTCATTTCCCCTACCGCTCCTCAAACTCTGGTACCCGCCGCCCAGCCTTTGCTGACCGCAACCGTGGCCCCGCTGGTTTGCCCTGGCTCTTGACGGGAGGTAGCTCTGGTTCGACCGGAGTGGCTGTTACCAGGAACACGCATCGTCCATCTACGGTGTAGAGGTTTTCGCGTAAGCATTCTAGCCCTGTCGCTTCCAGCTCCTCGGATCGCTCATCCCGTCGCTGTCGAGCTGTAGTTGCATCTTCCCAGGTGCTTTCGATAAATACTTCTTGAATCATGGGCTTGCACTCTTTGTAAAAGGGACTGGAGCCGAAAGCGGCGATCGCTTTCCCTATAGTGCAGGTTGTGTAGCGGGAGTGCAAGTAGTTGATTTGTGCTGCCTAGAGTAGGCGCGATCGCTGGCTTACACCCTTTGCCAAGTGCCAGCCTCACAACTCTAGCCGCTTTGCGCTTGAATCAGCCACGGTTGTTTTTGCGAGAACTGCGCGGAGCGCGGCTCTCACAAAAACAACTAGATTTTAAGCGCTTGAAAAGCGCTTTATTGCCTTTTCTTACCAGTTCCGATCCTGTAAATCAATTGCGTAAGGGTTTGGTAACCGGCCTGGGTCAAGAAGTAGATGGTGAGGACCAATAGCCTCAATAATACATTTTCCTGGCAGAACCCTGAATCTACAGGTCTTTGTGCTTACTGCTCGACTTGCTGCCTATGCCGTGTATCGGTGTTTATGTTCCTTCCTCGTCGAGTTCTCCCATCAGCAATATGCTGCGGCTCATCATCCCGCTACACGCGTACTGTGATCGTTTCAGTTGCAGTCTTCCACTCCCTCTAGTGTTTCGATAGCAAAAATTGCTTGACGGTCAATCAACGTTTGCAACTTCCCTTTAGGAACAGGGCTAATCCAGATGTTTACAGGGGTAACGCTGCCGGAGTTGCGGACGATCTGGATGAAGGGAGGCGATCGCGCTCTGCTGCAAGGTGGAGGCTGAACATTTCTGTCGATTAGACGTTAGATCGACAGAAAGACAGAAACTTATCTGTCTAAGGGATTTGGCTATGGCTTCATAAATGGGGAGTTCTGTCGAATAAAACTTAAATCGACAGAAAAATGTGCCGTAACGAGCAAGCAACGACGAGCGTTCTCTTTTCTACCCGTCGTATAAGGTTCTATCTAGCCGCCATAAAGCTTTGCGGTGCAACAGTCTGATGCCCCTCCTCCATACGTTGTTAGGAACTGCTCAGCGAGCGCCCCCACAACCTCCCTCTAATGGCCTCACCCTTTGACCTCGCCCAGCTCGAAGGCTATGTTGGGCTACTAATCAACTATAAGTAAAAATACTTGCCAGGTTTTTTTGTTGATCTCATAACTCCAAAACCCCCAGAAACTTTCCAAACGTGTTAGATTGATTTCAGAGAATAGATATCGGTTAGCAACATTTGTTTCTAGTATTAACGAGTTTTCACGTTTTTCCATTGACAGACTTCTCTCCGAAAATTTACTCTACATATCCTCAAATTTTTGGAGACAAACTATGTCAATCTACGTAGGCAATCTTTCCTATGATGTTACTGATGCCGATCTGACTTCTGTATTTGCAGAGTATGGATCCGTAAAGCGAGTTCAGCTCCCCGTAGATCGTGAAACTGGTCGTATGCGCGGCTTTGGTTTTGTAGAAATGGGCGCAGATTCTGAGGAAACGGCTGCCATTGAAGCACTAGACGGTGCAGAGTGGATGGGTCGTGATTTGAAGGTCAATAAAGCCAAGCCTCGTGAAGATCGCGGCAACTCATTTGGTGGCGATCGCAGAAGCGGTAATAACTTCTCCCGTAGCTACTAAACGTTGAAACTGAGTCAGTAGTTTGGTTGTAGAGATCAAACTTAAACGAAGAAGGGTTCAAGCAGAAATGCTTGAACCCTTCTTGTTTTTAACTCAGCAATTTGGAGCTGTATAATTCATACCGCAAATTAGCCTAATGACAAAAGTCAGCGGGTACAGAAAACCTGGTGAAAAAAGAATGAATAAATACGTCTGCACCTAGCACTGCTAATTGTTGGGCGATCGCAAAGCCAATTCCTTTACGCCGACTAACACCAGTCACAAGGGCAACACGACCTTTTAATGCAGCTTCCGGCAAAACATCACCTCTTCTGCAAAATTCAACAGCTAGCTCTAACTTTATATCAATCGTTCTACAAATAACCCTACAGCGCTTTGTGCTTGAATCAGCCACAGTTGTTTTTGTGAGAGCCGCGCGAAGCGCGGCTCTCACAAAAACAACCAGATCTTAAGCGCTTGAGAAGCGCTGTAAGTCATGACCTCAGCAGATGATTTAGCAGTCTAATGTCTCTCATCACCGGCATAGAACGCTTGGAATTCTAACTGAGATCTACTTAGCTGCGGGTGCATGAGCATAGTTAGACGGTAATAACCTACACACCTCCGGTTGTAGCAGTTCTAATCAAAACTGCGGAGCAGCTACTCAAACTTCTATGTATGCATTGAGTAGGATGAACTCGACTGGACTTGTAGACTGCTATCGGGATGGCGATTGCCAACAACACTACTAAATTTAGAGTTCATCAAGCAGGAGGAGTCCCACTTTTTCAGTGCTTATGCATAATGGATGAACATTTAGGGGGCGATCGCCATGACTCAGAACCAACAGATGAATCTGCATCAGCAAACCGTGTTCATTTCTCTCATCTTAGGAATGGCCGAAGAGGATAAACGAAAGCTTGTAGTCCTCAGAAATCCTGAATCTCCAGAATTCAAGTGCGTATTCCAGAACTCGATAGATTTATGGAAAGAGCAATGTCCTGAAGAGGCTACTGCATGGGAAAGCCGGTACGGGAAGCTCTTTAATCCATCCCCTATTGAAGAATCGGTAGAAATCGAGGAAGAGTTAGAAGAGACTGCCCCATCAGAAGCCGTAAGAGTAGAAGCCACAGAGGAAGAACTGGCCCTCCCCGCTAGGCCACTGCCTACCTATGTGTCATTGCTCAAAAATGCTCATCTTACGGAGCTGTGGGACGAAGTCAGTGTACTGGATGCCTGATAGAACTACAGCAGATGATCGATACTGGAGAATTTGAGCAGGCTTGGAAAGAGATTGGAGAGGCGATCGCCACCTTGAAAGGGTGTATCCGCTCGAAGGATGGAAAAGGGATTAATTGAAGTGAACAACGAGAGTAGGAGGGCGATCGCCCATAAACTTTTTCAATTGGTTTCTAACGCTGATGGCTGGCCTAGCAATAGGCATTTCCATAGAAAGAACCCATGACTGACGGCTTATTCCTTTGCCCTGTTCATGCTTGCAGTTCCAAGAATCGACCAAAAGTTAGAACAGGTAGGGCGATCGCATGGGTCTCCCTGAGAGGCTAAACGCTACGGATTTTGAATAAAAGAAACAATCGCTCGTAGCTATGCAGATACCACACTGACCACGAACGAGGCAGAATACCTGGGGGCAGTGGAGGCTTCTCTGAGACAGTTGAAGGATTGGATCAGTGCGTCCCCGGCCCCATTGTCCCCGTGAACACCTGGATAGACAAAAGCTTTGTGAGGAAGCAACACACTTGTTAATGTAAACCCTAGGTGCGCCGTTGCTACTGATGTCAATTCCGGCCATGAAAAAAAGCCTCTGTGTCCTTGTTGGTCACAAAGGCTTTTGTCCCGTGTTGAGCGGGGTTAACGGTCTGGACAAACGATGATGGGCTCAGGGTTCAAGGTCGCGTGAATACCGGGGGAAACTTCCATCGTGAACGGAAAACCAAAGAGAGCGACAGCACTTCACAGGAACAGCTGATACATGGGGCGATGTTCATCAGAGCTGTTCCTAAACAAGGCTTTATTCGTCTTTAAAGAGCTCTGGGTAAAATAACTGGGTCAGAATAGTGATAATGATCGCCACATCCAAAACAATGGATAAATCTTTCATTAGAGGAAGAATGTCAGGGTGTAAGATATACCGATACTCCAGTTAAAGGCGTAGAAGATAAACCGTAATAATGCTGAGAGTGCTTCAGTCATGTGGCTAACCTCTCTTCAATTTCATATTTCTCTGTGATAGCATTTTCTTCTTTGAGGTAGAACATCACCAAACCGTCTTCGACATCGCGGTCGACTCCGATCAGACCCGCCGCAACGAGCATGATTTCCATGCGGAGGTGAAGGAGGCGGTCGTCACGTCCCAGATGTGGATCTGCCTAGTATCGGTGCGCTATTTGCGGAAGTGAATCAGGTGGGCGATCGCTACCTGGCTCCCTCAAGGATTAAGGAATGTGACGCGGTACAGACTGCGATCGCTAAGTGCTGGTGACGTGCCTGCCCTATGGGGCGGCCTCACATTTGGGGCTTGCCCGGTCATGGGAACTGCGGGAGTGGGAACTGATGGTTGATCCGGCAACCTTCACCGTTGCCCAGGTAGCAGTGAATCGGTTGAGGGTCAGGTAGCAGGGTAGGTGATGGGGGTGGAATTGCGATCGCTAACGTCCCTAATAAAAACCCCGGCAGCAGGGCCAGGGCGAAGGTTTGTTTTAGGTGGCATTAATCTTCACACTTTACCAAGCTCAGCCATACAGCAGATCCACGGAGTAACCCAGCAGTAGGAAGCAGAGGCATTAGGTAGAGGTGCGGTAGAGTATCAGACAGCTGCCCATGAGACCGTATCAGGCGGCAGTTCAGGATCGTGATGATTGGGTATTTCTATCGTATGTGCCCAGCAGCCTCGCAGCGATCGCTCTCAGATATCTGCCAATATGCCAAAAAAATACCTCATCTCAAAGAACATGGGTGAAGCTTATATATACCTGGGATTGTGCCATGAAGCGATCGCTATGGTTCCTGATAGCTCTCCCTACTTTGAGTGGGCTATTTGCAGAGGCCAATCAGCACTTCCCCAGTCACAGAACCTGGCTGCTCGGATTGCCCATGAAACTATCGTAAAATCTGTGACTGTTTTGTGTGCAATATTGTTGGTTTGTTCAATTTGAAAAAGTATTGTGAGGCTCTCTTTATGACTAGTTCGTCTACCAATAGAAAGGAAATTAGCGGTATGAGTGAAGGGGAATTGCAAACCCAAATGGAAGCTTTACAGGCTCAAAGCACAGATTTGCAGAATCAGATTAAAACCTTACAAGCAGAGCTGAAAACCCGTACATCATCTAGGGTTAGTGCACTGATACCAAGCCTTAAGGAATTTACTATGGAGGAGTTGGTAGCACTAGGTAAACTAACTCAATCAATTAGGCTTGCAAAATTCAAAGAAAAAATCAGTGGGATGACATGTGAAGAGCTTCAATCTATAAAAGACGAGGATTTCAGCACAGAAGAACGTAGCATCTATACCTGGCGCTTTATGGAAGCAGCAACACCATCCATGAAATAAAATTTCAAAATTCCTGGTTTGAACCAGTAACATTCCCAGACAGATCTCCTACCCACCTTTTATTTACCTACTGTTGTGTCACCAAGTTTTTTCTATCCCAATTGGTGGCACAACACACCAGATCTGGCTGCTGGTAGGCGGCGATCGCTCTTCCCTGAAGGCGGACAAAAAGCCTATGCCCTATGAGGCAATGCAGTCGGAAATCAAGGCTACTGGGATTGTGTCATGGAGGCAATCATCAAATCTGGATAGAGCATTAAGCAAGAGGATCAACAGCTTAGGTTGCTTGAGGTTTTCTATTGATATTGAAACTAGTACGCTGAGGCAGAAATCCATCACCTATGTTTTGTGTGGGGTGCTTCGCACCCCACACAAAACATAGGTTGCGAACTTAGGCCGCAGCCTACTAGATTCCTGGTCTTATGCTGTGTGAGCGTTTTGGGGGTGGTGTTCTAGACGTGTGGATCTGAGACAACATATCTCTAAAGCTACCAGTACCTACTCCTATGGCTTCAGAACCAGTTCTATGTTCTACCTGTGGTAGCTCTAATGTAGTTAAACATGGACAATCAGCCGCAAGTAAACAATGCTACAAGTGACGTCGCCCAAATTGCTCTCGTAGCACCTTCATTCGACACTATTTCTACCGGGGTTATTGGGCAGAGGTTAAACAGCAAATTGTTGATATAGCCGTCAATGGCAGTGGCATTCGAGATACAGCAAAAGTACTGGGCCTTAGTCCTACCACCGGGATTGAAAAATTAAAAAATCTCCAACTGGTGCCTGTTAACGAAGCCGTACTGGAACGATTAGCTTAACCTCAAAATCTCGGAATCTTTGTACAGTGGGCAGGAGAGGCCGAGCTGGACGGAATGTGGAGTTTCGTTAGCAGCAAAAAACAGGAACGGTGGTTGTGGCACGCGATCGATTATTAGATGGGTGTAATTCTCGCTTAGGTTCTGGCTGGGTATGCTGATACTGCCTTGAGGGAGTTGATGGTGCTGCTTGCTCCTTTTGGTATCTGTCGCTTTTACACTGATGCTTGGGGAGCCTATGCCAGAACCCTTGACAAAGATAGTCATGAGGTCAGTAAACAATATGTCCAGAAGATTGAGCGCAAACATATTAACCTGTGGACTCGAATCAAACGATTAGCACGGAAAACGATTTGTTTTTCCAAGTCTGAACGATTACACGATACTGTCATTGGGCTATTTATCAACCCTTATAAGTTTAGTCGGGCCGTTTAGCTCCATATATACCTCTAGAACACCACCCAAGGTGGAAGCTAAGCATTTCTGTCGATTGAGAAGCAGATCGACAGAAATGTAGAAGTTTTGTTGTGTATAGAATCTAACTATGACTTTATAAACGGAGGGTTCTGTCGATTTGAGCTTCATTCGACAGAAAACATGAAACGAATGCGGTAGGGTGGAGCGTTGTTAGAAAGAACATTCACCTGATCAATTCTGAAATTATCCTATTTAGATTTTGTAGGTTATAGGGTTGTAGAGCGACCTTTTTATTTGACCTAGAGACACATTAGTGTAATTGAAGAAATAAATTTAAGTCTGGCCTGCTGCTTTGCCTGAAGCCAAGCTTAGATTTGCTAATGAACAGATGATAGCCCGCTGAATAAATCCTCCCTGTAATCTTGCAGCAGAGGAGATTTTTCTCGACGATATGAATTTGTCTCAATGCTATTTAATCTGTCACTGTACAGTTGAGGGGCTGAGCGGCTTTCTGATGCCATTCTTGTGCGCGCTACTCATTTACTAGTTTTCTATTCGACCGTATTAGTCCAAAGTCCAGTCAGACGATGTGCTCAGTTGATTCACCCAGGCTTACTACTGTATTTAACTTACCTGCCCATGGCTATAATTCTTCCGCTTTAGATTGTTGCTCACGTCCTAACTCAGAGATGATAGTCTCTATCTCACTCTCTAACTGTTCTACAGAAGGGAGACTGTCTTTCAGTTGCTTAGGCAAACGATGAGTAGATACACCAATGGGTGTACTGAGGTTGCGTAGTGCATACTCAGCTGTTGTTTTGCTCTTGGACTTACACAAAATCAGCCCAATCGTTGGTTGATCTTGAGGATGGCGTAGCAAATCATCAACCGCAGATACATAGAAATTCATCTTGCCAGTGAACTCTGGCTCAAATTCGGTCATCTTCAGGTCAATTACTATGTAGCAGCGCAAGTGGACATGATAGAACAACAAGTCCAAGCGGTATTCTTTGCCATCCACTTGTATTGGATATTGGCTTCCCAAGAAGGCAAATCCAACTCCTAACTCCAACAAAAAACCTCGAATATGATCAACCAAGGCACGTTCGAGTTCTCGTTCCTGTGCCCCCTCTTGAAGCGTGAGAAAATCAAAATTGTAGGGATCCTTAATTAAATTTTGGGCCAGATCTGATTGAGGCCGAGGCAATGTTTGTGCAAAGTTTGTGATAGCCCCCCCCTGACGACAGTACAGATCAGACTCAATCTGCATAACAAGAACATTACGACTCCATCCATTCTCAATCGCCTTCTGAGCGTACCACAGCCTTTGCTCTGGGCTTTTTAGCTTCTCCAGTAGGGCAATATTATGGTACCAAGGAATTTGGCCAAGCGCCCCTTGGCTAATTTGCTCCTCTGAGTATGCCTGGGCAAATAAGCGCATGTATTTCAAATTAGACCGGGAAAAGCCATTGATGTCTGGGAACTCCTGTTTGAGATCTTTTGCTAATCGATCAATGATTTTCGCTCCCCAACCTTCTACTTGCTGCCGCTCTAGGATCTCTTTTCCAATTTGCCAGTAAAGCAGTAAAAGTTCCTTATTGACGGCTAAAGCAGCCTTAATCTGTGCTTGGCGAATTCGTTGCTTTAAGTCATTGAAGAATAAAGCATAGTTATCTGGTGAAGAGAGAAATCCTGACTCGATCACAATTGCACACCAATCGTAAAAATGACGTTCTAAACGCTTGCTGTTTTAGTATGATTCATCTCAGGGTTACTTAACTGTGTTTTAGGGTCTCCAGTACGTAAGCTTTGAAAATGAATTAACGGTTCACACAGTGACAAAAATAATCACAATCTTTAACCAGGCTGGTGGCGTTGGTAAGACGAGCCTGACGATGAACTTAGGATATCAGCTAGGGCAACGGAAAAAACAAAAGGTCCTTCTCATTGATATGGATCCTCAAGCTAGCTTGACCATATTTATGGGAATAGACCCGGCTGAACTGGAAGTAACAGTCAAAGACTCTATCCTAGATAAAAAGGATTTGCCCATTCTGAATGGAATACACGGAATGGATTTAGTTCCGGCCAATATCCTACTGAGTGCTGCTGAGATGCAGTTGTCCTCTGTTCTCCGGCGTGAACTACGGCTGAAGCAGGCGATTGATAAGGTTGCCAATCAATACAGCTTTATCTTGATCGACTCCCCACCAAGCCTAGGCATGCTCAGTACTTTGAGTCTGGTTGCGGCTAATTATGTTTTAGTTCCAAGCCAAACCCAGTTCAAAAGTATTCAGGGTACTAATTTAGTTCTGCAAACCATTGCAGATGTAAGAGATGCGATCGACCATAAGCTTGAATTAGCTGGAGTTGTGCCGACGATTTATGCTAAAGGTACTCTTCAAGACCGTGAAGCCCTAAGTGTTCTTGAAAGCCAGCTTTCAGCCATCACAAAGGTTTATCCCCCTCTTCCACGTTCTACAGCATTCCCTGATGCATCCCAAGAGCGCTTACCCCTAGCCATATTCAGTCCAAAGCATCCCGGAATCACAATTCTCAATCAGATAGTGAAAGATTTGGAGAAGTTACCTTGAGTATGAAGCGACAAAGAACTCAATATTCTGCTCTAAGCGGAGTCAATGCATTCTTGAGCAGTGGAAGCAAAAAGGATGTCGAACAAGCTTCCAACACAGCATTAATTGAAAATATTCATCTTCCCCATCGGCAGCCCCGCCGCTACTTTGACCCTGCCAAACTGGAACAGCTAACTCAATCCGTCAAAGAGCATGGCATTTTAGAGCCTCTTCTAGTTAGAAAGCTGGCAGACGGTCAATACGAATTAGTCGCTGGAGAACGGCGCTACAGAGCTGCCAAAGATGCTGGACTAGATGCGGTTCCCATATCAGTTCGAGAACTAAATGATGAACAAGCCCTCCAAGTTGCTTTAATTGAGAACCTTCAAAGGGAAGACCTTAACCCTGTAGAAGAGACTGAAGGTCTTCTCGACCTCCTTGCGATAACCCTACAAATACCGAGGGAAGAAGTCATTAGTGCCTTGAACGTAGCAGCCCACGCAAAACGTAAGGGAGAAGAAATTGCGGATAACGTTATCCGCAAAAATTTAGATGAAATAGAAAAGGTGTTTGCTCTAGTAGGAACGCTAACGCCGGAGAGCTTTCGGACGAATAGGCTTCCCCTACTCAATCTTCCCAAAGAAGTGTTGGATGCCCTAAGGACAGGCCAACTTGAATATACTAAGGCTAGGGCGATCGCCAAGATTAAAGAGGCTGAACAGCGCCAACAGCTTTTAGAAAAGGCTATAACCGAGAATCTTTCTTTAGCTCAAATCAAGGAAGAGGTTCAACAAAAGTCACCAACTAAAGCAGGGAATCTAGATTTTAATCGTCGTTTTTCTAAAATTGGTAAGGTTATTCAGCAAAGAGGGTTACTAGATGATGTAAAGAAACGGGAGCAGATTGAAAAGCTTTTGAAGAGCCTGGAGAATTTGATCGGAGAATAGCCTGGATTTCAGCACGACAAGAATATGGATGGGAAGGGCCTAAGGGTCTACCGTACGTGTACTTACCGCGTAAAACTCAGCTCGACCTGAAGATGGTTTGAAAAGCCTTGTGAGGGGTTGATGTTACGTAAGCAACATCAACCCCTCGCAAGGCTTTTCAAACCATTTCTAAAACACAATATCAAATATCAAGCTAATTTGAGAGAAACAGCTCGTTTATTTTAAGAAGTCGATGTGTCAGTAATGCTAAGTTTGTTTCACATCAGTAATAAGCTGCCTGGTAGTAGTTCCAGCTCATCTTATAAACCTTTTCAAGCCAATGTTGGAACAGGAAGCGGTGCATTTCTGCCAGGCTGATAGAAGCAATGACTCTAGTTCTGACTAAATGGCTATGGCAAAAACACTATCTCGTAGCACCTTGGGAGATAACCAGAAATGCTGCTAGGGTTTGAGGTAGCTGTCTATTTTCCGGGAGGTGAAAGTTGTGGAGAAGTATGCTAAGTTTCAGAGCAATTGCTCTTAATTTGCTTGGCCAAACCTGGGATGTCTGATGAGTTCAGTACGATTTTAGCGAAGCTAATTGAGGAGATCAATCGCCTGAGCAAGCGGGTGGAAGAGCTGGAGCAGCGAAATCAAGAACTGGAAGCAGAAAATAAACATCTGAAAGACTTGTTACATCGGCAAGGTGCATCCAAAGACGCAAAAGCACCCCAGTTCAAAGAGAACTATAGCGTTGACAAACAAAAAGGCAAAGAGAAACGGGGACTACAATCAACAGGACGACGAGCACAAGATGTAAAGCTTGAGTGGGTGAGCTACGACGTTGATATCTATCCAGTGGGTGCAGCAAAATCGGAATGTATTGAACAGCGACAACAATACGGATAGCGGTTCATATCGGGTCGAGCCGAGTATGTGTGCTACCACATCTATGGGTTGCCGCTGGCAACCCAACTGCCAAAGATTAGTGGACTGCGGAACAGTCGCAGTGAATATGGTATCGAAATCATCTTGACAGTGGCTTTTTTACACTACTGGATTGGGATTTCCCTAGACCATGTCTGTGAAGTGATGGCATTTTTTACAGGCCTGGAGGTCAGTAAATCGCAAGCGAATGCGCTGTTGAATCAATTGAGTCATGATTGGAAACAAGAGTACAACACCCTAGCCGAATTACTGGCCCAACAACTGGTGATTTAAGTCGATGAGACGGGTTGGCAGGTGGGGAAAGAGGCATGTTACACCTGGGTATTTTCCACCCCCCTGCATATGTTATTGGGTTGTGGGGTGGGACGAGGGAAAGCCGAAGCGCAAGCAATTTTGGGAGAGCAGTTTAGTGGCGTCGGGGTCAGTAATGGCTATGGGGCTTATAAGTATTTGTTTAACGAGCATCAACTGTGTTGGGCACATCTATTGCGCAAAGCGATTCAGTTAATGCTTCAGCATCCCCATGAAGAACACTATCGCCAGTTTTTCGACGACCTCTATGAACTTTATCAACAAGCAGTGCGTTGGCAGAAGGATCAACGCCTGAGCCTGGGTCGAGGGCAAGAAGTTGAACGTCTCGAAGCTCGTCTAAGCGAACTTTGTACCCATTGGCAGGAGACGGTTGAACCCCAGACGATGCCCATCGGTGAACAAACCTCTATTCGACTCCAGCAGGAGTTGATGAAGGGCATCGGTGCGCTAATTGTGTTTGTTGCAAATCCTCAAGTCGAACCGAGCAACAATTGCTCTGAGCGCAATCTGCGAAAAGAAGCCGAGGTGCGAAAGGGTGGACGTACTAGCAAAACCCAAACGGGTGCTCAACGACGCAGTGTTATCATGAACGTCTTGGCGACCCTCAACACACGCTTTGAAACGTTCACCTTAAATCACCTCCTGGCTGAGTTGGTACGTTGGAGTGAACGTGGACTATCTCAATTTCAAGCAGAACTAGCTGGCATGACTCAAGCCAATTCGCTGTCGAGTGCCTAAACCATCCGTCAGTCTGCCCTGAATCTTAAATTCGCAATATTGGCTTCGCTATCGATTAACCTTGCCTCTCTATTTTCCTCTATTCGTAACTTGCCAAGTCCTGACAATACGCCAAACTCCAACTCCAATTACCCGCTACCCTCACCAAACTGGACCGTTTTGACCTGCTCATCCTCGGCGATCGAGTTATCGTCAAATCTGGTGTACGAAGAAAGATTAAGCGGCGTTCTTGCTGATGTCGGTTTTTGGGTCTACTCGGATCCCATCCTTGAATTTCACTCCTTCAATCACCTCCC
>NZ_JAMPLB010000028.1:0-100077 GCF_039962325.1 Leptolyngbya sp. PL-A3
CTCTAACTGCTCCAGGCTCTCCGTCACCGTGACTTGAAAAGGACGTCCTGTCATCGCCCATCACCTCAAAGAGGACTCTTCTAGTTTGGCGCAGCTTCATATTTGTTTGGTATTAGGTCACGGCTATTTAATAGGATGCGATACAATTCCAGATCCCCGCTGCAGATACAAAATTAATATCAATTTAGGATAAGTTGAAGTGCTAACTTTCGTATGCTTGGCACCTCAAATACCTTTTACTTGAGCTCAACTAAAGTTTAGAGGTTTTAGAAGAACCGACTGCAGACTTCGTTAACGATGATCGTGGTTCAACCCAATCACGATAGAATTGTTCGTTTACAGCCTCATTACAATCTTTTTGGGTTCATCTGCGAAGTATCGGTTTATGTTGAATGAAAAGCTTCGTTTCAAGGTTGTGCGATCGCCCCGATAACTCGTTGCTAACTCGTTTCTAAAGAATTAACCTCAAATGGCGCTGTAATGTTTCGCTATGGTTTTTTCCCGTTGAGTACATCGTCAGGCGTTTCGCTGCTCATGCAAAGCGGCTTTAAAGGGCTTGCTGTTAGAGTCATTTTCTTTCTGTCTCTTCCATATGCAGGTCATCACAAAAGGATAACGGTGTAAATGGCTGACCAGGAGCACCTGGAATTACTGAAACAGGGAACCGGGGTTTGGAATCACTGGCGGGAACAACATGCTGACGTTCATCCAAACCTCTACCAGGCTGTGTTGAACAAGGCCAACCTGCGAGAGGCCGCCCTCCACCATACCAACCTGCAAGAAGGCGATCTAAACCACGTTGACCTCTGCATGGCTGATCTGCGGCAGTCAAACCTGATGGGAATTCGGCTCAAGGAAGCACACCTTTATACCGCTGATTTGCGGGGAGCTAACTTGCAAGACTCCAGTTTGCTGGGGGCTGATTTACGGGAGGCAAACCTGGGCTCAGCTGACCTGCAGCGCGCAAATCTCAGTTCATCAATATTAGTTATGGCGGATTTGCACGATGCCAACTTGCGGGAAGCTGTCTTGCAGGAGGCGAAACTCAACTACGCCAACCTCAGCTATGCTGACCTATCCCTGGCTGATCTGCAGAAATGTGATTTTGGGCGGGCCGATTTGCGAGGGGCACATTTCTACACAGCCAATTTGAAGCGTAGTAATCTGTATTGCGCCAATCTCAGCCATGCTGACTTGCGAGAGGCCCTGTTAGTAGAGGCAAATCTGCGTGACGCTGATTTACGGGAAGCCAATCTAAACATGGCAATTCTCTCCTTGGCGAATCTTATTGGCACAACGCTCTACCATGCTGATTTGATGTTTGCCAACTTGAGTATGGCTAACTTATGTATGGCAAACCTCAGCCGGGCTAATTTAACCGGTACTACCTTGATTGGAACTAACTTCATTGGCTCCAATTTGTACCTGGCGATGATGCAAGACGCCAATTTGATGGAGGCCGACTTACGAGAGGCAACCCTGAATGAAGCAGACTGTAACGGTGCCAATTTGCAGAGTGCCAATTTCAGCATGGCCAACCTGACCTACGCCAATTTGCAAGGAGCGAATCTTCAAGGGGCAAACCTGCGTCAAGCTAATCTATGGAACGCTAATCTGAAAGATGCCAACTTGGAGGGCGTCAGTTTTCAGGGAGCTGTCATGCCAGACGGGCGCGTCCATTCCTAAAACCCGTTTGGAAATCAACTTTTTCCATCACTTTTCAAACAGTTTTTTAGAAGAAATCTCTCAGAAACTCGCAGCTTCTTTTGAATATGAGTGGGTGGAGAGCGATCGCCCTCCACCCACTCATTTGCTGAAGCGCTTATTTCTGCCTGTATAAAGTACACTCGAAACCGCCTCAATCCGAACTCAGGTTGATAGGTTTTATTGCAGCGTTTGAGATTACTTCTAAACCAACCTTACGTATTTTTGTTGAATGTGATGGGTATTACCCACCACATTCAACAGAAGTGTTTCAGGTATGGTGAGCTTACATAAGTTCTATCAAAACAAGTGTGAGGGGAGACAACAACTAAGGGGGGAACCCCTAGAGGGCGTGTGCCTCTTGCGGGATGACAACCTTCACCTGATACTGTCAGTGAGTTGAACCGCTGTACCAGTGGAATTACAGATACATCTAGGTGGCCGAACGAACAGTTGGTTAGTTGCCCGGATTGAGATCTGTACCTCTTTAGGTCAGCATTTGACTGGTTGCATCTACATCAGCATCTACTAACCATCATGAATAAGGTTCTCACGATCGCTACTCTCTTAGCTTCGATCGCTATGGGATTGCATGTTCTGACAGCAGGACACGGAACGGATTTAGGTCTACAGGCTAAAAACCCGCCCTGCTCCCCTGATTACGCAGAATGCCAGTAGGGGCTCCTTTAGCAAAGCCTTACTGTACTGCCGTCATGGTTCTGTCTGAAAAATTATAAGTTTGTCAGTCAAAACCATGACGATTCGCACAATTCGCAGCTGAGTACAGGGTCTAACCCGAGCTCTCCTGATTAAATTCTAGACGGAGGCTTCAAGGAGCTCAACTGCAACGGAGGGGAGAATCAGTAGCTTGGTGAGCATAGCTCTAACCCTTGATGTTTCCATTCAGGTTATTTCTAGGACTTTATTAAACGGTAAAAATATCGGAATTCTAATATCGGTTGCCCTAAACTTCGCCCAACTGGTAGGACAGTGAAAACTCTGGTTCTCTTAAAAATGTGCGGATCGTAGGCCTCTGTATGTGAATAAAGCTTAAAGATAGGCTAGTTGCCGTGCCGAATTACGATCCAGCTCCAGCAGACTGACAGTATTGCCTCAGGGCGATCGCCTGTTAGGATGCTTTACCTAAATTTAGAGTCATTCATTAACTCGAGTGATGAACTGTTAGGCTAGTGGATAGGCTTTGGCTCTCTGATCTAAGATCAGGTATGCCAGTGTCCAGCTATTCATCAGTGTGAAGAATAGGCCATCAGGGTTTGGTATCGTGACGTAAATATTCCGTCGCTTATGCGTCGTGAGACCGGTGCGGGGCATCTCCTATCTCCTTGCTCAACCTCATCCATGCACCCCCCCAGTGGTTTTGCCTAGAAAACCCTCCAAACGGCATCGCTCTTTTTTGGGCTCTCGGCCCTTTCAGCCCGTTAGCTTGCGCACGAAGCTGCTGGTCGGCTTTAGCGTGGTCTTTACGCTGGTCTTTTCCGGAGCTTTTTACTGGTTTTACAGTTTTACGACCGAGAAGGTCATCGCTCGGCTCCGCTCTGATATGCTTGCAACCTTAACAGGAGCATCTCAAGGGGTCGATGTACCCGATTTGATGGCCCTTTACCAGGATGGTGTTCGTAACGAAGAAGGTTTCTCTGATGACCCTCGTTACCTGGAATTGCTGTCCTGGTTTAATACGGTCAACAATATTGAGCCGAGAGCATGGCTGTATACCTATGCCATTGGTACGGCAAAAAATAATCGTCGGGTTGGGCCATCAGCGGTACACCCCAATGAATTAGAAATTATTTATCTTGTGGATGTTTGGGCCCTACATGATCCCGACAAGGCAGCCCATTTTCTGGAGCCAGATGAGGCAGGTATTGCGGCGCGGCGTGTACACCTGGGGGATACCTTCGAGTCGGATATCTATAAGGACAAGTGGGGCACCTGGATGTCGGCATTTGCTCCCCTGAAAAATCAGAAGGGAGAAGTGGTTGCGGTTTTAGGGTTGGATATCGAAGCCAGCTATGTCCGTCAGCTTCAGGCCGCCATTCGCCAGCGTTTTGTCATTGCCTATGTGGTCACCTACGGTGTTTTCTTTGCGCTGATTTATCTATTGTCAGGAATGATGACCCGGCATTTACGAGAGTTGACCCGCTCGGCGGAACATATCTCGGCAGGAGATTATCGGCGCAGTGTGCCCATTGAGCGACAGAGCCATTTCCCGGATGAATTGGATCGCCTGGCTCAGGTGTTTGAGGAAATGGTCGAGAGCATTCGGATTCGGGAGCAATTAATTCGGGAAGGGAAGCGAGCGCAGAATGAAATGCAGTCTGCTCTGCAGGAAGAGCGTGAACTCAATGAGTTGAAATCCCGTTTTATTTCGATGATTTCCCATGAACTGCGTACCCCGCTGACTGTTATTCGCACGTCGCTTGAATTGCTTGAACGCTATGGCCATGTAGCTTCTGCGGAGCAACAACAGAAGTACTATCAGCGGAGCCGTAATGCTGTAGAAACGATGAGCCAGCTTATCGATGACGTCCTGATGATCGGTAAGGGCGAAGCAGACGGTTTAGAGTTTACGCCGACTCGGATGGATGTGCGGCAGTTTTGTCGGGAGTTATCGGCAGAAATTCGTCAGAGTATGGGCAATTCCCATGTGTTGGTCTTTTCGAGCACTGGCTGGTATGGTGAAGCCTATTTTGATCCGAAATTGCTGCGTTCCATCCTGAATAACTTGCTGTCAAACGCGGTCAAGTACTCTCCTGCAGGCAGTCGGATTGACTTTACACTGTGCTGTCAGGATGAGATGGCAACTTTTGAAGTTCGCGACGCAGGCATCGGTATTCCAATGGATGATCAGCCGCGATTATTTGAAATGTTCCACCGGGCTAGCAATGTCAATGCGATTCGGGGAACGGGCCTGGGATTGGCGATCGTGCGGCAATGTGTCGTGTTACACGGCGGCACCATTACATTCAGCAGCCAGGAAGGAAAAGGAACGTGCTTTACAGTAGCGTTGCCAATTCTTCTAGAGTTGCCACAGCATCAGACTTTAGAGCAGTCCGTTTAGATGATATGGAATATGTGTGGCGACAAGTGACGGCCTATTCCATATTTAGTTCTAGAACAGGAAATTAATCTCTACGTCCCATTGATTGTCCTGGCGCTTCAGACGAATTTGTCGGATAAATTCTCGAAAGTAGAAGCGACGTTCGGCTTCTGACAGGTCCTGCCAGAACTGCGGGATAGAAACAACCTGGGCGATCGCCATAAGATTCTCGGGCGGCAACTGATCCAGTCGATTCTGCAATGCTGCCATCTCAGTCCGCAAATGATACGCCCGTAGCTCTGTGGTTTCTGTATCTAACACCCCGGTCTTTAACAGCTCGGGCAGCTGCGTTAGCACAGCTTGCTTTTCCTGAATTTGCTGTTCGAGTTGGGCCTTGATGCTGGCTCCGGAAGGGGGGCCACCTGGCCCCTGCAATGCCGCTACAGCAGGAGGCAGTGCTTCACATACCCGCTGAATCGTTCGCTCTAAAACGTCGCCGTAGGCCAGAGCAGAGCAGCGAGGCTGCTGGGTGCACTGCACTGGACGTAAGTATTCATAAACCTGAGCGCGCCGGGGGGCACTGACGCGGGTTGTGGTCATAGCAGAGCCACAGGTCGCACACGTCACCAGCCCTGCCAGGGAGCGGGAAGCACTGGCTGAACGAGAGGGAAGAGAACGGTTGCGGCGCAGTAGGCGTTCGATCTGGGCGGCTTCCTGTCGGGAAATTAGAGGGGCGTGGGTGTCGGCAATGACGTCACCATTTTGATAGGCCAGGTCGCCTCGATAGATAGGGTTAATGAGCCAGCGCTTGCCGGTAGAGACCGAAATGCGCTTGTTGTACTTCTGCTGCAAGTAGCGAACGCTGCCACGCAAGGATCCGTAAAGCAGAAAGTGCTCAAAAAAGTCTTTGACGACGGGAGCCGTTGTGCGGTCGAGGAGGTAGCGATCGCGTCCCCGTCGATACCCATAGGGAGCTTTCCCAGGAGGTGGCAAGGCTTTGAGACGATTACGGGCATGGCCTTGTCGAATCCGACGGCTGCGTTGCTCGGCTTGCAGCCCCTGCCAGAGAAGCCAAAGCTGAGGGTTATTGACGGGCTGTTCGGCCTCATCTGGGGCCAGGGAAACGGGAGTGATGCCACGTTCGGTGAGGGCTTGCAGGCGATCGCCCACCTCCGCCACGCTTTCTCCGAGGTCAGACCAGCGGCGTACCAATACTTGCTGGACAGGTTCAGTCTCGTGATCCTGCAGTAATTGGAGCCATTGCAATCGGGGGCTCTGTGCTCCAGGGTCATGGCTAGACCAGTCTTGGTAAATTTGGGCGACAGGTTGTCCCCAGTCCACCTGGGTGGCTGAGTCTTCCAATAGGGGATCGAAGTTGAGGTAGGCGACCACCTTCATGCAAGTCTTTCTCAAAAATAGTCGAGAGTATGAAGTGTTTTGCAAGGCTGTACTGAATCAATGACCGCAGCACTATAGGGGCCCTGAGCCTCCTCTACAATGGTAATTCAGGCCTAAAAGGGCGCTCTACCCACAGGAAATTTCGAACCATGCCCGAGTTGCAATCCCTTGAAACCAGTTTTGCCCATCTGGTGGAATCTCTCCAGGCACAACGGCAAACGGATGAAACGTTTACGTTGCGGGTGACGGGTGAACAAAGCCAGTTTATGCGTTTTAACCGGGCTAGAGTGCGCCAAACAGGGTGTGTGGAGGACTGTGATGCGACACTTACCTGGACCCAGGGGCAGCGAGTGGCTTCCGCAAGTTTTCCATTATCAGGTAATTCTGCAAGGGACTGGGAGACCGCCCAGGGGATGCTGAAGGTGTTACGGCAGGAGATGCCTCAGTTGCCTGAAGACCCCTACCAGGTACTGCCACAGGGGACGGCACGCAGCCGGGAAGTGCATTCCGGGGCATTGTTACCGCCGACTCAGGTAGCGAAAGCGGTGCTTGCTCCTGTCGTCGGTTTAGACTTTGCAGGGCTGTATGCCGGAGGGACGGTGCTGCGCGCCTATGCAGATTCGGCTGGGCAGCAGCATTGGTTTCTGACGGAGACGTTTTCGCTGGATTACTCGATCTATACGCCAGATGGCCAGGCCGTGAAGGGAACCTTGGCAGGGAGTCAGTGGGATGATGCGATCTATGCGGATAAGTTGGTGGATGCCAGCCACCAGCTGGAGCGTTTGAGCCAACCGCCTAAGATGATTGATCGAGGGCAGTATCGGACGTATCTGGCTCCGGCGGCGATCGCAGAACTCATCTCGATGTTTTCCTGGGGGGCGGTGAGTGAGTCAGCAATGCAGCAGGGGGCAAGTGCGCTGGCAGCTATGCGGCGAGATCAGAAGAAATTATCGCCCCGGTTTAACCTGAAAGAAAATTTCAGCCATGGGGCGGTGCCCCGGTTCAATGATCTGGGGGAGATGGCTCCGTTGGAAATGTCGATCATTGAGGAGGGGGTGCTGGTCAATACGCTGGTGAGTTCGCGATCGGCAAAGGAGTATGACAAGCAGTCGAATGGGGCGAGTGGGTCGGAGAGTTTGCGATCGCCTGAAGTTTCTCCTGGAACTCTTGCAGCTTCAGATATTTTGAAAACTCTGGGGACGGGGTTGTATTTGTCGAATTTGCATTATTTGAATTGGAGCGATCGCCCTTCTGGTCGGATTACAGGGATGACGCGGTATGCCTGTTTTTGGGTGGAGGATGGGGAGATTGTGGCTCCGATTGAGAATCTGCGATTTGATGAGAGCCTGTATCGGTTTTTGGGGGATCAACTGGTTGATCTGACGGATTTTCAAGAGTTTATTCCAGAGTTGACGACCTATGATTATCGGCACCTGGGGGGTGCGTGGTTGCCGGGGGCTCTGGTTGATGGTTTTACGTTTACGCTTTAGTGTTCTATGGCTTTACGTAACCTCAGTTCGGGTTAAGGGCTTTTTCGAGTGCCGCGCTTCGCGCGGCACTCGAAAAAGCCCATTATTGCGTGCGCGAAACGCACGCAATAATGGGCGGTTCGGCTTATTCCGAACTGACGTTACGTAATTCGGTGAGGACAGATTATTTGTGAAAAGGTCTGCGCTGCGGGGCTTTTCACAAATAATCTTCCTGAGTTTCGGTGCATAGGCTGGAGACCCTGCTTGGGGGCGCGTCGCCCCCCAAACCCCCTGACTGGGGGACGGCTGCCCGTCCCCCAGACCCCCTCGGCAAGGAGGTTTTGCAGGGGTGTTGTTAGGCCGCTTCGCATTGCTGGGGTTTTGAAGCAGACCCCGGTGAGGTGGTCGCCGCAATTGCTTACCCTTTCGTCACTTCCAAATAAATATGCTCTAGGCGGATGGGGTGGCGGGCGATCGCATCGAGTGGAACACCATCGAATTGGGCAATGATGTCTTTTAGTTCTAAATGTTGGGGGAGCCAGAAGGCGAGGTCGCTGCCGTAGCGGCGATGGGTGAGGTTGAGAGTTTGGGCTCGGGCGATCGCGGCTTCCTCATCGGGGGTTTGGATGGTGAGGATTTCTTGGGCGGGGATGAGTTGACGCAGTTCGGTGAGGGTGCCTTCCTGGAGGATAGTGCCTTGTTTGAGAAAGCCGATGCGATCGCACAGCCGCTCGGCTTCGTCGAGTAGGTGGGTGGTGAGGAGAATGGTCATCCCCTGCTTTTGCAGGGTGCGGATCAGTTCCCAGAGGTCATAGCGGGCTTCGATGTCGAGGCCGGTGGTGGGTTCGTCGAGGACGACGAGTTTGGGTTGGTGAATGAGGGCGATCGCCATACTCAAGCGGCGTTTCATGCCGCCACTCAGACGTTCGGCGATGGTGGTGGTGCGATCGCTTAAGCCAACGGATTCCAGGCAGAGCTGCACGCGGCGGCGGCGTTCTTTGCCTGAGATGCCGTAGAGCCGTGCAAAGAAATCGAGGTTTTCGGCGCAGGTCAGGCTGCGGTAGATGAGGTTTTCCTGAGGGGCGATGCCGAGCCAGGGTTTGGTACGCTCAGAGACGGGTTGGCCGTTGATAAAGATATGGCCTGCGTCGGCCTGAAGCAGATTGCTGAGGATGTTGATAGTGGTGGTTTTCCCGGCTCCATTCGGTCCTAATAAGCCATAGATTTCGCCGGTGGGAATGTGCAGGTTCAGATCCTGCAGGACGGTACGAGGCCCGTAGCTCTTTTTCAGCCCTTCAATTTTCAACATTTCTACAATCTCCGTTCCACCTGAAGCATGCGCAAGTATGAGAGCCAGCCTGCAAGCACCATAACTCCCGCAAAAATGGCGAGAAACCAAAAATGCTTAGAGATATCCGCGAAGGTAGTGCTATTGGCGGCGATACTCAGTAGCGCTTCATTCATGTGATAAATCGGATTCAGTTTTGCCAGGCGTAACAGGCTGTCGGGGAACAGGGAGGCCGGGAGAAAGGTACCACCCAGAATCAGCAGCGGGACGCCGAAGGTGGCGACGAGGGCATTCACGTCTTCGGTGCGGCGGGCCAGTTGGGTTCCTAAAATGAAGCCGACTCCTACGTAGGCGAGGATGCTGAGCAAGATGATGGTAACGCCCAGCCAGGGATTGCCCTGAAACTCGGAGCCTTGGGAGAGGGCGATCGCCCATACTAACAAGGTCTGCCCCAGCCCAATCACACTATGGGCCACGAAAATTCCCAGAAAGTAAGAAAATCCGCTGAGTGGGGAGAGAAACAATCGTTTTAGCGTGTGATGCTCTCGTTCAGCGACAACGGTAGCAACACTGCCGCCTAAGCAGCTAAAGAAGAGGGCGGCTCCCACTAAGCTGGGGGGAGCGGCGTTGGCAAAAGCATCCGCGGTACTAAGCTTTGCCCGTTCTTGCAAAATCAGGGCGTTCAGCACCAGTACCAGTGCCGGAAAAATGGCCCAAAAAATTAAGCTGCGACGGCGGTGGAACAGTTCTAACAAAATGCGCCGAGCGACTGCCAGGGATTCTGTCCAGGTTTTCCGCACGTACCCGCCCACTACCATCGCTACTGACCAATAAGGAACTTTGGCGACCTTTCCCACGACTGAAGTATATAAACCGCTCAGCTATAAGCTCCGATTGTGGGAAATGTAAAGCTGTCCTAATATTACAGAGAATTCACACTTCTACAATTGACTGTTTTGTCAATTCAGTTACATCTGCCTGGCTCTGGGTGTTCAACGAGGGTTACTGTCCTGAAAATGCTTTTTTCGGATCCCTCATTTTGAAAGCCTATCCTCTCTTCCCTGACTTAATTTTTCCCAGTTACGCTATGACTGGCGTAAATATCAGCACAATCTGCGCTTAGGCACTGTACTTATGGGTCGAATGTTCGATTCAAAACTGCTGCAGCCCCTCTCACGGCGAGCAGTTTTGAAACTGTTTGGGGTGGGAACGATTGGGGCGATGCTGAGCTACTCTCGCCTGGAAAAGCCCCAACCCTCCATTTATCGTCAAGATACGCTGGAGCTTCCCCACGGGGTGGGCCGTGATATGAAGGCGGTCGTCGTGGGTGGAGGCCTGGCCGGATTAGCCGCGGCCTATGAGCTGAGCCAGCGGGGAGTCGCCGTCACTCTGGTAGAGCGATCGCCTCAACTGGGTGGGAAAATTGCCAGTTGGAACATTGAAGTGGGTGGCGAACCCTTCCGCATGGAGCACGGCTTCCATGGCTTTTTTCCCCAGTACTACAACCTCTTCAACCTGGTGGAAGAATTGCGGATTCGAGAGAATTTCAAATCCCTCAATTTCTACTCCGTCGTTTACAAGGATGGCTACAGACCTGAAGTTTTCCGTCCCAGCCATTCGGCCTTCCCCTGGAACGTAATAGATCTGGCGGTTTCATCCTCGAACCGCTTGAAATGGGGAATCAATCTGGCTAAGATCAAGCATTTACAAGTCTTTCGGGAGATTACAGGCTTCAGCAACCCTGCGACTTACGATCGCTTAGACAATATTTCTGTCGCCGATTGGGTAGAGAGTGATTTTCCACAGGGGCTTTATGACCTGTACTTCTTACCCTTTGCGAAATCCAGCCTGAATGCACCGGATGCGTTAAGTGCCGGGGAGCTGATGCAGTTCTTCCACTTCTACTTTTTTGGTAATCCGGAGGGCCTTGCCTTTAATGGCACCTGTCAGGATATGGGTCGCAGTCTGGTTGACCCGATCGCCGCTGCAATTCAAGAAAAAGGTGGGCGTATCCTCACGCAGACCAGCGTTAGCGAACTGCGCTGGCAGGACGGAAAAATCGCTGGAGTTACCATCCAGCAGGGGACGGGGGAAACCAGCCATGTACCTTTCTGGGTGGAGCGTAACCCACTGTTGAGTAGTGAAGAGTTGGAGTACTTGGGGGCGGGCGATCGCCTCTTCGTCCTTCAACCGGATGGTAAGCGTGCTCTTTCCCTGACCTGTACCCATCAAGGCTGTAGCGTTCATAAAGAAGTTGTGGCCAACGGTAAAGGCTTCCAGTGTCCCTGCCATGGAGCCGCTTACGATGCCAACGGTACAGTTGTGCAAGGGCCGGCCGAGAAGAACCTGGCCCAGTATCGGGTGCTGAAGCGTGAGGGAGATCAGGTGCAGTTGGTGGCGATCGCTCCCCCTGAAGCGGTAGCAGAGGAAACTTTGGAGGCGGACTATTACGTGTTGGCCGCCGATATTCCTGGCATCAAGCATCTATTCTCCTTGTCGAAGGGAGAACCGGAAGCGGTTTTAGTGTCTCAGGTAGAGAAGCTACAGGTCGCCGATCCTTTTGCGGTGGCGCGCTTCTGGTTCGATCAGGATTTTGAGTGGGAGCATAGCTGGTTCACCTCCTTGTCGGGCTATCGCCTCACCGATAGCATCACCTTATATCACCGCATTCAAGACGATTACATTGAATGGGCAAACAAAACGGGGGGAAGTGTCGTAGAGCTACATGCCTACTGCTATAAGGAGAAGGAGTTTCCTACCCAACAAGCTCTGCTCAACACCTTTGAGAAAGAATTGTTCGAGATCGTACCCAGCCTGAAGGACGCGCAGCTTCTCCACCGCCAATTGGTGAACCAGAAAAACTTTGCAGGGTTCCCACCGGGAAGCTTCCGCGATCGCCCCACCTCCGCTACTTCTGTCCCGAATCTCATCTTTGCGGGTGATTGGGTGAAGATGCCGTTCCCCTGCGGTCTGATGGAACGGGCCGTAAGCAGTGGCTTTCTGGCAGCCAACGAAATTCTGCAACAGGAAGGCGCACAGCGGCGCACGATTTATACCGTACAGCCCAAAGGCATTTTGTCGATTTTGAGTTAGGGAGGCGTGATCATGCAAAGCCTGCAAACCGACAACTCGGACACTGCCCAATCCATAGGCCGAGCCGATGTGCGCCAGATGGGTATTAATCCTAACCACTGGTATGCCGTCGCTCGTAGCACTGAAGTGACCGATAAGCCGTGGGGTGTGGCCCTGTGGGACGAGCCGATTGTCGTGTTTCGCGATCGCACCCAAACCCTGCATGCCCTAGCCGATCGCTGTCCCCACCGCTTTGTCAAACTTAGCCGGGGTCAGGTGGTGAACGATACCCTGGAGTGTGCTTATCACGGCTGGCGTATCGATGCTGCTGGAAATACCGTCGAAATCCCCTATCTGGAAGAGAATCAAAAACTGCCAAACTGTCAGGTGCGGCAATTCCCCGTCAAAGAGCAGGATGGCTTTGTCTGGGTTTTTCCAGGAGATTCAGCTTTAGCGGCGACCAAGGAACCCTTGCCCATCCCCGAGTGGAATCACTTGAATTACATCGCCACCGTGTCGGTGATCGACTGTGAGGCCCACTTTTCTTACCTGATCGAGAACCTAATGGATATGTACCATGGGCACTTGCATCAGAACTATCAGGCGTGGGCTGATCCTAAATTGGAACGGTTGGAGGAGAATGGCGATCGCGTCGATGCCTACTATCAGGCTCAGAGCTACTATCGCATCGATAAAATCTGGTCGATCTCCCAACTCTTTTTTCCCAGCTTACGGCGGCTCCACCCCGAACTGCTGACTGTGAGTTACCCCTATCCCAACTGGTCTTCCACCCTTGGGGAAGATTTCAAAATCTACTGCCTGTTCAGTCCCACCGGGTTAACCCATACTCGCGCTTACCTGATCCACTTCACCTCACTGAATGCTTTTCACCGATTGCATAAGTTGCCAGATCGGTTCCGTCGATTTGTAAAAAATAGCCTGTTTGGTTCGGCTCAGAAGTTATTAGACGGCCTGGTGGAACAGGACGTCATTATGCTGGAGGATGAGCAGCAAGCTTACCTGAAACAACCCGAACCTGCCCGTGAGTTAAATCGCGCGCTCGTAAGCGTGCAGCGGCTGATTCGGACGCAATCAAGGGGGTAGCAAGCCACCTGTATCCCACGTGTAGCCCTCTTCTTGTCCCTCTGGGACGGAAAGAGGGCTACACATAAGGAGATTTCCAGATAAGAACTTCCCCATTATTTGGGAAAAAGGCGCGGCGAAGCCGCGCCTTTTTCCCAAATAATGGGGATATTGTTTCCCAGAAATCTCCTAAGCTATTTCGCGAGGGTGAAACCCTTACAAATGGCTATGAGCTACTAGCGCAAGGTTTACCACAAAGCATTCGGAGGTCTGGGGGTTGGCCGGGGCGATGGCGCAACGCCTCCTCCACCCTCTCGGACAAGGCAACCCTGGTAAGTTGGAAAACCACCAATGTCGATAGATGCCTGATTGGCCTGAGTGACAAGAACAATACGACCATCCGTATATTGAGTTCCTGCATTTGAGGGCACCTGGGAGAGGTAGTAGACATTCCCCTCCAGATAAAGTTCGGCCTGGCTTGAGTAATAATTCACCTGAAACTGCCGTCCGTCCTGGCAGGCATAGGTCACTGCACCTGGGACGGGTGTAGGAGTGGACGTGGGTGCTGGAGTCGAAGTTGAAGTCGGGGCCGGAGTTGGGGTTAGGGTTACAGACGGGCTCGGAGTTGGTGTGGCAGACGATGTTGGAGATGGGGTTGGAATGGGAGCTTGAGCCGTGCAATTACTGTAGGCTGCTACTTCATTACGCTCAATAAAACCCAACTCATTCTGGGTATAGAAGGTGTATTCTCCATTGCTATATAAGTTGGTATTGCTTTGCTGAGTGAGTTCGTAGCTCTGGTTGGCGTTAGGCAAGGTGAGAATCACAGCCGATTGAGACGCGTACTCGACTTGAAACTGGTTGCCGTCTGGACAGACAAAATTGATGGCCTGGGAACTGGGCGTATCAAAATTGGCACTATTGTTGGCCAGCGATCCAAACCGGGGAATAGCCTGCCGCCAAAGAGGAGCGGTTAGAATTGCCAGTACCGCCGCTGCAATGAGTCCAATCAAATTCCTTGGCATACTTCCCCTGCCTTTGATCCACTTTCAGAGTCACAATCTCAACTGAGACGGCAACACCGAACGTCCCAACCGCCCTCTAACAGTGCTGGCAAAGTTGAATTTTGCGGCAAGACGTGCACGAAAATCCCTCTTTTCTGAGACCCTTCCAATACCCTCTCAGTGTAACGATAGAATTGCCATGAACTGTTGCTGCCCAATTCTGCCGCTGTCTGGTGTTTGCAAGATAATACAGGCGTACACCAGGCTTATTACAAGACTACATTGGGCGATCGCCAATGCAACAAAAAACTCAGATTTCCTCCTTCCGGTTGAATTTCCCTCCATTCCGTTATCCCAACCATCATGTCTCACCCGTTTCTAACGCTGCCCTATGAGTCAGCCTTTGCTTCCCTGGGCGAAGAGTTCTATGACCTTGTTTCCGCTGCAACATTTCCGGAGCACAAGCTGCGATTCCGCAACGATGAAGTGTTGCCCTTGCTGAGCCTTAATCCCGCTGATGTAACAGACGAGCACTTCATTGAAGCCTTCGGCAAATTTGAAAGCGCAACCCCTTTTCTGGCCATGCGCTACCACGGCTATCAGTTTGGCGAGTACAACAATCGTCTTGGTGATGGCCGGGGTTTTCTGTACGGTCAGGTACGTGGCACCGATGGCGAACTGTACGATTTGGGGACTAAAGGCTCTGGCACAACTCCCTACTCTCGAGGTGGTGATGGGCGGTTAACGCTCAAGGGCGGTGTTCGAGAAGTATTGGCAGCCGAAATGCTACACCGTCTGGGAGTTCGCACCTCCCGCTGCCTGAGCCTGGTTGAAACGGGAGAAGCCCTCTGGCGCGGAGATGAGCCTTCGCCCACTCGCTCCTCCGTGATGGTGCGTGTTAACCGCTCTCACATCCGCTTCGGTACCTTCGAGCGGCTGCATCGAATTGAGCGGCCCGACCTCGTTCGTCAACTTCTGGATCACGTTATTGCCATCTACTATCCCCACCTCCAGGGGCAACCGGATGCCGATGCTCGTTTTTACGCTGAGCTAGTGCAGCGAGTCGCAGAATTAGCGGCCCAGTGGATGTCTGTCGGCTTCTGCCATGCGGTGCTTAATACTGACAACATGTCTATCACCGGGGAAAGCTTTGACTATGGCCCCTACGCCTTCATTCAGCGCTACGAGCCCAACTTCACGGCTGCCTATTTCGACTACTATGGCCGCTATGCTTATGCCAATCAGCCTGGCATTTGTAAGCTGAACCTGGAGATGTTGCAGGTTCCTCTCTCAATGGTCATTCCCCAGGCAGATCTGGAAGCAGGAGTGAGCCAGTTTGACGACCATTACATTGGAGCCTATCGCCAGCGAATGCTCCATAAGCTAGGCTTTGACACCCTGCCTGAAGAGCAGGCGAATGATCTGGTTTACAACACTCTCCAGTTCCTCCTGGAAGCTCCTATGAGCTACCACGATTTCTTCTTGATGCTACGCCAGCAGTTTTCCCCAGAGTGGCGATCGCCCAGCACTCCCATTCTTGAAAACCTGACCTCGCCAGACCAAGCTGAACCCTTTCCCAGCAGCTTCAAACCCTGGAAAGAGGCATACCAAAATGCTTTAAGCCAGCTTCCTGAAGCAGAAATGGCCGCTGTACAGCAACGATTAGCGGCTCATAATCCCGATTGCGTCATTATCCGTCCCGAAATTGAAGCGATTTGGGAACCTATCACAACCGAAGATAACTGGGAACCGTTCTACAACTTGCTCCAGCGGATTTGGAAATCGGTTGATTAGACCTCCTGCATAAATGGGTCTTTGAAGGCGTAGATCGTTGAGCGACCTCATTATGCAACGATTCACGCAAGAAGTAAAAAAGAGAGCGTGGGTATGAAGCCCTACGCTCTCTTTTTTACTTCTTTTTTACTTCTTGCGCCCTGCGGTTGCGTCTATCAACTCGATTTCTGACAGGTTAAAGGTAATGAGCTTGTCCCAATTACCTCCCTCAAATAAAACGGCTGCTTTGCCGTCGCTAATACGCTGCACCAGTCCCTGAAAACCGTAGTAGGTATCGTCACCGTTTATGACGCGTACTGCTGAACCGGGAAGAATCATGGCAGATATGGGTAGAAAGGGTTTTCACCTTCAGCTTAGTACGGAGCGCGCGATCGCTGCTCACCCATTTGTTAATAGCACTAATAAGAAAACCCCCAAGAAGAGAGAGTGTGGCTCTTCTGGGGGGGTCGTTTTGCTGGATGATGAGTGACCTCATTCAGTACAACAGTTTCCTGCTATTGAAATCGAATTCGATGGCGGAAGTTATAAACAGACTCCACCAGGCCGATCGCTATGAAGTTCGTCAACAAAGCCGATCGCCCATAGCTAAGAAATGGTAACGGAATCCCTGTAATGGGAGCTAGCCCGATAGTCATGCTGATATTCACCAGCACCTGAAACACAATCATCGACAGTACGCCGACCGCTAGAAGCGAACCGAAGTTGTCTTTCGAGTTCTGGGCAATAATGACAAGTCGCAGGCATACCAACCAGAACAGCCCTAGTATCACCAGGCCCCCTACAAAACCAATCTCTTCGCCAATGGCCGAAAAGATAAAGTCTGTGTGTTGCTCAGGAATGAAGTTGAGCTGTGTTTGAGTGCCCTGGTTAATCCCCTTGCCCCAGAGCCCGCCTGCCCCAATTGCAATACGAGACTGAATCAAGTGATATCCCCCACCCAACGGGTCTTTATCGGGGTCAAGAAACAGAATCAAACGATCCTTCTGATAATCCTTCAACATTCCCCAGGCAATATGACCCAGTCCCCCCGACAGAAGATTGACGACCCCTGCAAAAAATGCTCCTAACCAGCGCCAGGGGAGTGTCTTCCAACCGATAAAGATCATAAGTGCCACCCAGGCAAACCAGGCAGGCAGATACAGCCCAAAGACAATAGCTGCAACCAGGGGAGAAACCAGCAGAATGAGCCAGCCGGGATTCATATTGGCCCAGTACAGCATCCCCAGGGTGATCGCTCCAAATACCAGGCCTGTTCCCAAGTCCGGCTGGGCCATGATGAGTAACCAGGGTAATGCTGTAACACACAGCACTTTTACCATGTCCCACAAGGTTTTGCGTCCCTGCTCCTGAAGCAAACCGGCCAGGGTGATGATGATCCCCACCTTGGCAAATTCAGAAGGCTGCACGTTAAAGTTACCAACGGTAACCCAACTCTGGGCTCCATTCGCTGCCGTTCCAATGGCGATAACTACGACCAACGCCACATTGGTGATGGCATAAATTACCCAGTACAGGCGGCTGAGGGCATCATAGCGCCAGCGAGCGAGACTCATAGCAAATGCTAGGCCCACGCCTCCAGTCACCCAGTGCTGTGCCCAATCGGTTTGAGGCTCCTTTAACTCCACACTACGAATAGCCAACCCCCCAATAAAGGTGAGGGCTACGACCAGCAGTAGCAAGAGCCAATCTACTTCCTGCCACGGCTGGATAAGGGTTTTCCATCGCCATGGGCGAAGCGATCGCTGGGTAATCATCAGGGTTCTCCTGCTTAAGTCAGGGCGGCAACGGACACACGGGCAGCAATCTGTTGGGCTACTGCGGTAAGGGCACGGGCAGAGGCGGATTCGGGTTCGTCAAGAACGATGGGAATGCCGCGATCGCCTCCCTGCCGCAGGGCCATTTCTAACGGAATGCAGCCGAGCAATGGTAGTCCAAGTTCTTCACTCGTTTTCTTGCCGCCTCCGGAACCAAAAATGTCGTACTGGCGATCGGGCAAGTCCGGCGGGATAAAATAGCTCATGTTTTCTACGATGCCCAGCACCGGTACTTGCATTTGCTGGAACATCCGCAGACCGCGTCGGGCATCCTGTAACGCGACGTTCTGTGGAGTAGTCACAATTACAGCTCCAGCCATGGGTACAGCCTGAGCCAGGGTTAGCTGCGCGTCACCCGTACCGGGAGGCATATCCACTAGCAAGTAATCCAGTTCGCCCCAGTTCACTTGATAGAGAAACTGGCGAATGATGCCATTTAGCATCGGGCCGCGCCAAATTACAGGCTGATCTTTGTCAATCAAAAAGCCCATAGATACGAGCCGCACGCCATAGTTGAAGGCGGGCTCCAAAATATCGCCCTGCTGCACCTTCACTTCAGCATCCGCAAGGCCCAGCATCGTCGGGGTGTTGGGGCCATAAATATCTGCATCAATCAGGCCGACCTTGGCTCCCGCTTGAGCCAGAGCGACCGCCACATTCACAGCTACAGTGCTTTTTCCGACACCACCCTTGCCGCTAGAAATCGCCAGAATATTGCGAACGCCACCAATTCCCTGACGATCGGGAAGAGATTTCTGCTGCGGCGTTTCGGCGGTAATTTCTACCTCAACGGACTCAATACCAGGCAGGGTTTTAACTGCTCGTACACAGTCTTCCTTGATAAACTCGCGCAACGGACAGGCTGGAGTTGTCAGTACTAACGTGAACTTGACGTCACCGCCCGCAACCTGGACGTTGCGAATCATATTTAACTCAACAAGGCTCTTGCGCAATTCGGGGTCTTGAACCGGGCGCAGAACCTCCAGAATCGACTGGGTATCCACCATAGGTTTCTTATGTTCGCCCCGGCAGAGCCCGGTGGAACCGGGTTGGGGACGGGTTACATTGCTTAATGAATTCTACCCGTTTGGGGGCTGCTCGTCCGAAAGGAATATTTGGGGGAGTAATTGGTTTTTTGAATTATCGATAATCGGTAGTGTGTTGATGCTTGCAGGAGTCGCTTTAAGGTTGCCACGTTAGATGGCGATCGCCCCCTGAGCCTGACACCACACCAAAGAACCCACCCCCACCATGATCACCAGACCCGCAAACAGATCCGGGCATTTGCGTCGTTGATGGGCCGGCAACAGCATTTCTGCTTCCGCTCGCTCTGCGGCCTGGGCCAATTCCACGGCTACCCGTGCAGCATGGGGACGGATGATCGACCATACCAGCGGGGAAAGCCAACCCCGGAGGTTAACCGAGTAGGAAACCTGAGTGCCACAAACGGTAGATTCCACCCGGTAGGTAACGCGCTCCTCAATTCCTGGAAGGGCAAAAATCCGTACGCTTAGCATTTCCTGAGGTAGTACCCCTTCAACAAAGATGCGGATTGGAAACGGGAACAGACGGGTCACCGCTCGGTAAATCAAACCGGGCTTAGGAATGAGGCCTTTGGGAACATTCGTGCTGGCGATGAGGGGATGCCAGGACACATCTGCCAGGTTAATCACCTTTTGCCAGAGCACATCCACAGAGGCCGTACTAACCGCATAGAAGGTTTGCACCAGCGGGCGCACCCAGCCAGCATCCCGTTGTGACTGCTTAAACCAGAAGCCGAACATGAATTCACTCCTTCCCACCGCGCGGTGATGGACGAGGCGGGCAACGGTACCCCAAAGGCTGACCCTACCTCATCAAATATCCTATTTTAGTGCAGCCCTCAGGACGACGTTTTGCTATAGTCGCAAGAAAATTATTCCTACGAATCTATCCCGCTGCTGAAGTGGGTTTGACGGCATTTACCTCTATGGTTGAGGTCGCCTCAGATTCTCTGCAAAATGATGGGAATCATCAACATTCTTTACATTCTCTTTTGGTCGTATCGGTCTGTTGTCAGATACGAGATAGTCTAGATACCGGACTGGGGACGGCCCACCCCGTGGTTGCCTGAACAATGCGTTCAGCGTGGTTGCGGATGCTGCTATCCGACCCATCCTTAAAAACGCCACTTTTGAAAGGTCTTAGCCGGATTTCAGACGATATGACAAGTTCCTCTGCTCCTCAAGTTAATACCCCTGTCACGCCTGCTGCTCCGCCCGCCGACTCCAAGCAGCGGGTCAGCACGTTTATGAAGACCCTGCAAGACGAAATTTGCCAGCGCCTTGAGGAATTGGATGGTGGTCAGCGTTTTCTAGAGGACAGTTGGGAGCGGCCCCAGGGGGGCGGTGGGCGATCGCGCGTCATCAAAGCCGGTAACCTGTTCGAGCAGGGCGGCGTTAACTTCTCCGAAGTATGGGGCAACGATCTCCCACCCTCCATTCTGGTGCAACGCCCCGAAGCCGCAGGCCATGGCTTTTACGCCACCGGCACCTCTATGGTGCTACACCCCCATAACCCCTACATCCCCACCGTCCACCTCAATTACCGTTACTTCGAGGCTGGCCCTGTATGGTGGTTTGGCGGTGGCATTGACCTTACCCCCTACTACCCCTTCCGGGAAGACGCCTCCCAGTTCCACCAGACCATCAAGGCGGCGTGCGATCGCCACAACCCCGAATACTACAACGTCTTCAAGCCCTGGTGCGACGAGTACTTCTTCCTGAAGCATCGTCAAGAACCCCGTGGTGTTGGCGGTATCTTCTTCGACTACCAGGATGGCCGAGGCACCCTCTACCGTGGCCCTGATCCCCAAGGAATCGCCGCCGCCAAGAGCAACGAAATCGGCGAAGTCGCCCCTCGCTCCTGGGAGCAACTGTTTGCCTTCGTCCAGGAATGTGGCCGCAGCTTTATCCCCGCTTACGAGCCCATCGTGCAGAAGCGTCGGGATGTGGAATATGGCGATCGCCAGCGTGACTTCCAACTCTACCGGCGTGGCCGCTACGTCGAGTTCAATTTAATCTACGACCGCGGCACCATCTTCGGCCTCCAGACCAACGGCCGCACCGAGTCCATCCTGATGTCCCTCCCCCCCCTGGTTCGCTGGGAATACAGCTTTGCCCCTGAAGGCAACACCCCCGAATCCGAACTCTACGAGCTCTTCCTCAAACCCCAAGACTGGGCAAACTGGGCTCCCGGCAAATTCTAATCATGCAAACGTAGTTTGTACCTATCCGTAGAAGCCGCAGTTCTCTTGAGAACTGCGGCTTCCTTTATAAAAGCTGAAACCTTTATGGTAGAGGCATTGCATGCAATGCCTCTACCATAAAGGTTTCAGCACATGAGATATTTCTGGTCAAAATTACAGGCCCATCTACACAAAACTTTCCCAGCAGCGCAAAACCTAATTTAAAACCCACCGATGCGAAGCGCCACATTCACCTCCCACCAAAAACCCCTTAGCGCAAGGGGGTCTGGGGGACGGCGCCCCGTCCTCCAGTCGAGGGGTTTGGGGAGCGACGCGTCCCCAAGCAGAGCCTCAAACACCCAACCAGTACGCAACGCCCACAGCGCTTTACCATTGAATCAGCCACGGTTGTTTTTGTGAGAGCCACACTCCATGCGCCTCTCACAAAAACAACCAGATTTTAAGCACTTTTCATAGCAATATGAACAAATACTCATCTTCCCCCTCGCCACCAAAGCCTGGAAAAATCCAGCCTAAGGCGTGAACCTTGACCCCAAGTTTGGGCATACTAGGCGAGAGAAGAACTGGCAACTCTCCTCAAAATGGTGAAGCGACATCGCTGCCAGCTAAAGTTTGTGAGCCAGGTTATCAACGTTGCGGGAGTCTGGAAGAGACTGTCATGGACCAGAAAACACACGTCACGGACGACGGAAAAACCATCATCATTCTGACCCCAACAGGGCGGCTGGACATCACGACCGCGTGGCAGTTTCGCCTAAAGTTGCAGGAATGTATCTCACGCCTCAGCCCCCACATCGTGGTGAATCTGGGACAAGTCAACTTCATTGACAGCTCCGGCTTAACCTCTCTGGTGGCTGGAATGCGGGATGCCGATAAAGTCAAAGGCAGCTTCCGGATATGTAACGTACACCCGGAAGCTAAGCTAGTCTTCGAAGTGACCATGATGGATTCCGTCTTCGAGATTTTTGATACTGAAGAAGAAGCTCTGGAAGGTGTACCTCGCGAGATGACCCGATAAGGGACATCCGTCCACACCCCAGAGACGGGAAATTGAGATATCTCTGAAGAGAGGTTCTGGGTAAGATCCTGGAATTGCGGGGATTACCTGTGGAATAATTGAGATCTATAGAGATAGCCAGGCATTGACTGTGAACGAAGTCAGAACGGTCTCGGATACCAAGCGAGCCTTTTACAACGCCCATACTCGGCCCATCAATTCCATCTATCGCCGGATTGTGGAAGAACTGATGGTAGAAATGCATTTGCTGTCGGTGAACACAGATTTTCGTTACGACCCCATCTACGCGTTGGGCGTTGTCACGACATTTGATCGCTTCATGCAGGGCTACCGCCCCGAAACCGACAAAACATCAATTTTCAGTTCCCTATGCCAGGCAGTTGGCGGCAACGCTGACCAATATCGCCAGCAGGCCGAGCAACTGCGCTCTGAAGCCGCCTCGCTTTCCGTCGAAAGCTTCCAAAGCAATCTGCAGAACTTGGGTTCGCTGCATGGAGATGGGTTGTTCCCACAGCTGCGGGGCATTGCTGAAAACCCAAACTTCAAGTACAACCGGTTGTTTGCGGTAGGCCTGTTTACGTTGTTGGAGCAAATGAATCCGGCGATCGCCAAAGACGCCCAACAGCGTGATTCTCTCCTTGAATCCGTAGCTCAGCCCCTGAAGCTGCCCACAGACAAACTTCAGAAGGACCTGGAACTTTATCGCAGTAATCTGGATAAGTTTGCCCAGGCTCAAGTTGTGCTAGAAGACATTCTGAAAGCTGATCGCAAGAAGAAAGAAGAGCGCGCCAAGCAAAAAGACGCTGTTTCCTCTTCAGCGACCTCATCAGAGTCGTAGCAGGCTCCTGCAGGATTCTAAAATCAATCTGAAAACGGGTTAGAGAACACAGTTCTCCAACCCGTTTTTTTCGTATTGATGAGATGTGTGTGGTGTGAAACCCGCCGGGTATCACATCAATACATAAGTCTCATGCACAATCATTCGGAAGAGCGAATTTCTATAGATGACCTAAAGTAAACCCCCCTTTCCTGAAATGGCTCCCTAAGATAGGAGTCGAGAGGTACTGTCAATAGCCTCCCTTCGCATTGGTCAGTATCTCCATTTGGTCTGTACCCAGGCTGAAGTTGCTCTTTACTGGCACAGGAAGCCCATGCTTGACTCAGCACTTAACCATAAGTACGGCATTGAACGCGACTGCACTACGTTGTCGCGGCACGTACTACAACAACTCCAAAGCTTCTCCGCCGATGCCCAGGACCTCAGCGCCCTAATGAATCGCATTGCTCTGGCCGGAAAGCTAATCGCCCGTCGCCTTAGCCGCTCTGGGCTAGTCGAAGAATCTCTTGGCTTCACTGGAGGTACCAACGTCCAGGGGGAAGAGGTGAAAAAAATGGATGTTTTTGCCAACCAGGTTTTTATCTCTGTCTTTGAGCAAAGCGGCCTGGTGTGTCGGCTGGCTTCCGAAGAGATGGAGAAGCCTTATTACATTCCCGAGAACTGTCCCATTGGGCGTTATACGCTGCTTTACGACCCCATTGATGGTTCGTCTAACCTTGACATCAACATTAACGTTGGGTCGATCTTTGCGGTGCGGCGGCAGGTGGGCAATGATCTGGACGGTGAAGCGAAGGATTTGCTGAGCCATGGACGGAACCAGATTGCTGCCGGGTATATCCTCTACGGCCCCAGCACCATGCTGGTCTACTCCATCGGCACGGGAGTGCATGCCTTTACTCTGGACCCTAGTCTGGGTGAGTTTATCCTTTCCCATGAAAATATTCAGACCCCAGCTCATGGCCCGACTTACAGCGTAAATGAGGGCAACTTCTGGCAATGGGATGAATCCTATCGGGAGTTTGTGCGTTACGTTCACCAACAGGAGGGTTATACGGCCCGCTATGGTGGGGCGTTGGTTGGTGACTTCCATCGCATTCTATTCCAGGGTGGAGTATTTCTTTATCCCGGTACGGAAGCCAAGCCTGATGGTAAGCTACGTCTCCTCTATGAAACGGCCCCTCTGGCTTATTTGATGGAGCAGGCGGGTGGACGAGCCAGCACTGGCACCCAAGATATTCTCGACGTGGTTCCATCCCAAATTCATCAACGGACACCGCTGGTGATCGGTAGTCGGGAAGATGTGGCATTGGTGGAATCTTTTGTACAAAAACAACGGGCAGGGGCGAGTGCTGCCTCTTAGTCCGAGTTCTCCCCTTCTGGTCTATCTAAATCCTCAGGAGCGATCGCATGGTTACCCTGCTCGAAAACCCCCTTCGCGTTGGCTTACAGCAAGACCGCATTCCCGAACCGCAGATCCTCGTCATCTTTGGGGCGACGGGCGATCTGACCCAGCGCAAACTGGTACCGGCTCTGTACCAGATGCGTCTGGAGCGGCGGCTACCCCCCGAGCTCTCCATCGTGGGGGTAGCCCGGCGGGAATGGAGTACCGATTTTTTCCGGGAACACCTTCGGGAAGGGGTTGAGCAGTTTGGGGGTGGCATTCGCAATGAGGAAATCTGGAATGATTTTGCCAAGGGCCTATTTTACTGCCCTGGTAATATCGACCAGCCTGAGGATTACCAGCGGTTACGGGAGTTTTTAGAAGAAGTCGATACCCAACGCAACACCCGGGGCAATCGCGTCTTTTACCTGTCCGTTGCGCCCCGCTTTTTTGGAGAAGCAACCCAGCAATTGGGAGCTGCGGGAATGCTGGTCGATCCACGCAAGCAACGGCTGATCATTGAAAAGCCCTTCGGCAAAGACTTAACCTCAGCGCAAATTCTCAATCAGGTAGTGCAGCGGGTTTGTGCTGAGTCGCAAATTTACCGGATTGACCACTATCTGGGCAAAGAGACCGTACAGAATTTGATGGTGTTTCGCTTTGCCAACGCCATTTTCGAGCCGCTGTGGAATCGCCAATTCGTAGACCATGTTCAGATTACGGTGGCAGAAACGGTGGGGCTGGAAGGGCGCGCAGGCTACTACGAGACGTCGGGGGCCCTGCGTGACATGGTGCAAAATCATCTGATGCAGTTGTTCTGCCTGACGGCCATGGAACCGCCCAACGCCCTGCTCGCAGATAGCATCCGCAACGAAAAGGTGAAGGTGCTGCAAGCTACACGCTTGGCTGATGTTGAACACATTGACACGGCTGCTATTCGAGGGCAGTACATTAGCGGTTGGATGAAGGGGGAACAGGTCCCAGGTTACCGGGACGAAGAAGGAGCAACGCCTGTATCCACGACCCCCACCTTTGCCGCAATCAAACTGAATATCGACAACTGGCGCTGGAAAGGGGTGCCGTTCTACCTGCGAACTGGAAAGCGGATGCCCAAGAAGGTTTCTGAGATTGCTATTCAGTTTCGGGAAGTGCCTTTTCTGATGTTCCAGTCGGCTTCTAAGCAGGCGAACCCGAATGTATTGGCTATGCGGATTCAGCCGGACGAGGGTATTTCCATTCGCTTTGAGGTGAAGACGCCGGGGAACTCGTTAAGAACGCGATCGGTAGATATGAACTTCCGGTATGACACGGCTTTCGGTCAACCCAGTACAGATGCTTACAGCCGTCTGCTGGTGGATGCCATGTTGGGAGATCAGACATTGTTCACTCGGGGCGACGAAGTTGAAGCAGCCTGGCGTATTCTGACGCCGCTTCTGGAGGTGTGGGATGCTCCGGCAGCTCCGGATGCAGTTCCGTTCTATGAGGCCGGAACCTGGGGGCCAGTCGAGGCAGAATTACTCTTAAATCGGGATGGCCGTCGATGGCGTCGGTTGTAAGCTGAGCCATATCTATTATCCAGCAGGCACCGGGTTGCCGGAGAGAGCTGGGGTTCGAAGTTGCCGGAAACGCTTGTTAATCACTGAAGCTCCCACAAACGCTATGACTACTCCACTTGTTGCACTGCAAAAACCCAAAGATATTTCCGTTGGTGAAATTGAAGCCGAATTGAGTCAAATTTGGCTGAATCAGGCGGGAGATAACATATCTCCTGTGGCAACCCGCGCCACAACCTTCAGTATGGTGATCTATGAACCCGAGGAGTTTCAGCAATTGCTGGCGGCTTTAGGGTTCTACAATGGCCCAATTGACGGTATCCACGGCCCGTATACGAAAGCGGCTGTTCAGGCTGCCCAGAAAAACTTTGGTATGGAAGTGACAGGCCGGGTTGATCCCGATACCCTCCAGCGCCTACGGGATGAGGTGTCGAAGCTGCCTCCTGAGAAGCGGCAGCTGAGTAATCTCAATTCTCGAGGCTTTAGTATCAGCGATGCGATCGCCGCTCAAAATCCTTGCCGAATCATCACCCTCTGTCCTGAAATTGGCGGTACTGACAACGTTACAGCTCAGGTATCGGCCTACTGTCCCATTCAGAAAAATGGTCTGTCAGGGATGGTGTGCTGTGAATACATCACTCTGCGAGGGTCTAAGGAAGCGATTCATCGCATGGGTGACCTGGTGTCATCGCTGATGATTCCGGAGCTGCCTCGCTTTGTTTGGTGGAAAGCTACTCCCAATCCTGAGCAGGAGCTGTTCCAGAAACTCGCTAAACAATCTCACTGTTTAATTTTGGACTCCAGCTACTTCAGCGACCCTGAATCAGAATTCGTGAAGATGCACGAGCTGGTGGAGGAGGAAACCTATGTAGCGGATCTCAACTGGCATCGCCTTTCTATCTGGCAAGAACTGACAGCGGCGGCTTACGATCCCCCAGAGCGTCGTGAATCTTTGGTGGATATCGATCGCATCACTATTGACTACGAAAAGGGCAACGCGGCCCAATCATTCCTGTTCCTGGGGTGGTTGGCTAGCCGCTTGAATTGGCAACCGTTGACCTATACAGAATCCAATCAGGATTATGATCTGAAGCACATTACCTTTAAAGGGGCTAATGGCCGCATCGTTGAGGCAGAACTGGCCGCCATTCCCGTGGGCGACCCTGGTGAAATTGTGGGCGACCTGATCGGCTTGCGGATGGCCTCCACTAATCCCAACGCCAACTGCGCCACTATTCTCTGCTCTGAAACTACCGGCTGTATGCGAATGGAGTCAGGTGGCGGTGCTCAGTTTAGCCGGACGGAGCAAGTAACAGCTATGCCTGACCAGAAGGCTGAGTTCCTCATGGGCCAGCAATTACAGCGGTGGGGCCGGGATGTGCTATTTGAAGAAAGCCTGGCCGTTGTGGCCCAGATTGAGAGCCTGCGGCAGAAGTAGACACTGCATATTTTGAATGATGGGTTGTTTGAGGGCAAAGCTTTGCAGCGTCCTCAAACAACCCATTTTTAGCAACCAGTATTCGGGTGTACGAAAAGCTGGGCATTGCTGACTAGGGGATGCAACGCCAAAAACTACACCATCCGTGTGAAAAGCGATCGCCAAAACACATCCTAAATCCCCTCCCAAATCATGCCAGGTTCAGGAATCTAATCTTTGTACTGGCTATAGCCTTTGACTCAATTGCTTAGCCCTATCTTGCAGTATTCAAGTTGATTAAGTACAAGAGGTAGTGTGTAGCGCGTAGGCGTCACACACTACCTCTTGTACAAACATGAAAGGTGAGGTTTATGGAAATTCGTGAAGATGATCTAACGGGCAAGGCGATCGCAACCTTGCTCCAGGAACATCTTGAAAATATGCGCCAGATATCTCCACCTGAAAGCGTTCATGCCCTTGATTTGGAGGGGTTGCGATCGCCCAACATTACCTTTTGGTGCGCTTGGGAAGGCGATGAATTATTGGGATGTGGAGCATTGAAAGAGCTGGATGCCAAGAGTGGTGAAATCAAATCTATGCGTACGGCTAATACCTACCGTCGTAAAGGTGTTGCCTCAAAAATCCTTGAACACATCCTTCAAGAAGCGAAGCAGCGAGCTTACGATTGTCTCTATTTAGAGACAGGCTCCTTTCCAGAATTTGCTCCAGCGCGTGCTCTGTACACACGATACGGGTTTGAGTACCGGGGTCCCTTTGGGGACTACATTAATGATCCCAATAGTGTATTTATGACAAAAAAGCTTTAGGAGATTTCCAACAATGAAATTACCCCCAGGATGTTGGTGCTTTGCCCGCTTTGCGGGCAAAGCACCAACATCCTGGGTAGATTCTTATGCAGAAACCTCCTTAGATTCCATGCTTGAAAGGTGATAGCGAAGTTAGGGCTGTTTCCAGTCATTGAGAGGTCGGTTCAGCGCAACTTCAAAGTCTGGAGAAACCAAGGCAACCTTCAGTTCTTCTGGAAGTTCTTTAGGGGAATCAATTAGAGCGTAAAGATTAGCCCGGTTGAAGTTGTATGTGCCTAATACAAGCTTGTGAGCTTCGCCATTCTCCAGGGTGACATCGAGAGTGGCGTAGGGTTTATCTAGACCATAAGTGCCCAGCTTGTCGGAAGTGACTGTGAGGGGGCGATCGCTCTGTACCCCCGTTGCGAGCAAGTTCACCAGATACGCCACGTTTGCATCATTGGCTACTGCTTTATCAGGTTTGGTCATTTGCCAGACCTTGTTCTTGTCGCGTTCAAAGGCGAGCGATCGCCCATTCACCTGCACTGTCAGCGCTTTGACCTGCGCCTCTTCAAACCCAAACAAATCCGTTGTGCCAGCGGTCGCAGATTCCGTCTGAGGCTTCTGGGTTAATAGGGTTACAGCTCCTAAACCCAGTGCCACTCCGACTAGCAGTAAATTTCGACGTTGCAGTTTCATACGTCAACCTTCTTCAATTCATCCAGAATGCAACGTTAGCCATGACAATTTGGCATCCCTATGCAGGTTTGTTTCCTAATCACGTCCGGGCGCTTACCGTCGTCGCCACCAGATAGCCACAGCCAGAGCAAAGCCAAGGGCGGGCAGCAATCCCATCGCCACAACGGCCAGAGTAACTCGGCGCTCTGGCGATAGTACAATGCGCCGATTGGTAGGTTCTGCTGCTCGAATAGTGAGCGTTGCGTTCTCCTCCTGGCTCAGCCAGCTCATCGCATTGAGTAGCACGTCTCGGTTGAGTTGTTGGTTCACAAAACCATCCGTGATAAAGCTAGAGTTGCCAATCACCACTAAACGGGTTTCGGCGGGGGCCGCATTTGTTCCGTCCGGTTTCGCCGCTTTTGTCTCCACGGGGCGGGTAAAAGCAGCTCCTACCGTGAAGCTGCCGCGTGGTTCTGACTCTGGAGCCGGCAGCAGAGCCCCATCGCTCCCTACAGCTCGGGCTTCCGTTTCAGGCCCTGTAATCAGGAGTGGGGATGCCTGTACTCCTTTGGCTTCCGTAATCTGTAGAGGAATTGCTAGCGGGTAGAAGGAGATGCCGTTGCCTAACTGTTGAGTAATAGGGTGCTGGCCATACTGATTAATCACTGTGACGACACCATCGCGGCCGGCGGCGGGTTCAAAGAGAATGCGATCGCCCAACTCTATACCCCAGGGTTTTAACAGATCATCCAGTTTCGGATCGGTTTGGGGATCAACCAGCACCATCAACCCACGCGGCGTTTTCAGGAAGGAATTCAACGCTGCTTTTTCTTCCGGTAGCAAGGCCCGCTGTGGTCCTGCTAACACCAGCACATCTGCATCCTTCGGCACTTGAGCGTTGCTGGCTAGGTTCAGGGGGAGCGCATCAAAGTTTTCTCCCTGCAAGTTCTGTAGCGATTGGGATAAACCTCCCTGCCCAGCTTCCAACTGACGCTCGCCATGTCCTTGAATGAAGTAAACCTTGGGTTTGCGATCGCTTGTTACCTGTACCAATGCGTTGGTCAGCCGAGGTTCCGTCAGCCGTTGCTCGGGGGTAACGGTTTGCACCAATTGGCGGCGCTCACCCTGCTGCACGTAGACCTCGCCCAGGTTCTGCACCCCAAACTGTTGGGTTACACCGGGTTCCGCTTGAGGATCGACATAGCGATAGTCAAACTTCTCGGGGTTCTGGCGCTCATAGTTGTCTAGTAAGGCCCGATCCTGGGGATTGGGAATGGGGTCGAACAGATACACCTGGGTGGATTGTTGCAATCCCTTCACCACTTCCTGGCTTTGGGGAGCCAGGGTAAAAATTCGGTTTTCGGTCAAATCCAGCGTTTTGTTATAGCGGTTCGCCAGAATGTTGATCAGGAGGAAAATGGCGAGAACGGCTACGGTGGCGATCGCTGCATTCGCACCCTCCTGTGTAGAGCGCTGTTCCCAGGCGCCTTGCACATTATCCAGCCGGATGAGTAGCCAGGCCAGCAAGATGGCCAGTCCAATCCCAATCAAGCTCAGAGGCAAGGGCCCCCAACTGCTAGCTACCAGGCCAGCAGTCAGCCCCATCACGAGTAGAAACAGGCCGGGCCAATAAAGGTATCGAGTGTAGCGAGACCAGGACTTCCAGGATTTCATAAAGTAGGAAACGCAAGGATTAAGCAGAAATTAGGAGCGCTGATAGCGGAATGCCTGAATGGATTGAGCCGTGAGAAAAATGCCCAACAGAATATAGCTGGCAAATAGTACCAGACCACTCGTATTAAGCCGGCCCTGGCTGAGATCGGTGTAGTGCCTCACCAGGGAGAGATTGCCAATGATCTCACCGACTGGCCCAGTCAAGCTATTGGCGATCAGGTCGGTCACCCATAGCAGCAGCATCAGCGCAAATGTCAGAATGGCCGCCAGGATCGTGCTATCGGTGAGAGACGAGAGAAACATCCCCAGGGAGAGAACACTGGCTGCCATCAGCAGCAGGCCCACGTGCCCCAACACCATCACCCGAAATGAAGCAGGAGGGTTGGAGGCGCTAAAAACAATCGTTTCGTAAAGCATCAATGGCAGGGTCATCGTCAGGAAGAAGGTGACGACCCCTAGCAGTTTCCCCACAGAGACGGCCCAGTTTGTGACGGGGGATGTAGCCAACAGCTCCAGGGTGCCTCGCTTACGTTCCTCCGAGTAAAGACCCATGGAGAGCATGGGCAGCAAGAACAGGGAAAGTGACCCAATCAAATTTAGAAAAATACTGAGGAACTGGTAGGGCACATCAATAGGCGGTTCTGTTATCCCTGCCTGGTCGCGGAAGGCTACCTGGCTCAGTAGACCATCAGGGCCAAGTAGTACTACAACGAAGAAAAAGCCGCTCAGCAGCCAAAAAATAGCGGCGATCGCATAGGCGAAGGGTGAGGCAAAGTAGCTCTGTAATTCCCGCCGATAGATCGCCAGAACGTTATTCCAAATAATCCACATCTAGGCGTCCTCCTCAGATTCGGGGGATAGGGTGGGTTCGATGGGGGTCGCTATCGGCTCCGATTCTGACTCAGTGTCAGATTCAACATCCTCAGGGCTCGTTTCCTGAGTTGTAAGCTCCAGAAACACATCCTCCAGACTGATGCGAATGCGGCGCATTTCATAAAGGCCCAGCCCCGATCCCACGACTGCGGCTGATACCTGCCGTCCCAAATCATCAGGGCCATCAGTCATCACCCGCAAACGATAATGTCCCTCCGCTAATGACAAATCTGGCAGGCTCTCTACCGAACGGACTTCGGGCAGGTTCTTTAAAGTGGCTTCGACAGCGGCAAAATTGCCATCGACTTCCAATTCGTAACCGTTGCCGCCATACATCTCGGTGACCAACTGGTCAGGCGTATTGGTGGCTACCACCCGGCCTTTGTTGATAATGGCGACCCGGCTACAGGTCATGCTGACCTCAGGCAGGATGTGGGTGGAGAGAATGATGGTGTGATCGCCTGCCAAACTCTTGATTAAATTGCGAACATCAATAATTTGGCGCGGATCAAGACCTACGGTAGGTTCGTCCAGGATGATGACTGGAGGGTCGTGAACGAGGGCCTGAGCGATGCCGACCCGTTGCCGAAATCCCTTAGAGAGCTTACGGATCAAAACCTGGCGCTTTTCCTCCAGGTTGCAGCGCTTCAGGGCAGCAGTGACGCGGGTGGGGCGATCGCCCGCCGCTACGCCCTTCAACCGGGCTACAAACCAGAGAAACCCCTCTACAGTCATATCCGTATAGAGGGGTGGGGTTTCGGGCAGATAGCCAATGTTTTGGCGAACAGCCATAGAATTTTCATGGACATCAAACCCGGCAATGCGGGCAGTACCCTGGCTGGCTGGAAGATAGCCGGTCAGAATACGCATTGTTGTCGTCTTTCCCGCTCCGTTTGGCCCTAGGAAACCCAAAATCTCTCCCGACTCAACGGAAAAGGTGACATCCTCGATCGCCGAGGTGCTGCCATAAACTTTGCTTAAGTGATCCGCTTCGATCATGCGTAGTAGCGATAAGGGGTGGGTTTACGGGGGCGGCGGTGCTAGTGAGATGGCACAACCATACCCATCCTCTGGCACTATTCCAAGCCGTCGGGATAGGTTTGCCCAAATCTCTGCCATCCAGGACACTTCAGCATACCTGCTAAATTCCGGCTGTACCAAGGGAATACAAACAGGCAGAGATGCCAATAGAGCATTGTAGCCAAACTCAACACGTTTGTAGGATACGTCTAATGCTCCGTGGCACGCTGATGATTGAGGGTGCGTCCCATTTAAAGCTTATAAATGTCTGATAAATGTAAGTTTTTAAGAGATTTTCAGTAACGAAATGGCCTGGCAATGTAGTTGGCCTAATGACTTCATGGGCAGCCAACTATACTGCAGATTAATTTTATGCGGAAACCTTCTTAGTTCTGTAAAAGTGGAATGCATCTTTCCTCGTGAAATTCATGGTTATGGATATTAATGATCAATATTCCTTACTAGCCTAGTAATGTGTGATGAAGGGTTATGTAACTTCACCACACCTCCTCTTTTGTGCACTACCAAACTAGAAAATCTTGTATGAAATCTACATCTGGCGAACATTACGTCGCCTTTGATCATATCCGTGCCATTGCCCTATTTCTTGTTTTTGAATGGCACTTCATGCATGGGAATGGACATCCCGTTCCATTACAAGGCTCTCCATTTTGGGGGCCACTCGTACTTATTGATGAAGGGCATGTAGGTGTAGCCCTTTTTATGACATTAAGTGGCTACCTTTTTGCGAAGCTGTTACACAATAAAGAGTCAATCAATTATCGTCTATTTCTACGGAATCGAGTTCTTCGACTGTTTCCTTTGCTAATACTGGTAATGGTATTAAGTGCAGTTCTAAAAGCTTTTCAAGGAGAGGAATATGTTGTAGTACTTACTTTACTTACTTTTATTGAAGGCTTTATACTGCCGACCTGGCCGAATGGCGGTTGGTCAATTACTACAGAATTGCATTTCTATATTCTTCTTCCGATTCTTCGAGCTCTTAAGGAAAGATCATCATTATTCTTACTACTACTTATCGCTCTAGCATTTGGAATTCGAACTTTATTCTTTTCTATTCAAGGTGAGGTCCAGAGCATTGCCTACTGGACAATTTTAGGTCGAATTGATCAATTTGTACTTGGAATTCTTGGCTTCTATTGGAGTGGTTTCTTCAAAAAGAACCATGTTCTCATTGCATTTATCTCTGCTTTTTTCTTGTCAATCTACTACTGGTTCAACGTAAATGGGGGCTTTTCTATGCTTGAAGGATACCCCTCACATTCATCAATTTGGATTTGGCTACCAACAGCCGAAGGGATAACTTTCGCTGCACTCATAGCATGGTATGAAACTTCATTTACTCATCAGCAAGGCATCCTATCGAATACCTTATCTACAATTGGTGAGTATTCATATTCTCTATATTTATTGCATTACTTCTTTGTTTTTGATGTGGCAAAGTATATAGATAAACACCTATTGGATATTTCTGATTTCTATGTGGCACTACCAATTTCCATCATTGTTTTCTTAGCCATGGTTCCCATCGGAATGCTAAGCATGAAATTTATAGAGGCCCCCTTTCTGCGTTATCGAAAGCCGTATTACAAAACCCCCAAATCATTTCAACGCTGATAAGTGACCTAAATCAGCTTGAGAACTTTTTGTGGGTACTTGGCTTATCCCGGCTTGAGGTTAGGTAGGTGTAATTCAACATAGAATTTCAAAAAGCTGTGCCACCTGCAAGGCAGATGGCACAGCTTTTTGAAATTCTACATTTGATTGAGCTGAGCTAATAAGGGATTACAAGTAGCAGGTGAACCTGCTACACGAGCTCAGAGATGGGCTGTAGTTCTACCCCTGACTGCGGTTAACATGGTCGAGAATGCGGCGCTTCTTCTCCTCAGCAGATTGAGAAGTGCTACGGATGACGGTGCCGCTGGTACGGTTTACATGATCTAGAATTTGGCGCTTGCGCCCATCGTTGCTAGCCATAACTCCCCTTCGGAAAATGTTAGTCTACGCCTTGACTGTAGGGTAGCGATCGCCGGGGTGCGATCGCCCAAAAGGCAGAGCCTTAACTGTTTCGCTCATAATAGCGGCACCCGGCACAGGGGCCATCAGGGTTTACAGCACAGCGCACCAGCTCAGAGGATGCGTTGTAGCGACAGGTCGCATTTCCCATGACCCATCGCCCACCGACCCAGGTCGTTTCGGCAGGGCGTTGCACCGTTTGCACATAGAGGGCAATTTTATGCAAATGGTAGCGTCCGGCTTTGAGCTGGTAGCGATGGCGCCGTTCTAAGACCGTGTAGGTTTTGCCTTCCAGATCGAAATAGGCTCCTGGCTGAGGGTTCCAATCCAACTGTACCCGCCCCACCGTTTCACAGGAGTGGCTGAGAATGACCTCAGTGGGCAGTGTTGGAGTGTTATCCATAGATAGGCTTTACTCGGGGGTAACGTTCCATAAGCAGGCGCACTTGCTCGGCATGGTAAGAACTTCGGGTTAAAGGTGACGACACCACCTGCAAGAAGCCCATAGCCTCACCTTGTTGCCGCCAACGGTCAAACTGCTCGGGCGTGACAAACGTGTCTACACCCAAATGCTTGGCGCTGGGTTGCAGGTATTGCCCGATGGTCAGGATGTCACAATCCACAGCGCGTAGATCCTGCATAACCTGATAGACTTCCTCATCTGTTTCTCCAAGCCCTGCCATGATGCCGGATTTGGTGTAAGTCCAGGGGGCTAGTTCCCGAGCTCGGCGCAGGAGTTCGAGCGATCGCTCATAGTTGCCCTGGGGGCGCACCCGGCGATAGAGACGAGGGATGGTTTCGGTGTTATGGTTCAACACCTCTGGCTGGGCTTGCAAAATAGTGGTGAGGGCATCCCAGTTCCCGCACAGGTCTGGAATCAAGACTTCAATTGTGGTTTTTGGGGATACCTTTCGTATACCCTCGATGCAGCGTACAAACTGAGTCGCGCCCCCATCGGGTAGATCATCCCGGTTTACCGAGGTGATGACTACATGGTTCAGGTTCATCCGTCGTACGGCCTCGGCCAGGCGATCGGGCTCGGTTGGGTCAAGCGCTTTTGGCTTCTTCTCGAAATCAATATCGCAATAGGGACAGGCCCGAGTACAGGCTGGCCCCATAATTAGAAACGTGGCTGTCCCCGCGTTAAAGCACTCGCCAATGTTGGGGCAGGAGGCTTCCTCACAAACGGTATTCAGCTCCAAATCCCGCAGGATGTCCTTAACGTTTCCAACCCGTTCCCATTGGGGTGCTTTGACCCGCAACCAATCTGGCTTGACTGTCACGCTTGTTGTAAAAAAAACTTCAAAACTGATCTTAGCAGTCCAGCGGAATTGCATGGGTGTGTTGGGTGCGCATTGCTGCAGCAATTCTCAGTATGGAATTAGGCCTGAAAACCGCTTGCCGAAGGCAAGCGGTTTTCAGGCTTCAAAGCCAAGATTGCGCGCCCGTCGGGCGCGCAATCTTGGCTTTGAAGCTCATAATGAGAACTGCTGGCATTGCTGACTCAACACACCCACTTCTACCCAACTGTGATAACCTGGATCAGTGACTACGGGATGTAGCGCAGCTTGGTAGCGCACTTCGTTCGGGACGAAGGGGCCGCTGGTTCGAATCCAGTCATCCCGATTTTTCAGCTCCACTATGCGGATTGTTCAGCAGACTCCCACCTATTTAAAGCTGCAAGAGAACCGGTTGCTGACTCAGCTCTGGCGGGTGGCGATCGCCCTTCCCTTTGTCTTCTCAGGGCTGGCATCGATGGTCTTGTTGGGAGAGACGGCTGAGCTCATGTGCGATCGCACCACACCTACCGAGGTGAGCTGTCAGATTTCGAACCAAACTCTGCTGAGAAAGTCACAAACCCCCCTCCCTCCCTTAAAGGGAGCTGAAGTTGAAACGCGTAGCAACGCGCAGGGGCAAAATTACCGTATCTCCTTGCTGACCAGCGGCCAGCGTATCCCCCTAACCCAGGGATGGTCACCGTCTCAAGACGATAGGCAAATGGAAGTTGATGCCATCAATGTCTTCCTAGAGGATCCCTCCCAGCCGTCATTTAACCTGAAACAGGATGCTCGCTGGTTTGCCTATCCGCTAGGGCTTCTGTTCGTTGGCTTGGGGGGTGTTATTCTGGCAACGGGCTGGAACAAGGCCCACCCTGATCTTTGTACGTTTGATCGGCGCTCCAAACAGATTCAATGGCAGAGAACCATTGCGGGGTCAAGTGTAGATAGGCGAGAGCTGACATTTCAGGATGTGGAAGAGGTGCGTGTGTTTCGCTCAAAGGATGGGGAGAGCGATCGCCCTTACACAACCCGGCTCATTCTACAATCTGGCGAAATGCTGCCACTGATGTCAAGTGCTGATCAAAATCAACAATTAGAGCTGGCCAGTACGATCAACCGTTTCCTGGGTATTAATCCACGCCGTCCTCAAGCTTGAACAAACTTAAGATTTACGCGTTCTTGCTGTGTGTGGTGTGGAAAGCACATCATACACAGCAAGAACGCGTCAGCCCTGAAGTGGGTCAGTCCAGCATGTGGTGTGGCGCTCAGTGCAACACCACATGCTCGGCTATTACGAGGGATACCAGAGCTGTTCAATTTGCTGAGCGATCGCCTCTGCCTCCTGGCGTCCCTGGCCCTCTTGCAACACCACCGTGACGTGTCCTAGCTTTCGACCGCGCCGCGATTGGGTTTTGCCGTACCAATAGACATGGGCATGGGGAATTTCGGCTAGCTGAGCTCGTTGGGTGCTGTAGTCTGACTCGGAGCTTTCAAATCCCAGTAGATTGACCATGACTGCTCCAGCATTGTGGAGAGCGGGGCTGCCCAGGGCAAGGCCGCTCACGGCCCGCAATTGCTGTTCAAACTGCGAGGTTTCGCAGGCATCCAGGGTGTAATGGCCAGAGTTATGGGTGCGGGGAGCTAACTCATTCACTGAGAGTTGGCCGTTGGCTGGCAAAAAGAGCTCAATGCCCAGAACGCCGACATAGTTGAGTTGCTCAAGAATGGTTTGGGCGATCGCCCGTGCCTGGGTGTCTATGTCTCCACCCCATTCCTGGGTGACATAAACGCGACGACATACCTGATCGACCTGCTGCGTCTCCACGAGGGGATAAATGACGACGTCGCCAGTATGGGAACGTGCCGCCATGATTGCCAGTTCCTGCTCAAAGGGCACGAACTCTTCCAGTAGCCAGTGATCCGGTGCTGCGTCCTTCAATTTTTCCTGTAACGTGGCCAGATCTTTCAACACAAAGGTGCCCTGGCCGTCGTAGCCATGCCGTCGAGCCTTTAGCACAACCGGAAAACCAAATTGGCTTAAGGTTGCGTCATCGCTTTGCTCTGAAACTACTGCAAATTTGGGTGTCGGTACTCCCCAGGATTGCAAGGCCGATCGCTGGTCGTATTTATCCAGAATGGGTTGAATGGCGCTAAGGGGAGGATAAAATGTCACACCCTGGTCTGCCAGTTTTTGCAGCGCCGGTAGATCAACAAACTCATTCTCAAAGGTGATAACGTCGCACTGTTGTGCCAGGGTTGCCGTGGCACTAGCATCCGCGATCGCCCCCGTAACAACTCCTTGCGCGATCGCGACTGCCGGGTCTGCCTGACCTGGCGTTTGAATGACCAATTCTAGCCCGAGCTGGGCGGCCCCCGGAGCCATCATCCAGGCTAGTTGTCCGCCCCCAATTACCCCAATCCGTTTAGCCATGCTGCTTTAATCTCGACATCCAAGGGATTCCCGTGTAGGAATGCCCGTCTTGGAGTTTACCCCACTGGCGCTCTTGCAGAGGTCTTTGACCTGGGCACCATCTAACATGGCGTCGGTGAAGTCGGCCCCGGTGATGTTTACATTCTCAAAGGTGGAGCCCAGTAGGATGGCGTTATTCAGAACCGCATCACTCAGATCCGTATCCTTGAACTTGGTCTGATCCATCATGGCGTCGCTCAAAATTGCGCCGTGCATATTGGCTTGAGTGATCACCGATGCGCTGAATACTGCGCCCTCTGCATTGGCCTCTGAGAAGTTTGTTTCATCCAAATGGGCGTTAGAAAACTCTGCCTGACGCAGCCGTTGTCCTGAGAAATCCTGCCCATGCAATTCGGCGTTGCTATAGGAAAGAGGCGGGGCGGCGTAGGGGTTCGCCAGAGCTGGACTGACCCAACCCATCAGAATGATGAGTAGGAGGGAGAGGAGCGATCGCCAATTCAGCACAGGCAGGTTCAAGGACATAGAGGGCATTCCAAATATTGTTTGTGATCCTAAACGATCCATTCCGAAACGATTGGGCGAGGCCTTTCGGCTACAGCAGCTCTGGAGAAAAGAAAAAGGGCAGTGCTTCAGCAACTGGATCCGCGACCGTGTCCTGTCGCTTCATGGCCCAATATTGGCTCAGGAAATGGATTTGTCGCAGGCCCACCCAAAGGTTCAGTCCAGGAATAAACAGCCACCATACCGTCAACGGTTCTTTCATCCCAGCTTCTCGATATAGCTGGTTGACTGTGCGATACAGGCGAAATTGCACGACGTAGATCCACACGACACCCAGTAGCGACAGCCAACCGAACCATCCGGGCACATCAGGGTCCCAGGTGGCGAGGGCAGGGGGAATTGTGACACCCAACAGGAAGGGGAGGAGGGCGATCGCCCCCGAAAAATCCGAGCCTGTATAACGTTTCAGCTCATCCTGAATCACCCACTTGTAATAGCCGTAATAGATCAGGCCAGTAAGGGCCGAGAAGAGCATTACTTTCCACAACGGACGGGGTTGCCCCAACAGAGCAGCAGTCGAAGCCTCACGAACCTCAGCAACGGGGTTTGTCATGCGATACCATTCTGAGAAAACTATTTATAATTCTTAACAAAAATGGCTGTCTCGGCAAGGCAGATTTCTTTTTTGCATGTGTGTTGTGGGAGGTGTGTAAAGCACACCTCCCACAACACGTTTATTGCCAGAGCAATAGGATTTGCCATACGCCTCCTCACAAGTTCCTCACCTTTGATGACTAGTCTAAAAACAAGCATTGCTGAGGCGGAATATAGGTTGAGTCTAAAACTCTACGTCCCGCATTCAGAACCAGATTCTTGCCAGTAATGCTCAATGCGTTCCATTCTGAAGCGTCGGCTTTCCTAAGGAGGTTCGTATGCGTCGCCAAAATCCATCTATAACCCTGATGGAAATTCCGCCGGGTTACCTCAACATCATGGGCTATGTAGATGAGTCTGAGGTTAATGGGCCAGGATGCCGGGCTGTCATTTGGGTGCAGGGCTGCTTGCGGGAATGCCCTGGTTGCTTCAATACAGACTCTTGGTCATTTGAAGTGAATGAGTTAGTGTCGGTTGAATCCCTAGTGCATCGTATCTTCAGCAATCCCCGTAATGAAGGTGTGACGTTTTCTGGGGGAGAGCCTTTTTGGCAGGCTCCGGCTCTGGCTAGCCTGGCGCGACAGATCAAAGCGGCAGGGCTGAATGTCATGTCCTTCAGTGGCTTCCGTCTAGAGGAGTTGCAGTCAGAGTATGGCCCTGCTGGGGCCGCGGAGTTGCTAGAGCAACTGGATATTTTGATTGATGGTCCTTATGTGGAATCTCTGGCAATCAATCAGCCAGATTCGCCCGTTTCTTCAAGCAATGAGCGGGTGCATATTTTTAACCCGGAGCTTCGCGATCGCATCACCTGGGCCAGCGACCAGATCGAAGTCCACGTTTTCAAAGACGGCAGTCGCCTTGTCACAGGCTACCGAGGTAACCTACTGTTTGCCGAGCAATAGGCGATTTCAGTAATGAAATGACCTCTGTGATGTGGGTGGTTTGCCCACGAAGCAGGCAAATCACCCACATCACAGATAAAATCCTAGGCGGCTATTTCCTTAGCTGTGACAAAATTGAAGCTCCCCAAATTCTTCAAAAATCTGGGGAGCTGAGCGCTTAAGTCTGATTTCAGCACTCCTTAGTGAAGGAGCACGTTTCAACAACCCGGTTTAGTGGGTATGACTATGGCTATGCCCGTGTTCGTGGCTATGTCCATGGTCATGGCTATGACCATGACCGTTATCGTGGCTGTGGCCATTTCCGTGGTCATGGCTGTGCCCATGGTCGTGGGAATGGCTCTGGAAATGGCTGGCCTGTGCTGCTGCTAGCGATGGGTTCACGACCAGAGCATTGGCTGAGAGCAAATCGCCAATGTGGCGGTCGGCCCACCGCCCTGCCATCCGTAAGAATTCCGGTTGATCGTTAACACAGGGCATTTGGACAAAAGTGACATCTGGACGCTTGCGACGCAGACCATGAATGATGTGCTCTACATCCAGCAACGTCTCATGGTTCTCGGTAGCAAAGCCAATAGGCATAAAGACGATCGCCGTTGCACCCAATTCCATTAAGTTCTTGGCAGCCAGCTCAGCGTTGGGCTGCGTCCACTCAATCAGCGGAGTCTGGTGGTTCAGCCAACCTACCGAGATCAGCGGGTAGCGGTGAATGAGTTGCTCCCGCACCCGCTCATAGAGTGCTTGACTTTCATCAATCCCAGAGGTGAAGCCTTTGGCCTTATGGGGGCAGCCATGATTCATCAGCACAATCCCGATTTGCGAAGGCAGGTGGGCGACAGCCAGATCATGGGTGATCTTGTCTTCCACCATGCGCCCTAGAAGGGTAATGTACTCGGGTTCGTTATAGAAGGAGGGAATGTAGCGAATGCCTTTTACCCAGTGCTCAGTGCCCTGGTAAGTGCTAGCCAACGCGTTATTAACCTGTTCTACCGCAATACCGCTGGTAAAAATGGAATCCACTACCAGCAGAGGGTAGATCAGAATTTTGTCGAAGCCTTCGTTGCGGATTTGCTCAATCACCTGGTTGGGTAAAAAAGGCGCACAGAAGTTGAAAGCTTTGAAAACTTTGATGCGATCGCCCCATCGCTCCTTCAGTTCCTTCTCAATGCCTGCTCGCTGTTGCTCAAAAATGGCGTTGTGAGGAGAGATGAAGTGATCGTGCTGATGCTGCCACTCATGCAGATCAAACACCGCTAGGAGTTTGGCAAGAGGCGGATATAGCCAGGTAGGTACAGGAGCAAACTTGGCCGTCAGGAGATTCAACGCCTGCTCGTTGTAGTTGGCAAAATCGTCATAGCTTTCCACTTCACCGTAACCCATCAACAAAACAGCGACGCGATCGCTGCCAGAGGAAACGTTAGGGGACTGGTGTACTTGCTCAGGGGTCGCGACCACGGGGAACCCTCCAAATCGGTTTTTTTCGAAAATGTGCAGAAGCTTTGGAAAAAGAAGTGGAGCATCCATCGAAAGGTAGGCGCCCACAAGGATTACCCTACCACCCCCCCGCAGGGCATCTATGCCTTTCCTCGGATAGAGATTTCTCCAAAAACTCACGCTTTTCAAGGGTTTGGCAAGATGTCGGGATGTTATCTAAGGGGAAGGCAAAACTCATGTTTTCTTAGTATTTGCAATATTTTTTAGCCTTTGCCTTTCCTCTAATACCCATTCAATACAGCGCTTTGCGCTTGAATAAAATGCAGTTATTTTTGTGAGAGCCTCGCGCCGCGAGGCTCTCACAAAAATAACTTGTACCTCATAGGCTTGAAAAGTGCTGTATGCATCTGCAGATTAGGAAATATGAGCTTTCCAAAAAGAAGACGCCGCGCATTACGCGGCGTCTTCTTTTTGGAAAGCTCAATTGCTACTTCGTGTTGGCGTAACTGGCAAAGTCTACAGGCGCCAACGATCGCTGTTTCAGCCGAGCATTAATTGCCCAGGCTGCTGCTTCTCCAGTCTCCAGGGCCGCTTCCAGGTTGTCACCGCCGCACCAGTCTCCAGCGCAGACGATAGGCAGTGGAACCGCTGCACTGGGGCAGTTTTCCAACCCCTGGCGTACCCGCGCGTAGCGCCAGCGGTGAACTTGTAGTGCTTCAGGTTTCTCCAACCCGGGCAAAAAGGCTGAAGCTTCTTGCAACAGTGCCCGCCCAATGGGCTCCAGGGATGTTGCTTCCAGGTACTTTTGAGCAAAGCTGCCATTGCTTTGCAGCAGCACAACCCGACGGCCATCCGTATTCCGCTTTCGGCTCTCAAGGCTGAGCCAGCCTAGAGAAGGATGATCATCAAAATGCAGGGCATTCCAGGCAGGGTCATCGGGTGTTTCAGTCCCGCTGGGGTAGACTGCGATCGCCGTAATACAGGGATCAAACTGTACCGATTGCACCGACTCCAGCATTTCCGTTGGCAGTCCGTCTGCCAGGAGGGGTTCTAACAGACTAGCGGCTTGAGGGGCCGGCACGGCCAGCACCACTCCCCGCACTCGCAAGGGCAAAATCGCATGGCCGGGCATCGGCTCCAGTGTCAATGTCCAGCGGGTATTGGAATGGGTTGGGGTGAGCGCAGTAACCCGCTGTCCCCGCCACACGGTCAAACCTTCCGCTAGAAACTTGGCTACGGAGTTCATGCCATCCGGAGCTACATAATAGGGTTCGCTTCCTGGAGGTTTAATCTCGCCTGTAGCGCTAACATGGCGCACAGCTTCCGTCCAGGATTTCACAAGGTCACGATCGCGCAAAATCGGAATCAACTCTTCGGTGTAGGGACCCTGCGCTTCCAGATAGCGGGTACCGTGGTCGGCACTCACACCAGACAGGCGGCGGGTTGCCAACCGGCCCCCTACGCCACGGGATTTTTCCACGACCACGACGGAGTAGCCCGCCCGCTGGAGTTGTTGGGCACACACAATACCCGACAACCCGGCTCCAACTACCGCGATATCACAGGGCTTCGACGACACCATAGGGCAACGTTACGCAAAGAAAAATATCACCTTAACCGTTCAACTCTACACCGAACCCATGACCAAACAAAGGGCTGGGAAGATGAGATATTCCAGGAAAAACAGCTTCCAGATGAATTGATAAAACCGAGCGATCGCCCCTTTGTCTTTCAAATCCACCCGTTCACTGTGCCACCACAGCACCCCCAATAAAATCCCGTGAGTTATCATCAACCCCAGACCATTGACTCCCGATAATAGGGGAGCTACCACAATCATCCCGCCGTAACAGGCAGTCAGCACCCAACGCGACAGATTAAATACCGTTCGCTGGCCCAAACGAATGGTGAACGTGCTGATGTGGTATTGCCGATCGCCTTCCAGGTCAGGAATATCCTTAAAAATGGCGATGGCAAAGGTAAATACCAGAATGAACAGGGTTAATGCCCAGATAGGGGCAGGGAGGAATAGGCGATCGCCGATCCCCTGATTCCATTGGTGCTGAAAATGCAGGAACAATCCCAGGTTAACAATTAAACCGCGCACTGACAGGATGCAAAAGGATGCTAATGCCGGGAAACGCTTGAGCCGTATGGGCGGCAGAGAATATGCCGTTCCAATTAACAAGCTCAGCCAAACGGTACCCATCAGCCACATTCCCTGGGATGCAGATAGTGCCAATCCCAGCAGCCCCATCACTCCGATAATGCGACGAGCTTGGGTACGGGTAAACTCTCCAGCGGCCAGTGGGAGGTGTGGTTTATTGATGCGATCGATGGCAACATCTTCAAGCTGATTGAGGCCGACGATGTAGACATTGCCAGCAAGACAGGCCAGGAGTGTAAAAAGGATGGGAAAGGGAGCGGGATAGGAGTGGCGATCGCTCTCCAAAGCCCAGGCGATCGTCGCTAAACTCAGCACGCTGAGGGTTGTTCCGATGATGGTATGAGGTCGCGAAAACTTCCAGAAGGCGTAGAGCCAGCCGCGCAGTTCCGAGGGAGCAGAGGAGGAAAAGAATTTTTGGGGGGAGGTTTGAGGTTCAGGGGAAGCAGGCCGACGCATGGAACCCTTGGGTTACGACGCGATGATTTTACTCTGGAATCCCAGATCAGGAATCTGAGCAAAGATAGGGAAAATCTGTAATTTTCGGGATTTATGGGCACCTTAGATGCCGATAGCTCCTTGAGAACTCAAGAGAATAGTGGCTTTACATCCATCCTCTTGGGAAACATTTGGCGATCGCGACAAAATTTGTAGGGAAGACTCGTACGGGCAAGTTTTGCCCTTATCTCAACTGCACAACAGAGGGTTATCATTCAAAACCGCCCTCGCATGGATGTGCATCCAGAATGAGGGCGGATCTGGTCAGAAGGTCAACGACATGGGTAAGGATGGCCGACCAAACCCGCCCTCACAAACCATTACGGCCTGGAATGTGAGGAAATCTTGAAAAATAGAGGCATTAGCGAGTTCCTGTTAGCAGCCCAAAGCGTACTAAGCCAGTTTGATATCCCCGCTGCATCAATCCCAGAGATAATGCTGCCCGCACGGTCGTCCATCCGGCCTGTACCAACCCCACGAGAGCCGCAGGCGTAAAGGCCGAGTCAATCACTACATCCCAGAAGGGGGCAACAGCGGTTGACCAATCTTCCGTCCGAAGGTTCTGGAAGCCAGTAGATTGGGCAATCTCAGCATATTCTGGCAACGAGATCACATGGGGCAGACAGTACACTTCGTAAATCTTCGCTAGATGTTGTTCTTCCTCAACGGTGAGTGGCGCTTCGGGTGGAGCTATAGGTCGATGGCACCAGGTCGCCATTATAAAGCGTCCCCCCGGTTTCAATACCCGAAAGCATTCCTGCACAAACTTCACTTTGTCAGGCATGTGCTCGCCGCTCTCCAGTGACCAGACAAAATCAAAGGAGGCATCCTCAAAGGGCATGTGCAGGGCATCGGCGACTTCAAACTGAGCTGGAAGCCCGGCTGCTTTCGCCCGCTCTCTGGCCCGCTGAGCTTGCACTGGGCTGAGGGTAATCCCAGTTGCTTCTGCTCCAAACTTTTCGGCCAGGTAGAGTGAACTTCCACCAATGCCACAACCCACATCCAGAATCTTCTGGGCCTGAGTCACCTCGCCCCAACGCAACAGCTCATCAATCAAATCAATCTGGGCCTGGCGACGCTCCTTCTTCTGGCGACCATCGGCTCCGTAGTAGCCGTGGTGCATGTGCTCTCCCCAAATTCGCTCCCAAAGGCCGGAGGATTGGTCGTAAAAGTGTTGAATTCTTTGTTGCAGCGAGAGGGTCATAGATTACGGTTTAATTGTTCAGATAGGGCTAAGGATAAGGGTATTGGGTAAAATTCGCTGTTGCGAGAGTACCCTATGGGCGATCGCTTCCCCATCTTCCCAAAGGCTCAGCCCGATCCTCCTATGAGTATTTGCCCGTGAGTTTAATGTTCTCTGGCCCCGCCATGACCATCCCCCGGACAATTTGTCTGGGTTTTGCAGCCTTCATTGCTGTAGGGACGCTGCTTCTAATGCTGCCCATCTCTATCACTAGTGGGCAGTGGGGAGATTTCATTGTTTCCCTGTTTATGTCTACCTCGGCAGTCTGTGTAACAGGTCTGGCAGTGGTCGATCCAGGAACTTACTTTACGCCCTTTGGCCAGGCCATGCTGCTGCTTCTCGTCCAGATGGGTGGGTTAGGCTATATGACTGCTAACACGTTACTACTGTTAGTATTGCGGCGGCGTTTACGGCTGCGAGACAAGCTAGCTATTCAACAAGCTCTGGATAAGGAGGGATTGTCGGGAGCGAGGAATCTGGTGAAATCCATCATTGGGTTAACGTTGCTATTCGAATTGACCGGCACGTTCCTGATGATCCCTACCTTTGTTCATGACCATGGTTGGTCTAGTGGGCTCTGGTATGCCCTCTTCCACAGTGTTAGCGCATTTAATAATGCCGGGTTTGCTCTGTTTTCCGACAACCTGATCGGTTATGCAACATCTATCCCTATTAATCTGGTCATTACCTTTCTGATTATTTTTGGCGGGATCGGATACCAGGTCATTATGGAGATGTTTATCTGGATACGTGACCGTATTCAGGGACGGCCAGAACGGGTTGTATTGCCGCTTAATTTCAAGGTCGTCATCAGCACGACCCTGGCGCTTCTAATTGTTGGTACCCTGGCCTTTTTCATTGTGGAGTATCGCAATCCGGAGGTCGTAGAAGGATACAACACGGGTGAGCGTCTCCTCCTGGCCTGGTTTCAGTCAGTCGTACCGCGTACGGCTGGATTTAATACGATTAACTACGGCGATATGACTCAGTCGGGGCTATTCATTACAATCGCCCTGATGTTTATTGGCGCTAGTCCCGGTGGTACGGGGGGAGGTATCAAAACTACGACAGTGCGAGTGTTGTATTCCTGTACCAAATCGGTTTTACAAGGGAAGCAAGAAGTCTTGTGTTACCGCCGTCAAATTCCTATGAGCTTGATTTTGAAAGCGGTTGCAGTGTTATTTGGTTCGGCCACAACAGTCGTGCTGTCTAGTATTTTGATCTCTATTACGGATCCCGAACTTGAGTTCATCAAAGTTCTCTTCGAATCAGTTTCGGCCTTTGCGACGGTTGGCCTATCTACAGGAATTACCGCCACCGTCACTGTTTGGTCAAAGCTTGTCTTGATTGGCACGATGTACGTGGGACGGGTGGGGATTTTGCTCCTCATGTCGGCTGTTCTCGGAGATCCAAGCCCCAGTGCAATCCGCTATCCCGAAGAGAACCTATTAGTTGGATAAGTTTGGGATTAGCTTTGAGCGCGGATATGACGCTGCCTTTAAACGCTGAGCTCTAAAAATTGTGTCAGGATTTACGCACTTGTGTTGTGGGTGAGGTGCAAAGCACCTCACCCACAACACAAGTGCGTAAATCCTGTTTGTCTTGAATTGGGTTGAGCCCTTATCAGCTCTATATTTCGTACACGCCTCAAATTTGAATCTCTGAGGGTCTGATAGGCTGGAAAGGTCAACCTCTACATTATTCCCGGATTCAACTGTGAATCTGAACTCTTTGAACTTCTTCAAAAGCCTTCGAACTAGCAACCGCCAGTATGCTGTCATTGGGCTGGGGCGCTTTGGTCGAGCCGTATGTATGACCCTCCATAACCTGGGCTATGAAGTGCTGGGCATGGATACTGATGAGCGTCGGGTAGATCAGGCGATCGCCGATGAAATTGCTGCCCATGCCCTGCAACTGGACTCAACCCAGCCTGCTGCCTTACAAGAAGCAGGCGTGTTCGAGTTTGATACAGTCATCGTAGCCATCGGGAACTACGTCCAGGAAAGCATTATCACGACTCTGAATCTCAAGGAAGGGGGCGTGCCCCATGTGGTAGCGAAGGCGTCTTCCGAAGTCCACGGCAAGCTGCTGCATCGGGTTGGAGCCGACCATGTGGTATTTCCTGAGCACGAGATGGGGTGTGAGTTAGCGCGATCGCTCACCCGCCCTGGTATCCTCGATCGCTTTGAACTCGACCCCGACCACAGCATTGTGGAAGTGGTCGTGCCAAAGGAATTTGACGGTAAATCAATTCTGGATCTGGATTTGCGTTCGCGCTACGGCGTCAATGTTCTGGCGGTGTGCCACAATGACCGTTTTGAAATTAACCCCAATCCCAACGTGCGCCTTACCAAGGACTCCATTTTGGTAGTGGTAGGCTCCAATAAAGGCATCAACCAGCTTCCTGTTTAAGTCATTTCGTGCCCATGGGTACGAAAATAATTTTTTCTACACCTTCTCCAAGATCTTTTCAGAGGTTTGCTATGCGGGTAATTGGGCTGATCAGTGGAACATCCGTGGATGGGATTGATGCAGCCATGGTGAGTCTCGACGGCCCTCCCGATGCTCTGCAAGTTAGCTTTGTCGGGGGCGAAACGTTTCCTTACCCAGCGGCTGTGCGATCGCGCATTCTTGAGCTTTGTGGTGGTGCTGTCATCTCCATGGCCGAGTTCGCAGAATTGGATGAGGCGATCGCCCAGGCCTTTGCCGACGCTGCCCTGCAACTTCAAACCCGCTACGGCCCCGCCGACCTCATCGGTTCTCACGGTCAAACCGTCTTCCATCGTCCCCGTCCCCTCACCCTTGCCGATACCCCCTCGCTGGCCTACACCCTCCAACTGGGGCGAGGAGATTGGATTGCCTACCGTACAGGGCTGCTGACCGTTAACAACTTCCGTCAAGCGGATGTTGAGGCGGGTGGGGAAGGTGCCCCCCTGGTGCCTCCAGTGGACGTGGCTCTGTTGCGCGATGAAACGTGCGATCGCTGCATCCAAAACATTGGCGGCATCGGCAATGTAGCTTACCTGCCCTCTCGGCAATCGGGCAATGATACCTTCCTGGGATGGGATACCGGGCCGGGAAACAGCCTGCTGGATCTGGCGGTGCAGCAACTTTCCGGTGGGCAACAACGCTTCGATCAAAACGGAGCCTGGGCCGCTCAGGGAACTCCCTGTCAGCCCCTCGTCCAGCACTGGCTGGCCCATTCCTATTTCCAGCAGGTGCCGCCTAAATCTACTGGGCGTGAGCTTTTTGGCCCCGATTTTCTGGCTCGCTGCTGGCAAGAAGCTCAACCCTACAACCTGACAGAGGCCGATTTTCTGGCTACTCTGACGGAATTAACCGCAGCTTCCATTGCTGACAGCTACCGTCGCTTCCTCCCCCAACTGCCCGACGAAGTGCTGGTATGTGGCGGGGGAAGCCGCAACCCTTATTTGCTGAGCCGTCTGCAGAACCTTTTGCCGTCTGCCCTCGTCAAAACTACGGATGACGCTGGAATCGATGCGGATTTTAAGGAGGCGATCGCTTTCGCCGTCCTGGCATACTGGCGAATATCCCACTACCCCGGTAATTTACCCGCTGCCACCGGTGCCCGCCAGGCCGTTGTCTTAGGGGAAATTCATCTACCTCCTGGAGGCACCCATGTTAGGATGAGGAGCGTTCCGGAGCCATTTGGGGATCTCATCGGAACACCTTAGGACTTGTTGCCGTGTCTCACACGTTTTTGATCGAAGCGGGCCGCTGGACACTTGAAGGAAGTTGGCTAGAGCGGGACGGAATGCCCATCCCAGTAAAGGGCAGAATCCTGATTGCTTGGAGCCGAGATAACTGGTTCACGATGGTCACGAAGCTGGCTTTTCCGAATGCAGAGCGAGAGGAGATTGCTCTGCAATATCGGGGGCGGCTCAATGCGGGAGAGCGTCAATATACCTTTGTGTTACAACACAGCGTTCTAGGTCGCGTCGAAGGGGAAGGATGGATTGCACCGGAATCCATTGTGCAGCGATATTGGGTGTTAGGCGATCGCCAACGTCGCACCGGTTTTGAAACCCTCCACAAACTTACAGAAAATCGCTACTGCATTTCCAGCAGCATCATGGCAGGTCACTACCTCAACAGCACTATGGAAGGGCATGTTGAGCGTCAACCCGGCTAGTAGGCTGCGGCCTAAGTTTGCAACCTATGTTTTTGTGTAGGGTGCGAAGCACCCTACACAAAACAAAACTGGAAGGGGTGACCCGTTGCTGCTCGTCTCCTTTAGGGATGAGCAGCAACCTTGTCGAAGGATTTTAGCGACTGTAAAGCTCCAATTGAGGTAGCCAGGGCAAATCGGTTGCCCCAGGGTCGCGACCCATCTGATGTAACAGGGTCGTTAGTTGTCCACGATGGTGAGTTTGGTGGTTAAACAGGTGGGTGACCAGAAGCCAGGTGGGTAAAACCCGTGTTTTTTGATCTATCTGGCTGGTGTACTCCAAGGGCTGAGCCAGCCATTCATCTGAAATCAAGCCTGACCACTTCACTAAAAACTCGTCGGTGAGCTTACGCTCTTGCCAGAGGTCTTCGAAGTTGCTATACAACTCCTCTCCTAACGTCACCGGGTAGAGCGTCTCACCTAAGAAGCGGTTAAGCCAGACGCGATCGCCATACAACAAATGGTTCAATGTCCCATGGATGGATTGGAAAAACGCTCCCACATCCCGCTTTCGTTCTTCATCCGACAAAGTGGCACAAAGGCTATAGAGCTTCTGATTCATCCATTGGTTATAGGACGCCATAGTCTGGCAGTAGGTGTGGTCAATCATGGGGGAGAGATCCTTAAAACGGGATGGAAACTCTAGTGGCGACCTCTATAATTTGCATTCGAGACATGACAACGAAGATAGAGGCGAAGTTGTTCTAATAGGCTCAGGCTCTGGCATCAGGACGGGGACGCTTAATATCCCATGTCACTGTTTTTGGACGTTGTGCGATCGCCTATCACTATCAAAATTGGCTGTTACCTTGGCTTGTAAATTTAGATAGGGTTTAAGGCGTGGGCGCTTAGCGCCCACGCCTTAAACCCTATCTAAATTTATGATCAGTTGAACTAGATTGACGCAAGTCCATCATGTTTGAAAGCATAAAATTGTGTATTGTGTCTGAAGCTCAGGCCACACACCATAAACATGCCACCTATGGCAACCTTGGATTGGCATGACTATTTCTTAAACTTCTGATAACCACCCATCTTGATACTTTAATTTCTTATAAGGTCAATAATGCTTTGGATTGGTATTTAAGACGCTTCCCTTAAGTCTTTAGTCATACTTATAACCCATGCTAATCATCACTCAACTCCTCGAATGTAGGGTGGCATTATCACTCGACTTCTAGAAGAATTGACATGCATTGTGTTCCGGATCAGAAAGATCTGGATTCAAAACTCGATTGACTCAAAGGGGACACAAAGCTGATAGATTAAGCGGAGTATTCAATAAAGTGGCTGAAGCAGATGAGAGTCCTAGTAATTGGTGGTGACGGCTATTGCGGGTGGGCGACCGCTCTTTATCTGGCAAATCGTGGGCACGAAGTCGGCATTTTAGACAGCCTGGTCAGACGGCACTGGGATAATGAACTATGCATCCAGACCCTGACTCCTATCACCCCGATTCAGCAGCGTCTTCAGCGCTGGAAAGACCTAACCGGCAAGAGCATTGACCTGTTTGTGGGTGATCTGTGCAACCACGCCTTCCTGGAGAAGGCCATGCTTCAGTTCCAGCCCGACTCTGTCGTGCACTTTGGGGAACAGCGATCGGCCCCATTCTCGATGATTGACCGTGAGCACGCCGTTCTCACCCAAGTTAACAACGTGGTGGGTACCCTGAACTTGCTCTATGTGATGCACGAGCACTTCCCCGACTGTCACCTGGTAAAACTAGGGACCATGGGTGAATACGGTACGCCCAACATTGATATTGAAGAGGGCTACATCACCATTGAGCACAACGGTCGCAAAGATACCCTTCCTTATCCCAAGCAGCCTGGCTCTTTCTACCACCTGAGCAAGGTGCATGACTCTCACAACATTCATTTTGCTTGCCGCGTTTGGGGCCTGCGTGCCACCGACCTGAACCAGGGTGTGGTGTACGGTGTTCTTACCGAAGAAACAGGTATGGATGAGCTGTTAATTAACCGTCTGGACTATGACGGTGTATTTGGTACAGCTTTGAACCGCTTCTGTATTCAGGCCGCAATCGGTCACCCTCTGACTGTTTATGGCAAAGGTGGCCAGACCCGCGGCTTCCTGGATATTCGTGACACTGTGCGTTGTATTGAAATTGCAGTGAACAACCCAGCATCTCCTGGTGAGTTCCGCGTCTTCAACCAGTTCACCGAGCTGTTCAGTATTGGTGACCTGGCTAATATGGTGCAGAAAGCAGGTGCTGCAATAGGCCTCCAGGTGGAAGTGAACCACCTCGAAAATCCGCGTGTGGAGCTGGAAGAGCACTACTTCAATGCTAAAAACACTCGCCTGATCGACCTGGGTCTAGAACCCCACTTCCTGTCAGATTCGCTGTTGGATTCACTGCTCAACTTCGCTGTTAAATACAAAGATCGCGTGGACGAGAAAGAAATTCTTCCTCGCGTTAAGTGGAAAGGTTAAGTCCGTTTATTCAGATCCCCGGTTTCGTTAGAAACCGGGGATCTGTCGCGTTACCCGTCAGTTAGCTGTTCTGCATTCCCCGTTGTTGTCCCCTATGCGTATCGCCCTCTTTACGGAAACCTTTTTGCCCAAAGTTGATGGGATTGTGACACGGCTCAGCCATACCGTTGACCACCTGCAACGGATGGGCGATGAGGTACTGGTGTTCTCTCCAGATGGAGGGCTGACGGAATATAAAGGGGCCAGAATTAATGGTGTGCCAGGCTTTCCTTTACCGCTTTACCCCGAATTAAAGCTGGCGTTACCACGTCCATCGATTCGGCAAGCCCTGGAAGATTTTCGCCCAGATTTGATTCATCTGGTGAACCCGGCAGTATTGGGTCTGGGTGGTTTGTACTATGCCAAATCCCTGGAGGTTCCCCTTGTTGCGTCCTACCACACCCATTTACCGAAATACCTGGAGCACTATGGCTTAGGGATGCTCGAAGGATTGTTATGGGAGCTGCTGAAGCTGGCCCATAATCAAGCCATGATTAACCTGGTGACGTCCACCGCAATGCAGGATGCTCTGGAAACCCATGGAATCGAGCGAGTTGCTGTGTGGCAAAAAGGGGTGGATACTGAGCTTTTCGTGCCCGATTTAGCCAATTCTGAGATGCGATCGCACCTCACCCAGGGGCATCCCGAATCCCCTCTCCTCCTCTATGTAGGTCGCCTCTCTGCCGAAAAAGAAATCGATCGCATCAAACCAGTACTAGAGGCCATTCCAGGTGCTCGCCTCGCCCTCGTCGGTGACGGCCCTTTCCGGGCAGACCTGGAGAAGATTTTTGCTGATACCCCTACCTTCTTTGCCGGGTACATGACAGGTCAAACCCTGGGCTCAGCTTTTGCCTCTGCCGATGCTTTCGTCTTTCCTTCCCGTACAGAAACCCTGGGTTTGGTTTTGCTAGAAGCAATGGCGGCTGGTTGCCCGGTAATTGCCGCTAATGCTGGAGGGATTCCCGACATTGTGACAGATGGGGTAAACGGATACCTGTTTGATCCAGAAGATGAGGAGGGGGCGATCGTCGCTACCCGACGCCTTCTGTCCAATCCCGAAGAAAGGGAAACTCTCCGCCGCAACGCCCGCCAGGAAGCTGAGCGTTGGGGTTGGGCTGCGGCAACCCAACAACTGCGTGGGTTCTATCAGGAAATTTTGATGCAAGCGATGCCTACAGCTGCTTAGATGGCGTAAGGCTATAAAAAAGGAATGTTCACGGTGAAAGGTTCCGTGAACATTCCTTTTTTTGCTCTTGCAGTTATTAGCAGTAGGGAGTGATATCTTCTCCGCACTCATCGGCCAGATAACACAAAGCTCGGAAGCGCAAGGCAATCAACTCTTCATACAACGGGTTGAGCTTGCACAGGGGAGGAATATGAAACAAAGTCCGACCAAATAGCCGAATGGTTCGTTCAAATGGGCATTGAGAAGGAATCAGTTGGCAAATCTTGTGGGCACGCTGCTCTTGGCGTACATCCAGGTCACCCAACAGTTGACGCAGGGGTTGTAGTACATCCACACGAGGCATGGATGGGAGCACTTGAGTTGACTTGGTCTCCTTTGCGGGCAATGCACTGGAGGCAGGTAACCAGACCCAACTCACAAAGTTTGAATCAGAGGCAAGCAGTTCTGCGGGCTTTTCAGAAGCATTCATGGCCTTTTCCTTTTGAACCATTCTGAGCGGTATCTCTGGCTGATATCAGGATCCACATCATGCCGATGGGGCTTTCCGGAAGCTTTATGGGGATCACATGGTTTAATCCCCTGATGGCACCAGTTAGGTCTGGGACGCTTGTAAGATGGGGCATTCAAGTGATGAAACCTTGCCATGCAGGTGAGCGATACATCACTGCCTGCATGACACTCTGATCCTGCCTGATCGCCGCTTTTAACCTGTGGGTAGAACCACCCAACTTTCAAGCGGTTTCCCCAACCCTTCCGGGTGTTCACGCATGTCCAGGCTCATCTGCATCCATGGTTACTAATTGGAAAGGATTTACGCATTTTGTTGTGTGCCGTAAGTTACACATACAAGATTGAATAAAAGGCGTACATCTTCATCTAATTTTGTTGCCCCTACAAAAACTTGATTGCTCATAGAAAGATAAACTGGAACGCCAATCTATAGGTTGGTATTCCAGTTCATCTTCCTATAAGCAATACCAAAAAACTAAATTTGAACATAAAAGTGAGAGCGCTACGCAATGCGTAGTGCTCTCTTTATAAGATGCAGAATTTGGAGAAACGATATTAAAAAGCTGCTGGGGTAGATGCGCAGTAATCTAACTGCTGAATCAGACTCTGAACGGTATAAATCCCAAATTGTTCACCCATGTGGGGAAGATGACCAACAGGAGCTTCTGACTTGAATGTAAGTTCCTTATGTGGCTTCCAGTAATTCTGTTTGAGGAGGTGGTTAACACGCCAGCCTACCTTGCTGCCAAACTGATTCCAAGCTTCAGTTTTGTCGTAATACTTTTCCTGGCAAGCATTCCAAATCTGCCGCTGCACCGAAAAACCAAACCGCTTGCGGCTATAGCGTAGCCAGAGCTGATCAGTATTTTGCAACACGTCACATGGTAACTGATTTACCGCAAGACGTTGCTGATCATTGGGATTTAATCCACAGGAAGTATAAAACAGTTTACGGGTCTCAAGGTCGGCCAATCGCCAAAGCCCTGATTTCAGATACTTCTCAAGCTGTGCGTAATCTTCATCCATGGCTTACCTCCAAGAAACTCCGTGATGAGACCGATGCAATTCTGCGTGAAGTTTGCCCAAAAATACTGAAAACTTAATCTTCCGTGATTGTCTCCTTGCACCATACAATACCAGCCTGGATTGGTCATCCTGTTGTGCCCGCTTTTAGAGATTAATATTTCATCCTTCTCAAGCCTGAAACTCCAGCTCTGAAAGGCGTTGGCCACAACCTAACCTGAAACTTTCAAAAATTTGATTATTTCGCTGCAGTTTCCAAAAACCCTATGTTATATTCCATTTAAGCCTCTGGTACGCCAGAGAGCGGTTCTCAATAACGATGTCCTTTAGTAAACCAGGAGGTGGTGCCCATGCAAGATAGTAGTAAACGGATGGGTGATCAGGTTGTAGTACATCGGCTGTGCGCCGAGGCCGTTCTCTAAGGATTGGCTTTAGCAATCAATAGACCTATCTAGAGCTTGCTGAGTCGGACTTTGAGATCCTCTCGGCAGTCAGATTCAACTTGAAAGCCCGCTACACCGCCCTCCTGCTTGTGCCTTTCCTCGGAAATGGTATCTTGCGGGAGGGCGGATAGTTTTTAAAGGGAATTGGTTTTGAGGATACGTGATATCTGCAGAATCATCCCTTTTAATGAGGAATGAACAAGTATGGCTGATAGCAGGGTATGTCCATGGCACAACTACTCACTGATACTGAGATTCAGGCCCATCTAGAGCAACTGCCGGGTTGGGAGCTAGAGGGGAAAGCCATCCGTAGTGTGCGTACCTTTAAGGGATTTGTTGAGGCGATCGCTTTCGTCAATCAACTTGTAGAACCTGCTGAAACTGCCGGCCATCATCCTGACCTCTCCATTTCCTACAACAAAGTCATCATTCGCCTCACCACCCATGATGCCGGAGGACTGACAAAGCAGGACTTTGACATGGCTACCGTTATTTCGAGCATTGCTTGATATGCGTCTGTTCAGGAATCAGCTATTAGTTAAGACCTCGTAGTAGGATAAAATCTGAATTTTTTTATGGAAGGTGTGTCAGAGCCCGCCTTCCATAAAAAAATCAGGTTTTATCTAGTAGGCTACGGCCTAAGTCCGTAACCTATTTTTCTGTGGGGGTTGCTTCGCACCCCCACAGAAAAATAGGTTATATATTTACGCCTCAGCGTACTAGTTTGTAGTTTTTAGCCGTATAAGGCATGAGCTAGATTCGTCACAGATTTTATCCTATCTCTCTGGATGAACGAAGTTGAATATTGGGTGTAACTTCCACAATATTGCTTAGTAGTTGGGTACTTTTTGTGCTAAGTACCTCGAAGATTTTTTAGCATTTTCAATATCTTGTACCTAGTCTGAAATAAGCTACATTGCTTCTTTTGTCTTCCTTATAACGAGAATCCAAAATTCTGAATCAGAATTAGAAGCTATGTTTCCGGGGACACATACTTATTCGATGCACAAATAGTAAATTTACCTAGGCTACAGGTTTGCATAGTTCTGCAAGGCTTTGCTATGGACTCCTTTAGCCTCGTATTACAAAGGTGTGAGGACAATTTAATGGCTAAGTTACTGTGGAAGTCCCTGCTGGTTGCACCAGCGGTATTAGGGGCTGCTCTGGTTTCCTCTGTGGCATTCGCCCAAACTGCTCCTGAAGCGAACAGCTCCACAGAGCTGGCAACACTCGATCGGGTGATGCAGTATAGCAATGAAGGTCGTGGAGCGGGTGAACTGGCTCAGGTGACCTCTGTTACGCAATTTTCTGACGTCAGCCCCAGCGACTGGGCCTATGAAGCACTGTCTTTCCTGGCCAACTCCGAAGACCAGGGTGGACTGGACTGTTTGGAAGGTTATCCTGACGGTACCTACCGTGGTAACCGAGCTCTGACCCGTTACGAATTCGCAGCTGGTTTGGCTGCTTGCTTGGATGCGATCGCAGGGGCTCAGCTGGATGCAGAGCAACTGGCTCGGATTGAAGCACTGCAGCGCGAATTTGCGGCAGAGCTGGCTGCACTTCGGGGTCGTGTAGACGCTTTGGAAGCAGCAGTTGATGAGTTGGAAGCGAACCAGTTCTCTACCACGACTCGTTTGCGTGGTGAAGCTATCTTCGCTGTTACTGACATTTTCGGCGGTGATAACCTCAATATCGATGATTCAAACAACCTTGTTTTAGGCGATCGCGTTCGTTTGAACTTTGATACCAGCTTCACGGGCGACGACCTGTTGCGTACTCGTCTTCAGTCTGGTGACTGGTTTACAGGTTCCAATGGTCGATTTGTTGGCGTTCCTACTCCTGCAGTTCCTGAGGGGATTCAAAGAGAGCAGACGGACCTGAGCTTTGATTCCAATACCGATAACGATATCGTCCTCAACGATTTTTACTACCAGTTCCCTCTCGGTGGTGCAACCTTCACTATCGGTCTGAACACGACCACAATTTCGGATATTGTCACCACCGTGAGCCCATTTGATAGTGGCAGTCAGGGCTCTGTGCTGAACTTCGGCTATAACCCTATCTATGACCTGGGTCGTCAGGATGAAGCTCTGGGCGTGACTTATGACTTTGGTGACAGCTTCCAGATTGGTGCAGGTTACCTGACTGACCAAGCGTCTGATCCTCGCCAAGACCAGGGCTTGTTCAATGGCGACAGCACCTTCTTTGGGCAATTGACCTTCGATAATGGAGATTTGACCGTTGCTGCTACCTATGTCAATGCCTATGTCGGTAACAGCGATATCAGTGGAGCCGCTGGGGATGCCATCTTCAATGGCTATGGTTTGAGCGCTAACTTTGTCCTGGGTGACGTATTCAACATCGGTGGCTGGATCTCCTACATCGATGGCGACACCTTCAACAACGGCAACGTTGGTCAAGGTGAGTACTGGACCTATGCAGCTACCCTGGGTATTGAAGACCTGGGCATCGATGGTAGCTTGCTGGGTCTGATTGTTGGCGTTCCCACTTACGGTAGCTATGATTTTGCTGCCGGTGGCAACATCCGTCAGGACAACGCCGTCAGCATTGAAGCTCTGTACCGGATTCCTCTATCTGACAACATCTCCATCACTCCTTCCGTTGCCTTTATTGACAACGTAGGAAACGATACCGACAATGATGCCGTTGTAGTGGGTACGGTTCGGACTTCCTTCCGCTTCTAAGCTCCTCAAACGTTCTCTTTCTGCAAACTCCATTTTCAGGATCTACAGATCTACAAGGAACTGTATGAATATTGGAGTTTTTCCTGCCAAGGGTTTGAAGAAGCCTTACTGCTCTGGAGTTTCTCCAATAGATTCTGCTAATGTCCCCAGATAGAGAGCTTGCAAGTTTGCTTTTTGTGGGGTTTCCCACAAAAAGCAAACTATCCTAAATCAACTTCAGCAGTTTCAATAGACCGTAGATTTTTGCTTAAAGTTCCGGAGATAAACCTTTATCAATCAAGTTTTTACCCTGATTATTGGTATTTCAAAACTTTATAAAGGCTGTAAGTAGGGGTTTCGATCCCAGAGAGCTTTCTGCTAATCTGTACACACAGGGACATACCGTCCCGTTAAATGGTGCTATAACCGTTTAGGTTGTGAGTCCTTTTAGCAAGGTGTGAGGATAATTGAATGTCTAAGTTACTGTGGAAGTCTCTGCTGGTAGCCCCAGCAGTTCTGGGTGCCACCCTGGTTTCCTCCGCTGCTCTCGCTCAAACTGCTCCTGCAGCTGGTAGTGCTAACGAAATGGCTACCCTCGATCAGGTAATGCAGTACAGCAACGAAGGTCGTGGAGCGGGTGAACTGGCTCAGGTGACCTCTGTTACGCAATTTTCTGATGTCAGCCCCAGCGACTGGGCCTATGAAGCACTGTCTTTCCTGGCCAACTCCGAAGACCAGGGTGGACTGGACTGTTTGGAAGGTTATCCCGACGGTACCTACCGCGGTAACCGAGCTCTGACCCGTTATGAATTCGCAGCTGGTCTGGCTGCTTGCTTGGATGCGATCGCAGGGGCTCAGCTGGATGCAGAGCAACTGGCTCGGATTGAAGCACTGCAGCGCGAATTTGCGGCAGAACTGGCTGCACTTCGGGGTCGTGTAGACGCTCTGGAAGCAGCAGTTGATGAGTTGGAAGCGAACCAGTTCTCTACCACCACTCGTTTGCGTGGTGAAGCTATTTTCGCTGTTAGTGACATCTTCGGTGGTGAAAACCTCGATATCGGTAGCGAAAACAACGTTGCTCTGGGCGATCGCGTTCGTTTGAACTTTGATACCAGCTTTACAGGCGACGACCTGTTGCGTACTCGTCTTCAGTCTGGTGACTTCAACACCTTCCAAAACGTGCCTGGTACAGAAGATAGCAACTTCATTCCTGAAGGGATTGCTTCTAACCAGACCGCTTTCAGCTTCCAGACCGATACTGATGATGACATCCGTTTGGATGACTTCTACTATCAGTTCCCTCTAGGTGGCGCTGTATTCACGATCGGTCTCAACAGTGTTGGTATCAGCGACATCGTTACCTCGGTTAGCCCCTTTGATAGCAGCACCACGGGTTCTGTCCTGAACTTCGGCTACAACCCCATCTATGACTTGGGTCGTCAGGATGAAGCTCTGGGTGTGACCTATGACTTCGGTGATGCCTTCCAAATCGGTGCAGGTTACCTGACTGATGAAGCCTCTGATCCTAGCCAAGACGACGGCTTGTTCAACGGCGACAGCACCTTCTTCGGTCAGTTGACTTTCGACACCGGAGATCTGACCGTTGCTGCTACCTATGTCAACGCTTATGTCGGTAACAGTGAAATCAGTGGAGCTGTTGGCGACGCCATCTTCAATGGCTATGGTTTGAGCGCTAACTTTGTCCTGGGTGACGTGTTCAACATCGGTGGCTGGATCTCCTACATCGATGGCGACACCTTCAACAACGGCAACGTTGGTCAAGGTGAGTACTGGAGCTATGCAGCTACCCTAGGTGTTGAAGACCTGGGTATCGATGGCAGCTTGCTGGGTCTGATCGTTGGTGTTCCCACCTATGCCAACTATGACTTGGCTGGTGGCGGTGCCATTCGTCAGGACAACGCTGTGAGCATCGAAGCTCTCTACCGGATTCCTCTGTCTGACAACATCTCCATCACTCCTTCCGTTGCCTTCATTGACAACGTAGGAAACGATAGCGATAACGATGCTGTTGTAATCGGTACCGTTCGGACTTCCTTCCGCTTCTAAGCTGATGGGATTCCCAGATTAAGTAAAAAAGCTCCACCCTAGGGTGGAGCTTTTTTTAGGTCTTGGAAAAAACCACAATTCCCACAGGGAAACCGGAGTATACTGAAGGTATAGCTTTTATTCCTTTCGTTGATTGGACTGAACTGTGGAGCTTTCCTGTAAAAGTGAGTATGCATTGCTGGCGTTGTTAGCGTTGGCCGCCAATGCTGCAAGCGGCGAACCCTTACAGATTCGGCAAATTGCTGCAGAACAGCACATTCCAGATCGCTACCTTGAGCAACTGCTAGCGACATTACGACGAGGAGGGTTGGTACGCAGTCAACGAGGTGCTAAGGGTGGTTATGTACTGGCACAGGAGCCCTGGCAGGTTACCCTTTTTGATGTTGTTAGCTGCATAGAAGGGGTTGAGGGGCAGAGTGCGGAGGGAGCCCGCGAAGCCCGCTCTCTTGAAGGTTCAGTCATCCTCGATGTGTGGCAAGAGGCGTGCCAGGCCGCTGATACCGTTCTACAGAAGTACACACTGCAGGACCTTCTGGAAAAACGCGATGCTCGCCGTCAGCTAGACATCATGTATTACATTTAGACCCACAGATAAACTTCTGGCCCTATGCGTATTGCAAATAATATTACCGAGCTGATTGGCCGTACCCCTTTAGTAAAACTAAATCGCATTCCCCAATCAGAAAACTGTCGAGCTGAGATTGTTGTCAAGCTGGAGGGCATGAATCCCTCGGCGTCCGTAAAGGATCGAATTGGCATCAGTATGATTGAAGCGGCAGAGGCGGAAGGGAAAATTGCGCCAGGTCGCTCAGTATTGGTTGAGCCGACGTCTGGAAATACGGGAATTGCTCTGGCAATGGCAGCGGCAGCCAAGGGATATCGGCTGATCCTCACCATGCCAGAAACCATGAGCTCGGAGCGACGAGCTATGCTACGGGCCTATGGAGCCGAGTTGGAACTGACCCCCGGTGTTGAGGGGATGAGTGGTTGCATTCAACGGGCGCAGGAAATCGTTGCCCAGCTACCAGATGCCTATATGCTTCAGCAGTTTCAGAATCCGGCTAATCCCCGCATTCACCGAGAAACGACAGCACTAGAAATTTGGGAAGATACGGATGGTGCCGTTGATTTTCTGGTTGCGGGTGTAGGAACGGGGGGAACCCTGACTGGGGTTGCGGAGGTTTTGAAGCAGAAAAAGCCAGAATTCAAAGCGATCGCCGTTGAGCCCATCAGCAGTCCCATACTCTCTGGAGGGCGTCCTGGTCCTCACAAGATTCAAGGGATTGGTGCCGGGTTTGTTCCTGATGTTTTAAAGCGGGATTTAATTGATGAGGTGGTCAGGGTTTCTGATGACGATGCGATCGCTTTTGGTCGTCGTCTCGCCCGCGAGGAGGGCCTCCTATCGGGTATCTCTAGCGGTGCCGCTCTAGCCGCCGCGCTGGAAATTGGGAGACGGCCTGAGAATGAAGGCAAACTAATTGTCATGGTACAACCCAGTTTCGGCGAGCGTTACCTCAGCACTCCGCTCTTCCAGGATCCAGAGTTGGTTGTAGCGGGTATATCTTAATCTCCTTTTGAATCATCAACCTTTTAGAGCGGGTGGGAGTGATTTCCCCACCCTCTTTTGGTGTCTTAACGCGACGGGCGATCGCTATACAATGAGGACATGAGCCGCATTCCGAATCACTACGAAACCTTAGATGTGACCCCCTCTGCCAGTCAGGCGGAGATCAAGCAAGCGTACCGAAATCTAGTTAAACGCTTTCACCCCGATCGTAATCCCAATAGCAATAATCACGATCGCATTGCTAGTATCAACGTCGCTTATGAAGTGCTCAGCGACCCGCTCCAACGTCGCACCTACGATCGTCAGATTAAAACCCGCTTTAATGGACATGAAGCCCGACAGGAACGAGCGACTAGTGCTCAGAATGAGTACCGTCAAAAGCGACAAGGCTCTACAGATGACGAACAGTTAAAACGGTGGATCCGGCAAACTTATCAACCGGTTAATCGGCTGCTTAATCAGATTCTGAACCCATTGCAAGACCAAATTGACGAACTGTCCGCAGACCCATTTGACGATGATTTGATGGAAGATTTCCAGATTTATCTAGAAGACTGCCGCGCAAATCTAGATAAAGCCCATCAACTGTTTCAGGCAATGCCTAACCCCCCCGTCGTGGCCGGGGTTGCTGCCCATTTGTATTACTGTTTAAACCAGATCGGTGATGGTTTGGATGAGCTAGAAAGATTTACGGCCAGTTACAGCGAGCACTATTTACACACTGGACAAGAATTATTCAGAATTGCTCGAGGTTTGAGGCGAGAGGCACAGGCTGCAATGCAGCAATGTCAGGTATAGGGCTGGCTTACGCTGCTATGAGAGGGTGAAATCCGCCTCATAATGTGAAGATTACACAGCAAAAGACAGAGGCAATTCTGCCCCGGAGTTCTCGATTATAAGCGAGAATGGATCCGTTGTCCGTTTGTCTCCCCAGGGAGGCGTCTAGTCCTATGGCTCTTCCGATTGTTGCAATTATTGGCCGCCCGAATGTGGGCAAATCAACCCTAGTGAACCGTTTGGCGGAAGAGCGGGATGCGATTGTGCATGACGAGCCGGGGGTGACCCGCGATCGCACCTATCGCAACGCCTACTGGCGCGATCGCGACTTCCAGGTTGTCGATACAGGTGGCTTAATTTTCGATGATGACACCGCCTTTTTGCCGCTAATTCGTCAGCAGGCCATGCTGGCCCTGGCAGAAGCGAGTGTTGCGATTATGGTGGTAGACGGTAGCACAGGTATTACTGCGGCGGATGAGGCGATCGCCACCTGGTTGCGTCAGCAATCCGTTCCTGTTCTCCTGGCCGTGAACAAGTGTGAGTCCGTTGAGAATGGCTTGATCCAGGCAGCAGAGTTCTGGGAATTGGGCGTGGGTGAGCCGTTCCCTATTTCGGCTATTCATGGCAACGGTACTGGCGAAATTTTGGATCAGGTCGTGGAACTGTTGCCCCCGGCCCCAACCGAAGACGAACCAGAGGCTACGCGGGTTGCCATTATTGGTCGCCCCAATGTCGGGAAATCCAGTTTGTTGAATGCCTTTGTAGGCGAAGAACGGGCCATTGTAAGCCCGGTTTCCGGAACCACTCGTGATGCTATTGATACCCTGGTGGAACGGGGCGGACGGCGGTATCGGTTGATTGATACGGCTGGAATCCGCAAGAAGAAGAATGTGGAATACGGCCCCGAGTTTTTCGGTATCAACCGTGCCTTTAAAGCGATTCGACGAGCCGAAGTTGTCTTGCTGGTGATTGATGCCCTGGATGGCGTTACTGAGCAGGATCAAAAACTGGCTGGTCGCATTGCTGAAGATGGTTGTGCCTGCGTCATTGTGGTGAATAAGTGGGATGCCGTTGAGAAGGATGCTTACACGATTTATGACCATGAGAAGTTGGTGCGCGATCGCCTCAATTTCATGGAATGGGCTCCCTTAATTTTTGTCAGTGCCCACTCAGGTCTACGGGTTGAAAAAGTTCTTGACTTTGTTGACCAGGCCGCGGAACAACGGAAACGGCGAGTCACAACCTCCGTTATTAATGAGGTGTTGGAGGACGCTACCTCCTGGCACTCGCCTCCAGCAACCCGGCAGGGGCGGCAGGGCAAAATTTACTACGGAACTCAAGTTGCGGCATCTCCTCCAGCGATTGCCCTCTTCGTCAACGATGCGAAACTCTTCGGAGACAACTACCGCCGCTATATCGAACGACAGTTCCGGGAAAGTTTGGGATTTACGGGCACTCCGATCCGCCTAATGTGGCGAGGCAAGAAGCTGCGGGAAGTGGAGCGTGGTGGTGCAAATCGAGCAACACGTGTGTAGCCAGCCGTCTTTTACCATAGGTTCAGGGATGGGTTTCTTCAGCCTTTTCCTGAACCGTTGTTTCTCTGCCTTCTTTAGGTGACCTGGCTGCATGGATCTGCTGCGATCGCTTCCCATTGGGCTATATCTGGAAAAGCCAGTGACCTGGCTGCACAGCCTGGATCCCCGGGTCAAATTTGCATGGCTCATGGCCTTTCTGCTAACTCCCATTGGGGCCAGTCCCTATTGGCGGTTATCTTTGTTGGGCTGGATGTTGCTGCTCATGCTCAGTACGGGATTGCCGTTTCGGGTGTGGTGGAAGCAATTGGGGTTGGTGACCCTTTTCAGCTTGCTGCTGTTCTTGGTGACAGTATTTGCCCCTGATGGCATTACGGTTAGCCATCAACCGCGCTTTCCAATAGACGACCTGAGCTTGACTTTGCCAGACAAGCCTCCAACTGTGGAGCTGCCCCAACCCACAGGATACCGTTATGAGTTGTTTGAGTGGCGTTTTTTGCGAGTGACGCGGCGATCGCTTGATCTGGCCGTCCGCCTGTCTACCCTGGTCTTTACGTTCCTGGCAAGTACCAACCTTTATTTGCTAACAACAGCCCCCGAAGAAGTAACGACTAGCCTTGAGCACTTGATGCGTCCTCTGAAGCGGCTGAATATTCCCGTCGCGGAAATCGTGCTGACTCTAACCCTGGCCCTGCGCTTCATCCCTCTAGTGCTGGAGGAGGTACAGAACTTGATCCGCTCGATCCGTACCCGGGCTATCCATTGGAAGAAGCTGGGGTTGCGTAACTCTGCTCAAGTGTGGTTAGTCGTTTCGGAGCGTTTGGTGGATAACCTATTAGTCCGGGCTGATCAAACAGCAAATGCGATGCAGGTACGGGGGTTCACGACTCCAGACCAGCACCGAATGCAGTGGTATCAGTTGCGTATGCGATCGCTTGATTGGCTGGTTCTGATTGCAGCAGGCTTGTTTGTAGTAGCCCGCTTAGTGTGGGGTGGTATTCACTCATAAGCACAGCAAACACTTTTGCCTTAAGAGGGAGAACGGTATAACCGTTCTCCCTCTTAAGGCACTGGAGCATTGCGTCAAGGTTGAGGGAAGATACAAAGCACAAAAAAATATTAAGAGAATTGATCTCTCTCCTGAGTTTTACAAAATAGCTGCGAAAAAAGTTCTTTTTGTAGCGCAAGGGCACAATTTAGCTTAGAGTTAAAGACAGACCCGCATAAGGCTTTCCTCAAATCATCCCTCTTAGTGCAGATTTGGTGTTCGTGTTTCACCTCACTCCCTCAGGTTCACCCCCTAAGCGTGATGGAACTAGGCTCCATCCTACTAAATGCTTTCCCTCTCACATCGAAAGTTCCCCCCTTTAGATTTGAACCCTTGTTGCATACACCTGGCTTCTGAATCCGTACTCGATGTGAAAAGCTGCTGCTCGTCCGCTAAAGGCTTGCATCTACCTGTTGCACCAACCAAAGCTTTACCGCGAGGTTTTATCCAACCTGTGCTTAGTTACTCCCCTTCGCAGCACATACCTGTAGCCCGTCATCTCTACCCGGATAACTGGAGGGTTGACAGTACTTGTGCCCCAGGGTTTACCCATCACCTCGCCCTACGCTCGTTATGAAATCGATACAAATTCCCAGTGCAGGAGCTACTAAAGCAGCGCCATCTCAGATGACGACTGAATCCTATCTGAACCATCCCACCTTTGGCTTGCTCTACCGGATCTGCTTCCTCGACAACAGCCAGGAATTATTCGCGACCCTCTATGCTCAGCGCCTTTTCTTCCTGGTGAGTGTTGAAAAGCAGGTCATCCAGTTTGAGCCTGTTAGCCGAGCAGATGCACGCCTTGCGCTTGAGAACCGTTTGCGTAGTCTGCGCCGCCACGGCCAATCGGAGGAGCTGACAAAGCTACAAGCCTCGTACAAGCAGACGTTCCACTAAAAATTTTCTGCTACCCTTACGATTTGCCCCACGTCTATCATCTATTGGGTAGATATCTGCTTTAGCATGGAGTACGGCTGCAATCGAGAGTACCGGTATGGCTGTTTTTCCAGCGCAGGCGATCGCCCAGCGCATCACAGAAGTCCGTCAAAATATCCCGCCCCATGTGCGTCTGATTGCGGTGACTAAGCAGGTTTCAGTAGAAGCTATGCGAGCTGCTTATGATGCCGGTATTCGCGACTTTGGAGAAAGCCGCATCCAGGAAGCTGAAACAAAGCGAGCTCAGCTGTCTGATTTACCTGATGTGACCTGGCATTTAATTGGGCACCTTCAAACTAATAAAGCTGCTCGAGCGCTGGAATTATTTGATTGGATTCACTCGGTTGATAGTCTAAAACTGGCTCAACGCCTCAATGCCTTGGCCCAAGATCGCTCCGTGCCGCCTCAAGTCTGCCTTCAAGTGAAACTACGGTCTGATCCCAATAAGTATGGTTGGGATCAGGTTCAACTATGGAATGACTTGGTGGATCTGGATGCTTGCTCTCACCTCAACATCGTCGGCATCATGACGATTCCACCTTTGGGTTTGACAGACGACGAAACCCTGGCAGTTTTTCAGGATGCTCATCAATTGGCCGAAAAGATTCGTCAGCACCCCTGGCAAACCATCCGGATGAAAGAGCTCTCTATGGGGATGTCTGGAGATTACCCGCTGGCAATTCAAGCTGGGGCAACTCTGGTACGAGTAGGGCGGACTCTGTTCGGCGATCGCTCCTAACCCTGAGTCAGTGGGTGTGAATAAATTCTAACTACTCTGTTGAGGCTGCCCATAGATGTGGAGCCAATAGAGCAGCATCAACCCCACCTAACTCTACCAATAGTGTTGTTGATCCTCTTGACATAACGCTGAGAATGCGGTTTCATAGCATTCTGTCCGCAGGTTTTTCGAGGAGCATCGCTCCCAATTCTCGAGTTGTAGGGCAATTTCTGCAACATTTTGTTACGCGATCGCAGCCTCACCGATCTCTGCTTCATTCAGTGAGTTTAAATATGGGATTTCATCGCTTCATGGAGCAATGATAATTCCGGCTTAGATCAAAAATTTAGTGTCCCTTTCAGTTTCAGATCAAAGAATTTGAAAGAAGCGCTAACTGAAGAAAGTGAGATCACTCAATTGCCATGTGATCACCGCGAATGATCCCCAGTGTTGCCTACTTCGAATTAGGTTCTGCTAGCTTGACCCCGGTGTTATTTGCGATATCCATTTGTCTAATTTCATAGGATTTAGCGGGAGCAATCCATTTTTAAAGATGGCAATCCGCTTTGAAGAAAATCTTCTGGAAATTCATCTGATTTGATCTGATAAACGTATTGCGTTTTGGAATTTGATGTATACTGTGGAGTCAAATCGAACCTATTAAACAGATTCTTCCTTTCGCGTGGGGCAGCCGTAAATCTTAATTCTTTATTAAGTTGCGTTCTTGTCCGTTCAAAATGGGTGTACATATTCACACGATTTAATCGGCTGTTCTCGAAGAATCTGTTAGCCTTTTCCGGAATATCTGGAACCCTCAGTTAACCCTAATCAAGATGGAGCGGAAACTGTGAGCATCTTCACCAAGCTGAGAGACTTCGTAGGCCTCAATGAACCCATGGACTACGAATACGATTACGAAGAGATGGATGGGCAGGAATATCAAAATCTCTATCAAGAAGAGCAGCCCCAGCCCATTCAAGAAGAACAACCTCAACGCCGTCGAGTACGGGAGCGTCCTATGTTTAGTGCAGAATCATCGGCAACCATGGGTAATGTGATTGGCATGCCCGGTGCAATCAATGGCACGGCGGAGGTGGTGGTGATGGAGCCTCGCACCTTTGAAGAAATGCCTCAAGCCATCCGGGCTTTGCGGGAGCGTAAATCTGTTGTGTTAAACCTGACCATCATGGATCCCGACCAGGCTCAGCGTGCGGTGGATTTCGTGGCAGGTGGCACCTACGCTATTGATGGCCATCAAGAGCGGATTGGCGAAAGCATTTTCCTGTTTACCCCGAACTGTGTTTCGGTCAGCACCCAGCAACCCGGCATGGGAGACATGCCTCAGCAGCAACCGATGCGTCCCTCCCGGCCCGTGGCTCCCACTCCTGCCTGGACAGATCAAGCACGGATGGCTTAGGGCTCTTGTAGCATCGCCTAGTTTGGCTCACGCATAACTTCTTGAATTTATGCGAGCTCGACGGTAGATGCGATCGCTCACGCTCCACTGCATCATCTAATAGGGGTTTCTGAGGACGGCTCTGGCAGGCGATTTTACGCCTGCCAGACCTTTCTGGTGAATGGGTAGTGGGATTGGTAATGGGTTATGAGTCATCGGTCGCAAAACCTTGCGATGATTCATAACCCATTGCTGCCCAGTCAAGACTTTATAAGTACGGTGTTCGTAAAACCATGACCAAACAACTTGGCATTATTGGTGGTGGTGTCATGGGAGAGGCGCTACTGTCCCGGCTGCTGTCGCAACAGGTTTATGCTCCTGATGCCGTGTGCGTGGGGGAGCCGGGGGGCGATCGCCGCGACTATCTACAGCAGCAGTATGGGATTCAGGTGACCGCAGATAACCGGGAGGTGGTGGCAACGGCGGATGTACTGTTGCTGGCAGTGAAGCCTCAGGTATTTGCTGCGGTCACAGGCGGTTTGGCGACAGGGAACACCTCACAACTGATTGTTTCCATTTTGGCTGGAACAACACTGAGTCAATTAGAAGCAGCGTTTCCGGGGCAACCCGTTGTGCGGGCTATGCCGAATACGCCTGCGACGGTAGGGGCAGGGATGACGGCGATCGCCCCCGGTACTCATACCCAGGCTCAGCACCTGGAAGTGGCCCAACAATTATTTGCTGCCGTCGGGGACGTGGTGGAAGTACCCGAGTATCTTCTAGATGCGGTGACAGGTCTGTCTGGATCAGGGCCGGGATTTGTGGCTTTAGTGGTTGAGGCCCTGGCGGATGGAGGCGTAGCAGCAGGATTGCCGAGGGCGATCGCTCAGCGGTTAGCTCTGCAGACCGTTCGTGGCACTGCTGAGTTGTTGCAATCCAGCGGTCTACATCCTGCCGAGTTGAAAGATCGCGTGACCAGTCCCGGAGGCACGACCATTGCAGGTATCGCCGCCCTGGAACAGGCAGGACTGCGGCATGCTTTGATCGAGGCTGTACGAACGGCATGTCGGCGATCAAAAGAATTGGGGCAATGATCTTATACAGCGTTTTGCGCTTGAATCAGCCACAGTTGTTTTTGTGAGAGCTGCGTGGAGTGTAGCTCTCACAAAAACAACCAGATTTTAAGCGCTTGAAAAGCGCTGTAGATATTTTCAAGGTTCATTTTTAGAAGGCAGTACGCCCAAAAATTAACCTTGAAAATACTAAAAATTGGCAATTCTTATTTACTCGAATTTTAATTGTTTAGACAAAAAATTCTGTAGGGCCTGAAATATCTTGCATATTTTGTACAGGATTCCTAGTGAAATGCAAGGAGAGGATATGGGACGCAGTCCCACATCCCTCCCTCGTACTTCACTCGATCGGAAAGGGTTATATTTGGTTTTTACGGCTGCTCAATTAATGTTGATGCAACTTACTGCATATGGATATCACTCAGCTTGTGGTTCAGGTCGTTGTTGCCATTGTTTGTGCAGGGGTTGCTAACATTCTGGTGCCTCGGCGCATACCCGGAAAATTATTCGGGCTTGTCATGATTGGCTTACTAGGAGTTTGGGTAGGGCAATGGGGGTTTGCCCTCATGCGTCAGCGACTTGGGATTGCATTCCCATTCCTTACCTGGGACATTGAAGGAGTGCTGATTATTCCTGCCATTATTGGGTCTGCTATTGTGTTGTATCTGGTAACACTATTTTTGAAGATGGGCCATTTTGAGTAGATTTTAGCGATAGATACAGGGGTTCCTAAAGCGCTTGAAGCCCTTTCATTAACCCTCGGCAGGCTCCTGTTAGAAAATCCAGGTCAAGGGTATCGATGCGATCGCTTGCTTTGTGATAGTGGGGATTGCGCAAAAACGCCGTGTCTGTCACCATTACTGCTCGATAACCCTGATCCCAAAAGGGGGCATGATCGCTGAGGCGAGTGCTGCGAATTTGTAGACCGCGATCGCCTGCTGGAAGCCATTCGCAAGGTACGGGTCCCGATCGTCGGAGCGTTCGGCTAAGCCGCATCAAATCAGGAATAGTTTTCCAGTTACCGACTAGAGCAATGAAATTGCCGCGATTGGGATAGAAATATTGCAATCCCGGGGGATAGGTCTGAGAGTTGGGAGTCTGGGTACAGTAGCCCAACATTTCCAGGGATAACATGAGCCTCAAGGACTGGCCCTGCTGCCGTATCATCTGCGCATAAGCTGCACTGCCCAGTAGTCCGTATTCTTCCAGGTCAAAAGCGACGAAGCGGAGGGGCGATCGCGCCGGAAACGCTGCAAAGAAGCGGGCCAGTTCCAACAGTGCTACCGCTCCTGTCCCGTTATCATCCGCTCCTGGGCAGTTGGGCACCGCATCATAGTGTGCCCCAATCAAAATGGGCGGACGTGTGGCAGCCTCAGGTTTTGATGCCGATAAATTGAGCACCAAATTTTGATGCTCTTGCCCATGGTGCTGAAAGGAATGGGTTTCCACCGTACCCCATTGGGCCAATTGCTCACGCATGTACTCCCGCACATAAAGATGACCCGTTGCAGAAAAATAGGGGTCGCGATCGCGCACAATTTCCTTTAAATGGCTTAGAAGGTTATCCTTCAAGCCTTGAGGGTCGGGCAGGTTTACGTTTTCGCCGAAATTTGGACTATTGGAGGGGCTGAGATCAGACATGGATACCCTTACAACAATTGCAAACTGGTTAGCCGGGGAGTTTGATAACGGGGAGCAGGCGATCGCTGATCCAACCTGGTTTGTGCATCTGAAACTGTGGCACCGACCCCTTCCCTTTACCGTAGATGGTTGTCTAGCCCTCTTTGCTGAGCAGGCCAATGTGATCTACGTTGATCAGCCTTACCGACAGCGGGTGCTCATTCTCCGGCCCGAACCCGACTCTCCCATTGGGCAGGTGGAATATCGAGCGTTGCGCCACCCAGAGCAATGGCGTGGAGCCGGAGCCGATGCCACACGCTTGCAGGCCCTCCAGCCAGAGGATCTGCTTCCACTTCCCGGCTGTATTCTTACCCTAACCCAACACGATCAGGGGTTCAGTGCCCATCCTCCTGCTGAGGCCCGCTGCTATTTCCAATATGACGGCAAAACCCGTCAAGTGATTTTGGGCTTTGAGGTGTATGGCGATCGCTTCCTCAGCTTCGATCGCGGGGTTGATCCAGAAACAGGGCAAGGCCTTTGGGGCGCTTTGATGGGGCCGTACCAGTTCGTTAAACGAGCGTGAGGGCAACGGGCTATTAATCCCTCTTCCCCACTAAACCAGTGCCCGTTTCTCAACCACCAGAGTCAATCCTTGCCAGGAACCTTGAGCATCGTAAGAGCGAATTAACCGATAGCGTAAATTCGGGGAAGGTAGCCAGCCCACTTCCAGGAGAAAGGGTTTGTTCCGGGGGATGGTGGAGGGGAAGGTACAGGATGCCCCGTCTGGCAGAAGTAACGTTTGGTTGATGTAGCCTCGGGGTGTTTGCCCAGTAGCGTCGTCAAATTTAAGGGTATTCCCCTCAATACGCGCTGAAGATTTCAGGTCAAAACCCTGAGTTGTGAGGTGTTGGTAGAGACGGTCGTCCTCCTTTTTCAGGATGAGTTGAGTCTGTACGGGTGTGTCCTCGAACCAATCGGGAGATAGTTTTTGGGCAGTTCCTTTCCAGGTGCCCAATAAGGATTCCACAGTGAGGGGAGGATTCTCTTGAGTTGAGGAGCTTGCTCGAAACTCTCGAATCAACGTGAGCTGGGTCAGAGCGTGCCCATCTGTCTGAGGATGGAATTGTAAAACGGCACGCAGGCGGCGATCGCCCAAAATAAATCCAAATTCTGCGCCAAATTCTGCGAAGGGGCTGAACTGTAAAGAACCCTGAGAGAACGCTCCTGTCTTAAAAAAAAGAATGCCGCGATTTAGACTGCGGTACTCCAGAACAGTCGATCGCTCCGGCAAACCATCCGTAGATAGAAACGTGACGGTTTGCTGAACAGCAGACTGGTCCTCTCCAGCGCTTAGCGTTACGCAGGAGGGCTTGTTATTTAGAACGCTACCGGTAGCAGATAAGGATGTGAATGAGCCCTGCCACTCCCCTAGATGAAGCAGGAGACGATCCCATTGGGATAGTACGTCGGCTCTGGGATCGGCCATAGAGAATATTCAGTCCAAAAGAAGATGAAATCGTTTCAATTCCCAACGAAAGTATAAGGCGTGTTGTGAACCTTAACCGTTGAGAACGGTTAAGGTCCTTCACCAGAGAATTAATCTACCCTGGCTTGCACGATTTTATCGGCATGTTATTTCGGTCCCCGCTGTACTACGGGTATCCAATTTGTCGTGCAATTTCAGGGGCATCTACCCTGATGGCCTTGACCTTCAGTCCTGCTGTTCATGAAACTCTTTGGAATTGCTTGGTTAATCTACCTTTCTAGCATTTATTTTCCCCATCTCTCCTTTGTTCAAGCCACACCTCTAAAATCAGCTGGGTTCTCTACGACAGGGGTTCCTTTCAAGGCAGCAGAGCCGAATGCCCGCTCCCTTGCAACACCCTATGCCTATTCCTTGTCATTCTCGACCCCAGGATGCGGCTGGATGCCCGATCCAGCGTGTCTTTCACGGTCAGCTTCTCAATCTTTCGAGGAATCTGCTGGTCTACTGCCCCTTGCTTCCAGTCTGCTTCCGGAACGGTCAGCAGCGGCTCCACCAGAAGTAGCAATCCCATCACTGAATAACCCCCTCCGTCAGCTATACGGTCGCCTAACACCGTGGGTTAGAGGCGATCGCCCAGCCAGCGTGATGAATGAACAGGTACGTTTGATTCTGGCAGATCAAAGCAGCGCTGAAACCCGCTCACTTCCCTCTGCTCCCCTGTTCCACGTATGCGAGGCCAAGGGAACTGAGCAGACCCTGGCAGAATCTTTCAAGGTGCAGGCTCCCTATCAAATTTGGATTCAGAACCACTTGGTGATGGCCCTGTCCGAACAGACTGCCGCAGAAGCGATGGTGCAGCGGTTGCGCCTGTTGATTGAAACCCCTGGCTTTGACGCCAACGGCCTGGTGCCGCAATGGGTGGGAGACGACCCCGCTATTACTGCAGGAAATCAAGTGTTATTGAAGATTGACCCGCTCATGGAGCGAGCCTTTCATCACAATGCCGACCTGATCGCGATTGACTGGACAAATAATTTGCGGCGTGCCCTTGGGGCTGAACCCCTTTCCCTGGTGGATGCCCAGGCCCAAATGTATGGCCTGGTGGAAAGTCGTCAGGGCTTACAAGGAACTGCATCCTGGTATGGCCCTTACTTTCATAAGCGCTTGACAGCTAACGGGGAACGGTTTAACCAGTACGCTCTGACTGTCGCCCACAAAACCCTACAGTTCAATACCTTTTTGAAGGTAACGAACCGCAAGAATGGACAATCTGTCATTGTTCGTGTGAATGACCGTGGACCTTACGTGGGAGAGCGTTCCCTCGATCTTTCCTACCAGGCGGCTCGCTGTATTAACAGTGATGAGGTAGGCGTTGTCTCCTACGAGGCCATGATTCTAGCTCCAGGCATTCCCGATGCTGTGCAACTGGCTCGCCCTGCTAAACCGAATGTGGAATTTCCACGGCAAATTGCAGGTAATCCAATGAGTTTTGATCGCCCTCCAATTGATTAGTTCTGAAGAAACCTACCTGCTGCGGAGTGCATCCCACTTTTGTAAATTTGGGAAACCCACTGCTGCTTTCATCGGTGTTTGTTGCAGGAAGTGTTCTGAAAAGCTAAGCCAAATTTGTGGGTAGGTCGGTTATCCGATCCCCTTTCGGGTGCTGGAATTTTAGCAATCCCCTCTGGAGAGTGCTAAATTCTGGAAGGAGAACTCAGCGATTGGGAATGGCCAAGATTATTGTTTTTAAGGATGACTCGCGTCAGGCCCTCGAACGGGGGGTCAATGCGATCGCCAATGCCGTACGGATTACCCTGGGTCCTCGGGGCCGCAATGTCGTATTAGAAAAGAAATACGGCATACCTGAAATCGTCAATGACGGGGTTAGCATTGCTAAGGAAATTGAACTGGAAGATCCTCTAGAAAATGCTGGCGCGCAACTGATTCGCGAAGTCGCATCCAAAACGAAAGACCTGGCAGGGGATGGCACCACCACTGCAACGGTGTTGGCCCAGGCCATGATCCACGAAGGTTTGCAAAACGTGACAGCAGGTTCTAACCCTGTTAGCCTTCGTCGAGGTATCGAGAAGACCGTGGCGTATTTGGTGAATGAGATTGGGGCAGTTGCCAAGCCTGTATCTGATAACGCCATGATCGGGCAAGTTGCCACTGTCTCTTCTGGTAACGACGCGGAAGTCGGCTCGATGATTGTCGAGGCCATGAACCAGGTGGGTCAGAATGGTGTGATCACCGTAGAAGAGTCCAAGTCCCTCTCAACTTCCATGGATGTTGTGGAAGGAATGAACTTCGACCGGGGCTACATCTCTCCCTACTTCGTGACCGACACCGAGCGGATGATCTGTGAGATGGAGAACGTCGCCATCCTGATCACCGACAAAAAGATCAGCTCTGTCCAAGATCTCGTGCCCTTGTTGGAGCAAGTTGCCCGGGCCGGACAACCTCTTCTCATTATTGCCGATGACATTGAAGGGGAAGCTCTCGCTGCCCTGGTCGTCAACCGTCTACGGGGTGTGCTGAATGTGGTGGCCGTGAAAGCTCCCAGCTTTGCCCTGCGCCGCAAGGAAGTGCTGCAAGATATCGCCATCGTGACGGGTGGCCAGGTAGTTACGGAGGAGGTTGGCCTCACCCTGGATCAACTGGAGCCCGATATGCTCGGCCGGGCTGACAAAATTACTGTGACGAAAGACACCACAATCATCGTGTCAGAATCTCCTGATAAGAGCGCTGTGGAAGCTCGGGTTGCCCAACTGCGTCAGCAACTGGCTGAAACCGATTCTGACTACGACAGCGAAAAGCTGCAAGAACGGATTGCTAAGCTGATTGGTGGCGTAGCTGTGATCAAAGTCGGTGCAGCTACTGAAACCGAACTGAAGGATCGCAAACTGCGCATTGAGGATGCTCTCAACGCGACCCGTGCAGCGGTAGAAGAAGGTATTGTTCCCGGTGGTGGTACGACCCTGTTGCACCTGGCTCAGAAGCTAGACGGCTTCGTTGCAGGGTTAGATAGCGACGAGCAGATTGGTGCCCGCATTGTGGCTCGGGCGCTGGAAGCTCCCCTGCGTCAGATTGCCGATAACGCCGGAGCCCCTGGCACCGTCGTTGTTGAGAAGGTGCGCGATTTGGATTTCAATGTCGGCTATAACGCCCTCACTGGCCAGTATGAAGACCTGGTGCAGGCAGGCATTATCGACCCGGCTAAAGTCGTGCGATCGGCTCTGCAAGATGCAGCTTCTGTTGCCGCTATGGTACTGACCACCGAAGTGCTGGTGGTCGAGAAGCCTGAACCCCAACCCCCTGCTGGCGCTGGCGGCGACATGGGTGGTATGGGCGGTATGGGTGGCATGGGTGGCATGGGTGGCATGGGCGGTATGGGTATGCCTGGCATGGGCGGCATGGGCATGATGTAAGCCTGCCCTACACACTCTTTACCCATAGCCACTTTAAAGGGATGGGGCGACGCATTGCATTGCCCCGACCTTTTTGAATCTACAGCTCCAATTAAAAAGAGAGTGCCGGGATAAAAACCAGCGCTCTCTTTTTAATTAGATTAATTAGAGCTGCTACGGGTGCATCCCACTTTTGCAAATTTGGAAACCCACTTTTGTAAGTGAAGCGGGCTTCGCCCGCTTCACTTACAAAAGTGGGATGCACCCGCTGCTACAAGGTACAAAAGCGATGGGGAAGGTCACTATTTTGTCTCAGCCCAGAAGGGCACGTAGCACCAGGCTTTACGCAACTCATCATCCCACCGCTGGTACTCGGGGTCTTTTTCTTCCACCAGTGACCAGAATTTGTGGGAGTGGTTCATGTGGATGGTGTGGCACAGCTCATGGATGAATACGTAGCGCACCAGAGCAGGCGGCAAAAACAACAATTTGGCATTGAGGCTGATGCTTTGGTGACTGGAGCAACTGGCCCATCGGGTTTTTTGATGACGGATGGATGCCCGTTGGTAGGGCAAATCAACCTCGTGGCTTACTTGGCGCAGCCAGGGCACCAGGTGATAGCGGGCCTTATGCTCCAACCACTTACGGAGCACGCCCTGACACGCGGCTAGATTATCCGTTGGCCCTACCACCTGAAGTTCGTGCTGAACCGTTGGGTTAAGAACCAGGCGTGAGCTGTTCTGCGAGCGATAGGAAACCGTCCAGATTTCGGGGAGCGATCGCAACTCAATCTGCTGGGGCATGAGATCGCTGGCATTGGGGGCGATCGCTTCGCGCTCTTGTTCCAGGCGGTGCAGCGTGCGGGCAATCCACTCCTGCCGTTTTTCAACCAGGGTTGGCACCCGGTTTAAGTCGTAGCCAGGGGGCACAACGACTTCCACTCCAGTGCGGTGGGAGACCCGGATGCTGACATGCTTGGCCCGTTGGCTGACGCGCACCCGATAATCTGCATTCGAAACTGCTGTGTGATCCCGTTTGACCATATTCCTAACCGTAACCTCTAACCCCTATAGTCTGTTTGTACTAATAACATGCTAAGACGTGGATATTTTTTGGAAGACGGTGCAAAGCCATCAAGGGTTGAATTGCCCCCAGAATTCCAACAGAATAGCGCGGTGAGGAGCCGCCAGGGAGCGTACCTCTTGCACCTTTGCACTATAACAAGCACCACGTTGCACATCAGTAATGCTGACCAGACTCATGTCCATGCCCTCCTGTAAGGTGAGGGCCGAGAGGGGAACGGTCAGTGGTGCTGCGAAGACATGACGAACGACCTTATCCGTCGGGTAGGACTGAAACAGCTTTAAGTCAGGGGGTGTATAGCCGATTTCCTCCAGCAACTCTCGCCGGACGGCTTCCTCGGGCTTCTCATCAGGCTCTAGATGCCCTCCAAAGAAGGCCCACTGCCCTGGATGGACGAGTGTTGGAATGTCGTCGCGTAGCTGCAGAAGGAAGTGGTCGTTCTGCTGGAGGATGGCGATCGCAACATGAGTCAAAGCCATGGAAGCATCGAAGTCCGTAACAAGGGAAATTTCTTTAAGGGTAACCAAACAGTCCAGCTACTGGGGGCTTTACCATCTAAACAAGAGCCAAGGTCTACTTTCCCGGCTGCTTCTTTTGGGCATCCAGGTATATTTCGCCCTGCTCCTTCCCTTCGAACCCAAGGGTCTCGAATCGAACATTGCCTCTGATTTTGACAGGTTCCCCCGGCTTTAGCTCCGTATCGGAGGATACGACCCAAAGCTTTCCTGTGGCATCCTGCACCTGATAGACCTGGGCTCCAATCAGGGGAACGCGATCGCTGACTTGCCCCTCCACGGTCACCTGGCGATCCCGCAACAGCCCTACCGTTTGAACATCCCGGATGGGAATAGGCCATCTCAACTGGCCCCAGAGTAGAAATCGTAGGGGGGAAAGGGCCAGAACCAGGGCCAGGGTTGTGATTCCCAGGAGGATCAGGAGCGATCGGCTTTGCTGCTTCAATGGGGATCGTCGCTGTCCTTTTGTCATAAAGCTCCGCTCACAAAACCACTTGAACCAACTCTTACAGTCTAGAAGCAACGTTTTGAGGGAACGTCTGAAAGTTTGTGCCCTACGGGCAGGGGCTCTCCGCTTTGAAGCCCAAAAACCGATCGCCTTTGGCGATCGGTTTTTGCAGCAATTCTCATTTTGAAATCAGGCCCGAAAACCGCGCGCCAAAGGCGCACGGTTTTCGGGCATCAAAGCCAAGAGTTCACGCCTGTAGGGCGTGAACTCTTGGCTTTGATGCCCATACTGAGAATTGCTGCGGTTTTTGGGCTGAGTGCTAAAAAGGGAATTGCTGCCTATATCCTGGTAGGTTGGAGCAATGGAAGGAGACGTGCATGGCAGAGATTTTGAACGGCAAAGCTCTTGCCCAAAAAATGCAAGCAGAGCTGGCCCAAGAGGTGCAAGCTCTGACCGAGCAGGGGCATCGGTCCCCAGGGTTAGCGGTATTGATGGTAGGTGATAATCCTGCCAGTGCAGCCTATGTGCGTAACAAAGAGCGAGCTTGCGAAAAAGTGGGGATCGCATCATTGGGTAAACATTTCCCAACGGAGGCGAGCCAGGAAGAGCTAGCCGACATGATCACCAAGCTAAACCAGGATGATCGCGTGGATGGCATCCTGGTACAGCTGCCGCTACCCGATCACCTGGATTCTGTTGCACTGCTCAATCAAATCGATCCCGACAAGGATGCTGATGGCCTACACCCAGTGAATTTGGGACGGCTGGTGCGGGGAGAGGTGGGTCTCCGGAGCTGTACACCCGCTGGAGTCATGCGCTTGCTGGCTGAGCACAACATTCCAATCCAAGGGAAAAAAGCAGTGGTGATTGGCCGCAGCATTCTGGTAGGTAAACCTCTGACCCTGATGCTACTGGAGGAAAATGCCACCGTCACCGTTGCCCACTCCCGTACTGCCGACCTGGCAGCGGTGGCTCGTGAGGCGGATATTCTGGTTGCTGCTATTGGCCGGGCCGAGATGATTACCCCAGACATGGTGAAGCCTGGTGCAGTGGTAGTGGATGTTGGTATCAACCGGGTTGAAGATGCTCAGGGAAGCCGCCTGGTAGGGGATGTCGCCACAAGTGCCGTAAATCCAGTAGCTTCCTGGATTACTCCAGTTCCGGGTGGCATCGGTCCCATGACAGTGACGATGCTGCTTTACAACACGGTGTGGAGCTATAAACGGCGGTTAGGCTTGCATTAGACCTGCACTCTACTAGGTTCCTTGTTGCGGCAAAAGGAGAGCCTTAGGCCCTCCTTTTGCCAATACATCACCAATAGGCTGCTAATATCCTTTTTCCAAAAATCCGACTACCGATGGGAGTGGGCTGGGTTGAGCATGGCACTCTCCCATCTATATAGCGATGTGCAAGTGCGTTAAGTACAACAACGGTGGTGTGGGGCACTTCGTGCCCCACACCACCGTACTTAATCAACGTGCACAGCGCTATAGTCCGATTTTTGGGATTTGGTATAAGTGTCACAACTTGCATATTTCTCCACCGAAACGGTCCCTTTCCGCGATAGAGTTTGATTCGGTGGGACAGTTTGCCACGGCAGTAACAGGAAGACAATGACGAGTTCGCAGCACGATACGGTAATAGAACGGACGTTTGACCTTTCGGCCTATCTGGCCGCTAAACAAGTCACGGTGGAAGCTGCTCTGGATGCGGCGATCGCCCTCCAATATCCTGAAACCATTTACGAATCCATGCGCTACTCCCTGTTGGCGGGAGGCAAGCGTCTGCGACCCATTCTGTGCATCGCCACCTGCGAGCTGGTGGGCGGCACTGAAGCAATGGCTATGCCCACGGCCTGTTCGCTGGAAATGATCCACACCATGTCGCTGATCCATGATGATCTGCCTGCCATGGATAATGATGATTTCCGCCGGGGCAAACCCACGAACCACAAAGTTTATGGCGAAGACATCGCTATTCTGGCTGGAGATGGTTTGCTGGCTTACGCCTTCGAATACATTGCGGCCCAAACCCAGGGAGTTGCTCCCCAAAATGTTTTGCGAGTGATTGCTCACCTGGGCCGTGCGGTTGGGGCTGCTGGTTTAGTGGGTGGTCAGGTTGTAGACCTGGAATCTGAAGGAAACTCAAACGTTACGGTTGAAACCCTGACCTGGATTCATCGCCATAAAACCGGAGCCCTCTTGGAAGCCTGTGTCGCCTGCGGTGCAATGTTGGGGAATGCCTCGGAGGATGACTTACAGCGTCTATCCCAGTACGCCCAGGACATTGGCTTGGCGTTCCAAATTGTGGACGATATTCTCGATATCACAGCGACACCCGAAGCCCTGGGCAAAACCGCGGGGAAAGACCTCCAGGCCCAGAAAGCTACCTATCCGAGCTTCTGGGGATTAGAAGAATCGCGACGGCAAGCTGATCAGCTAGTTGCCCATGCTAAGGAATTGCTAGAACCCTTTGGGGAGAAGGCCGATCCGTTGCGGGCGATCGCTGACTACATCACCGCGCGCACTCACTAATCAACCACCGGAGAAACCTATGCAGGACTTTGGTAATGTGCTTCACAACTCGGTTTTGATCGTAGCGATCGCGGCTTGCCTGATCGCCCAGGTGCTGAAGCTGGTGGTGGAACTGATTCGACACGGCAAAGTTACATTCCGCACGTTGGTAGAAACAGGCGGTATGCCCAGCGCTCACTCGGCCCTGGTAACATCTCTGGCCGCTGGCGTGGGGCAGACAGTCGGTTGGGAAACCCCTGCCTTTGCTGCTGCCGCGATTTTTGCCGTTATCGTTATGTACGATGCGGCTGGGGTCCGGCAGGCTGCTGGGAAGCAAGCCCGTATTCTGAACCAGATTGTGGATGAGTTTTTCCACGATGCCGAATTTCACGAGGAGCGCTTAAAGGAATTGCTGGGGCATACCCCGGTTCAAGTCATTGCTGGCTGTGCTCTGGGTATTCTGGTGTCCTGCATGGCCGCCCGTGCCTACTGATGAAGCCGCATCGCTATAGCAATGTGTAAGTGCGTTAAGTACAGCAACGGTGGTGTGGGGCACTTCGTGCCCCACACCACCGTACTTAATCAACCCGCACAGCGCTATATATAGAAAAAAAGACACCCGGTGTTTCTGAAAAACACCGGGTGTCTTGCTTTTTTGCCTGATGGCATGGGCGATCTAACTCATAGCTAACATCCGTTGAATGGGTCGCAGAGCGGCCTCACGGGTGTTCTCAGGTAGGGTGATCTCAGGAGTTTTGTGCTTCATGCAAAGGTAGAGCTTCTCCAGGGTGTTCAGCCGCATGTGGGGGCACTCGTTGCAGGCGCATTGCTGGTTCATCGGTGGCGCGGGAATGAACTGCTTCTGCGGCGCGGCTTTTTGCATCTGGTGAATAATACCGGGTTCTGTCGCCACGATGAAGGTTTGGCGATCGCTCTTCTCGGCATAGTTCAGGAGTGCCGTTGTGGAGCCAATGTACTCCGCGTGGCGCAGTACCGCAGGTTCGCATTCGGGGTGAGCGATCACCTCCCCATCTGGGTATTGCATTTGCAACTCTACAATCCGGCGCTCTGAAAAGGTTTCATGCACCATGCAGCTGCCCTCCCACAACACCATATCCCGTCCGGTTTGCTCCATCACATAGCGGCCCAGGTTGCGATCGGGCGCGAAGATAATGGGTTGATTTTCAGGAATCTGCTGCACAATCTTGACTGCATTAGAGCTGGTGCAGATGATGTCGCTCATCGCCTTAATCTCAGCGGTGCAGTTGATGTATGACACCACCAGATGATCGGGATACGCCGCTTTGAATTTGGCAAACGCATCGGGTGGGCAGCTATCTGCTAGAGAGCATCCAGCCTCTAAATCGGGTAGTAATACGAGCTTGTCAGGGTTGAGAATCTTTGCCGTTTCTGCCATAAAGTGAACCCCTGCAAAGACAATCACATCAGCCTTGGTGTTAGCGGCCTGCTGCGATAGCCCAAGGGAATCACCAATGTAGTCAGCAATGTCTTGAATATCGGGATCCTGATAGTAGTGGGCCAGAATGATGGCGTTCAGGTCGCGCTTGAGCTCGGCGATCGCCCCAAACAAATCCTGAGGCAACCTATCAGTCGGAGCAGATTTTTGGTGAGAAAGAACACTGGCAAACACGGGCGTTAGGATTCCTGCAACTAGTAGGGGAAGGTTGCACCCTTAATTATGGTGCTTTTTACCATAAATGCATTATAGTCGATTTCACCAAAATTGGGGAGAGTGTTAGCAAAATCTCCGGCTGACATTTGGGAGTAGGGGATGGGTGTAAGCATTGCTCCTTGGCCTGAATCGCTGCTTACTTCTTGGGTGTGCTGTGGATAGGCGAATGACTGCTTTAAGCGATCGCCCTCCAATCCACACCCCCGACCCCTCTCCCGGGAGAGGGGGCTAGGGGGTGTGGGTCGACCCTCTCCAACCCAAGCACTTGCATATACACGCTAGCTCTCGGGAGAGGAACCGGATGTGTAGATTCGTCTTTGTCGCAGCAGCTAGCCCCTGAGCGTCCTCATCAGCTGATGCACTCAAAATCGCTCTTCAAAAATGACTGAATTTCGCTCCAAATCTGCGCTTCCACGTCGACCAGCGCATGGTCGCTGTCCAACTCGATTAAGGTTGTCCAGGGGCGGTGTGCAGCGTGATCTCGGCTGGCTGTAACAGGAATGGTGTCATCATAAATGCCATGCAGGATCAGGGTGGGTACGGGGCGTTGTAGCTTAGCCTCCTCATACTGGGCGGCATCGGTGACAAAACTATAATGCAGCGGTAGTTGGCGCTCCTGACTGTAGTGGTAGACCGAGAGTAAACCTGTTTCCTGCCAGTGTTGCACCGCGGCTTCTCCAAGGCGGGGCAGCCAGTGTTGAAGAAAGCCAAAGGCGGGAGCTAGCAGAACCAACTTTTGTACCTGGGCGTGGCGATCGCCCAACCATGCCGCTGTTAACCCACCAAAACTCGATCCGATCAAAATGACGGGCTCTGGCTCGGGTGGAAAGAGCATTTCTACCTGAGCAATCTGACGGCTGAGGGTGAGGTGAGAGAAATCTCCAGCATTGAGGTCGGGAGCGTGCAGGGGAATACCAAGGGCCGAGAAGCGATCGCCCAATGCCCTTGCTTTTTTAGATTGAGGGCTGGAAGCAAAACCGTGCAGATAAATGAACGACACCATGAGGTAGGGAGTTCCCGGTATAGTGAGGGATTGGATATTGTACACTCGATCGTTCGCACCCCTGGGCGTTATCCCAGCACTGCGACCTCTCCTCACGCCTATGAATTTGCTGGAGTACCAAGCCAAAGAACTGTTTCGTCAGGTTGGCATCCCTGTGTTGCCGTCCCAACGGATTGATTCATTGCAAGACATTAAAGGGTTACGCGTTCCCTACCCGGTGGTTTTGAAATCGCAGGTCTATGCGGGCGAGCGGGCCAAGGCCGGGGGCATTCGCTTTGTGGAAAATACGATTGATGCGATCGCCGCTGCCCAAATCATCTTTAACTTGCCGATTCAAGACCAATACCCCGATGTACTGTTGGCTGAGGCTCGATACCAGCCCCATCGCGAACTCTACCTGGCAGTGGTACTCGATCAAACCCTGGGTCGTCCGGTTCTGCTCGGTTCTGGGGAAGGTGGGATCAATGTCGAAGCTGTAATGGCGGCGATGCAGCAGGTGGTCGTTGATCAGGAATTTTCGCCCTTTTACGCACGACGCTTGACCTTGTTGATGGGGCTTCAGGGCCAACTCATCCGGGTCGTCAGCGATGTACTGGAGAAGATGTACACCCTATTTGCTCAGAAAGACCTGGATTTGTTGGAGATTAATCCCCTTGGAGTCAGTGTTGAAGGGGAAGTGATGGCTCTAGACGGCAAGGTGACCGTGAATGACGATGCCTTAGCACGCCATCCCGAGCTGAATGCTCTGCAACTGCAACCCCAAAACAGCCGTAACCCCGCTCCTATCGATCTTCCCTGTGGCATGAGCTTGGTGGAGTTAGAAGGCAGCCTGGGAATTGTCTGCAACGGGGCAGGGCTGGCAATGGCTACTCTCGATATGGTATTTCAAGCCAGTGGTCGGCCTGCGTTTGCTCTTAATTTAGGGGGTGAAGCGTCTTTCAGTTGTTCCAGCTTTTCCCTCGGAGAACGGCTAACTCAAGGATTGGCAGCTTTGCCAACCGAGGTCAACGTGAAGGTGCTATTGCTGAACTTACTCAGCGGTACTTCATCCTGCCAGGAGGTAGGGCAGGCGATCGCCACCTACCTGCGCCGTCGCGATCGTCCCCGTTGCCCCCTCGTCGTCCGTCTGGCTGGAGCAGAGTATGATTCTGCCAAAGCGTTACTGGAGGTGCAGGGAGTACCCGTGTTTTCTGATTTGGATGCGGCGATCGCCCATGCTGTTGACCTCACCCGTCCCAAGGCCAGTTAATTTCCCTGTTATTCATCTATGCGCCGACTGTTAGCCAGTAGCAACGTCTTAATTCAAGGCATTACCAATCCCCTGGGGTCGTTATATACCCCTTTGATGGCTGCCTCTGGAACTCACATTATGGCAGGGGTAGACTCCGGGCATAGTGGTACTTCCCTCAGCGGCATCCCCGTGTTTGACATGGTAGATGAGGCGCTGGGTAAGGTCGGGCCTGTCACCACGACGGTTATCTTTTTGCCCCCTTATGAAGTATTAGATGGGGCGTTGGAAGCAATTGCTGCTGGCATCCGCCAAATTATCATCATTACGGAAGGGGTGCCACCGCTGGATATGGTGCGGCTATTACGCAAAGCTCAGCAAACCGAAACCCTGGTGGTTGGCCCCAATAGCCCTGGCATCATTGTTCCGGGTGAAGTGCTCCTGGGAACACACCCGACCGAGTTCTACACACCTGGTTCGGTTGGGATTATTAGCCGCAGTGGAAGTCTGACCTACGAAGTCGCCCTGCAACTAACCCAGGCCGGTCTGGGCCAGTCAATGGTGGTGGGAATTGGGGGCGATCGCGTGACTGGCTCCTCTTTCCAACAATGGCTGCAAATTTTGGAGGAGGACGATCGTACGGAGGCGATCGTTCTCATCGGCAGCATTGGCGGTGATAGTGAAGAAGCCGCTGCTCGGTACATCAGCGAAACCATTGATAAGCCTGTAGTGGCTTACCTGGCAGGCCGTACGGCTCCGGCTGATCAGCCCTTGGGCCATGCCGGAGCTGTGATTGCCGCGCGTCTTAGTGGCTGGGAGGATGCGATCGGCACGGCGGATAGCAAAATTGCTGCCTTTAAAGCGGCTGGGATCCCCCTTGGTAAGCGCCCTTCGGATATCCCTCGACTTATTTCTAATCTCGGCTAAGGAGATTTCCAGTAATGAAATTACCCCCAGAATGTTGGTGCTTTGCCCGCTTCGCGGGCAAAGCACCAACATTCTGGGTAAATTCTTATGCAGAAACCTCCTAAGTTGAATAGACCTCCTGTGTGAATCGCTGCGCGGCGAAGCCGCGCAGCGATTCACACAGGAGGTCTATTCATGCAGAAGGTCTAATGCTCTGGCGATGACCATGGATTGTGCCGCAACCCCCATCATCAAAACCTGTGAGATCCTGAGTTATGAGAATGATGTTTACACTGTTTTACGGAATGGTGCGGCACCAATTTGTAGCCACCTACAGATCTGCTTGTGAAGACGTTCTATGGAATGGAATCACGATGAATCCAGACACAGCGCCACAACGGATGTTGGGTGGGATAGGTACTCGGAAGCCGTTGATGAATACTTAGCAACGGCGTTGCCTTGCCTTGCCCAGGCTTACTCCTATGAAGACTGTCCTGTCATTGTCTTTGAATTGTGGGCCAGCTCTGGCCGCTTAATCGTTTACGACTCTCCCGTTGGTATCTGCCTGCGAGAACGGAAAGAACGGGTTTGCACCCAACTCATCAGCCGGGCCTTGATGGCGTGTCAGGCTGCCATCTGGCAATTACCTGAGAATGCTAGGCAGCAGGCCCAAACACGTTTGGAACAATCAGTTTGGGAGGCAACACGTACCAGCCTCACAGCAGGTAAAGGAAATACCGCCCTAGCCTATTTTCGTTCCTATCCTTTTCCCATTGCCTTACCCAAAGATGAATACGATCGAGCCTTTGAGCTTCTCAGTGGAGAATGGGTTGATGTCCCTTAACCGCCAATACGTGAAGTATGAAGGCTATAGCTACAACTATTTCTAAGAGGAGAAGGCCGGTGCTTCACACCCGCCTTCTCCTCTTAGAAATGGCTATGAGTTTATCGATAAACAAGTTAAATAAAGGGGGGCAATCAGTTGCTTAAATCGAGTTAGATTTAATCGCGCGATCGCCCCCAATTGTGAGGATATTCACAGGGGTTTTCTCAGAGCGCGCTAGCTCTTCTTTTTCTTATCACCACCACCGTGGCTGTTTTCACCGCCCTTGCGGCCAATTCGAGACATGTGCTCACGGTTTTGGCTGACTTTTTCACCACCCTTGCGACCTGCCTCCCGAGCTTCCTCGGAAGTAAACTCGTGGGCAGTTCCTTTTTCGTGAGCAACTTTACCGCCTTTGCTGGCAATTTCCTTTTGCTTCTCAGGGTCCATGGAAGCAAATCCCCGTTGATCAGTACCCATAGGATGTTATCTCCTCTTCACTTACATTCAGTTCAAAAAGCTATACGAATAGCTATTTGTAGGCTTACTTTTAGTTAAATAGATTCCTCACAATCGCATCTCTGTCGAAAGCCAGAACTGAGCAAAGACGAAATGTATAGTTTCCTAGCTTTTTCCTGTGTTAGAAAAATCGTTTCCTCCAATGATTTAAAAGAACATTTTCTCTTCAGATACGAGATAATACGAGTCTTGGGTACACAGCCCCAAAGTTGAACCTCGAATGTACTTTATATCTTGCAACAAGCCCATTCTGGGTTTTGATTCTTGATTCGATTAGATGGGATACTTGTTCCTCTTCGGAGTTGGAACTATAGAATTACCCTGGATACAAAGCTCAATGATTCTGTCATTTCTAAAAACTTATTCTGTTCGTTCAAATTTGCTCTGTTATAAATAGTTATAAAAATCTGATATCTACAAAGAAGGGGGTTACACATGATGTAACTCCCTTCTTTGTAGATATCAGATTTTTAATGAAACGATATTATTGAGGCACCAATTCAGTGTTCAGCTCGTTTACAACGCGACGTCTTAGTTGAACAGATTCAGATCGAGGTAATAGGTCAAAAACAACTCGTAGGGCGTCGTCAATATTTTCGTAGGGCACAACGCCTGTTTCGTCAAAGACGACTTTACCCTCCTGGTCAAAAATGACGGTTTGGGGAACGTACCCCTTGTAGTAATAACCAACCTCATTCTTTTCGTACTTATCCTTCACAGGAATCGCATCAACCGAGATAGGAATGATGTTGAGATTCCGACCGTAAAACGCATCAATCGTACTGACAACGGTAGTAAATTGTTTGCTGTCACTACTGTCATCCATGTAAAACACGACTACTGCCGGAGTGCCCCGACCTAAGGATTGTGCCAGGGTAACGCGAGGCGGTACCAGGTAGCCATTCCCGCCATACAGAGGAAAGATGTTTCCGTCGTAGTGGTCATCCGTCAGGCCGGCGCTAGCGGGGGATGCCAAGCCGAAGATGAGCAGCAGGGCGACTCCCATGGGTACGGCAACGCCGCACACTAGCCTCCGGCCTAGTTCGCGCACCCGCTGTGCGATCGCAGGCCATAGCCCCTCAAACCCTTGCATGACTTTTCTCCCACGTAATGTCCTGTTTCATTGTGTAATATTTGGGGACACTCTGGTGCTCATTGGTACGGGCAATTATTCGCCCCATTCATCGGCCTGTTGCTGCTCGGTAGCTACCAGATCTTGTCGCAGTGCGACCCAATCCACTTGATGGGTCGGGCTTTGCCAGGCTACGTGTCCCTGTTTCAGGTACAACACTCGATTACTACCCTGGGCTGCCAGTTCTAGCTGATGGGTGACCAGCAGGATCGTTAGACCTTCATGGCTCAGGTTCTGCAAGAGATTCATTAAAGCTTCTCCTCGGCCCAGATCTAGAGCAGAGGTGGGTTCATCCAATAAGAGAACATCGGGGTGCTGGATCAGGGCACGGGCGATCGCCACCCACTGCCGTTGCCCGACAGACAGTTCTTTTTCCGTCGATTCCAACCATTCTCCTGGCAAACGCATTCGTTCAACCCAGGTATCGAGGCGTTGTTTGATTTCTAAAGATGGCATCCGCTGCAATTGAAGCGGATACCGTAGCGCATCAGCAACGGTCATGCCAAGCAATCGTGATTCCTGCAACACCAGGGCTACGCGACGGCGCAGATCAATCACGGGAATGCGACGAATATCCCGCCCGTTATAGAAGATATGGCCTGTAGTCGGTTCGCTGAGGCGGTTAAACAGCCGGAGCAGGTGTGTTTTTCCGGCTCCCGAAGGGCCAACGATGGCGAGGCGATCGCCCCCTTCCACCGTTAGCGAAATATCATGCAGGATGGTTTGATGTCCAATGGATGTCTGAAGACTCACTCCCTCAAGCTGTATCGTAGCCCCGTTCAAACGGCTAGCCCTCCCAGGTGGAATGCAGTCCAGATTGTCCAGGCATCAATTAACAACAGCAGCAGTGTGAACCCGAGCAGAATAAGATACATCCACGGTTGGGCAAGGGGCCGCACATCTCGCGTGTCAATGCCCGTTTTGGCTTGCACCGCTTCCACCAGTCGTGCAAACCCGGCAACGCGCATGGGCAGCAAGCGTGCTTCCCCAGCATGGGTCACAAAGTAATAGATAAGCCCGCCCTGCCCCGTTGTTTTGGGTTTCAAGGCTTTAATATCCTGCCAGGGCAACACCCACCCTTTTCGCCAAAAGCGTGGTACCCAAACTGGATAGACCACCTGAATAGCGTCTGCACCTAGCACGACCCGCTCACTTAGGGTGGCATACAGCGCAACAAACCCAAGCCCTAAACCAATGGTTAACAGGGTAGGCGGTACAGGAGCCTGTGTGACACTCGCCAGAAATGGCAAGGGTACCGTTAGCGCCAGGTACAGCAGCAATAAGGTAATGCGAACAAGGGGAGATAGACGGAAGGTCAGAGGAAAGGTCGGGATGTTTGGAGATGGGGTTGAAGGGGTAGTCATAACGGGGTTTGTGTTACCGTCCCAGGAAAATCGCTCTGCCCTTTACTGTAAGTGAAACCTTCCATGAAGTTGAATGGAGTGTGTTTCACATACCGTACTCAACTGTTTTTTATGCCAACGCCTTCGTCATGCTGCTATTCGGGAAGATATTTTTGAACGACGCTCCAGCCGGTGGCAAGTACGAAGAGGAAACCGAGCAGAAGGGTGAGGTTAATGGTGATGTGGAGCGATCGCGCGCCCGGTTCCCCTAAACCAATGCGAGTCGCGCTCCAGGCCGAAAGCAACGTCAACCCCACGACCAGCAAACCGATGGGTAGATGAGCCGAGTGCCCCAAGGTTCCATACTCCCCTAATGTGCCAACAATTCCGATCGCCAGCAACCCCAGCACCAGAGCCAATAACACGATTCCAGAGAGAATATGAAATGGCCTCAGCCATGCATCATAAGAACGAATCCTTTGCCGGTAAGAGCGCATCCTGATGCCGGAAAAGGCTAGCAATCCGTAGAACAACAGCGATAGCCCCATCGACCAGGCCGCGATACGCCACAACCACAAGAAAGAAGGAAGATCCACAGAATTGATTCCCTGGGAAAACTTGCTTCTATTATGCCGGAATGCAATAAACCCCAGGCATTTTAAGAAAAAACAGATAAACCGTTCTTCTCAAGGAAAGCCTGGGGTTAATCTTGTGGGTGACGTTCGTTACTAAGGTAGCCCTTAAAACGTGACGTTTTTCCTTAATCGTATGCTATGCCGTAGCCGTATCGAAATTGCTGTTTGAGATGAATGAACGAAGGGAGAAAATTACTAAAAGCGGTACTAAAAACAGTATCTGAAATGCAACAGAAATATAAGATATAGGTTACCTTTGCTCGCGTTGCAGAAAGAACTATTCAGCAATACCTGCGGTTAAGGACTCCCGCTGAAAGCTAGACTCCGGGTGCCCCCCAGCCTCCCCCTCAACGGCTAAGGCTGCATCTAATTCAGCTTCAATACGCAGCCGTTCGCAGGGGATTGTATCTGATAAAATTGCACTCGCCATCATGCCAGTGTGGATTTCCAGCAATGCTTCCGGAAGGGCTTCAAAAATTAGTCGCTGTCCCGGAAAAACCACCCGTTCAAAATACCAATTCGCTACATTTGTGACACGGGCAATTTGGATTTTGCTGGTGGCGTTAACGTAGCAGCATAGGATGCAGCTTGCGTTATCTGATGGAATGGGATCAAAAATTTGCGCCATAGCTGAGGAGTGAATTTCGTTTAAAAATGACAGATCAACGCTAACACCCCCCTATATTGAACGTTGTAAACTCGACTACCATCTCTCAGTATCAAAAGAAGGGTTTGGGATCATGACAGGCTCTACCGCTGGGAGCAATATAGATCAAGCCTTTTGAGAGATGTGCTGATCGTCTCTATCCTTTGTCAATACTCTGGACAGTTTTTCTGAAACCATTGATTTTGCGTGCGCGAAGCGCACGCAAAATCAATGGTTTCAGAAAAACTGTCCGAACTAATGCTTTGTAGAAACTCGATTAAAACGGGGGCTGTTGCTTCTCTAAAAAGTATAGGTTGAGGAAATAGGGAATCAGCTTGTTCAGAATTCCCGGCTCTGGCAGACGGTGTTATGGTGAAGATATATTAACCGCCCTCAGAACCGTCATAATCTTTCGCGATGAATCGCATCCTCTACGTCCGGCTTCCCTGTAACCCTATTTTCCCCATTGGGGTCGTCTATCTGGCTGACCACGTCCATAAGATGTTTCCGGATGCGGTGCAGCGAATCTTTGACTTTGGGACGGTACCCCCACTCGATTTTAAGAAGGCCTTAGACCTTTGTATTGATGAGTTTAAGCCTACCCACCTAGTATTCTCGTGGCGAGATATCCAAATTTATGCTCCGGTAGGGGGCCGAGGTGGAAATCCTCTGCAAAACGCCTTTGAGGTGTTTTATGCCCGTAATCCCCTGGTGAAGTTACGGGGTGCGTTTCGCGGGATGCGGGTCATGACGGCCTACTACGGGGAGCTGTGGCGTAATGCAGATTTGATTAAGCAAGGAATTCGTCGTGCTCGTCGTTATCAGAAAGAGGTAACTACGGTAGTGGGCGGCGGTGCAGTCAGTGTGTTTTACAAGCAGTTGGGTTCGTCGCTGCCGCCGGGAACAGTAGTGTCGGTAGGCGAGGGTGAGCTGCTGTTGGAAAAATTGCTGCGGGGTGAAGATTTCTCGGACCAGCGCTGTTATGTGGTGGGAGAAGCAGAGCCGCGCGATCGCCTCATTCACGAAAGCCCCACTCCCTTAGAAAAGACCGCCTGCAACTACGACTACATCGATAGCATCTGGCCAGAATTTAACTATTACCTGCAAGATCTCGATTTCTACGTTGGTGTACAAACGAAGCGGGGCTGTCCCCACAATTGCTGCTACTGCGTGTACACCGTTGTGGAAGGCAAGCAGGTACGGATTAATCCTGCCGATGAAGTGGTGGCTGAGATGCGCCAACTTTACAATCGCGGCGTTCGCAACTTTTGGTTTACGGATGCCCAATTTATTCCTGCCCGTCGCTTTATGGATGATGTGGAGGAATTGCTGAAAAAAATTGTGGATGCCGGTATGACCGACATTCACTGGGCCGCTTATATTCGTGCTGATAACCTGAACCCACGCCTGTGCGACCTGATGGTCCAAACTGGCATGAATTACTTCGAAATCGGCATTACTAGCGGCTCACAAGAGCTGGTGCGAAAAATGCGCATGGGGTACAACCTGCGTACCGTGTTGCAGAATTGCCGCGATTTGAAGACGGCTGGGTTCAATGACTTGGTGTCCGTCAACTACTCCTTTAATGTGATTGATGAAACGTTTGACACCATCCGTCAAACGATCGCCTATCACCGAGAACTTGAGGCCATCTTTGGGGCAGACAAAGTGGAACCTGCTATCTTCTTCATCGGCCTGCAACCTCACACGCACCTCGAGGAGTATGCGCTTCAAAAGGAAATCCTGAAGCCCGACTACGACCCCATGAGCCTGATGCCCTGGACGGCGAAAAAGCTCCTGTGGAATCCCGAACCCTTGGGGGCGTTCTTCGGGGAGGTCTGTTTGGAAGCCTGGCGCAGCAACCCCAATGATTTTGGCCGCGAAGTGATGCGCATTCTTGAAAATCGTTTGGGTCGTGCGCCGCTAGAGGAAGCGCTCTCCGCTCCCATCGAGCCAGAAAAGCAAAAGTTGGCGATCGCCCAACCCAACTAACCTCCTCCAATTGTGAGATACAAGACACCCGGTGTTTCTAAGAAACACCGGGTGTCTGCTTGCGGATTTAGCTAAGCTGGAGAAGTTGAATCATAGCCTTGAGGGATCGGTGTTCTGATGGCGAGATCAGTGTGGATTAAGTGGGTCATGGGACTGTGGGCGATCGCCCTCCTCTTCGGTTTCAACACCCCTATTGCCCTGGCTGAGGCAACTTCTGGCGCAGCAACTCACCCGATGACGATCTATCGCAGCGAAAACTGTAGCTGCTGCGGGAAGTGGATGGAGCAGGTGCAAGCCGCCGGATTTGAGATTGACGATCATTTTGTTGATGACATGGACGCCAAGAAGGAGGAGTTGGGTGTTCCCGAAGCCGCATCCTCTTGCCATACGGCTGTGGTCGATGGCTACCTGGTCGAGGGCCATGTTCCCGTAGCGGATCTACAACGCCTGCTAGCTGAACGGCCTGCGGTCGCTGGAATTGCCGTGCCCGGTATGCCGATGGGTTCTCCAGGTATGGAATCCGACGATGGTGAACCGAGCGACCCCTTCTCTGTCGTCACCTTTACAAAAGACGGCACGGTAGAAGTGTTTCAGGATTATCCCGAAGGAGTCTAGGTATGGTCGAGGGGGTGCAGGGTCGACGGATTCTGATCGGCGTTGGGGGAGGTATTGCAGCGTATAAAGTCTGCGAAGTGGTTTCAACACTCGCGAAAGCTGGGGCTGAAGTGCGCGTGGTGCTGACGGAAGGCGCGCAGCAGTTTATCACACCCCTGACAATGGCAACCTTGGCCCGACATCCGGCCTATACCGATGCCGATTTCTGGCGGCCCATCCACCATCGCCCTTTACACATTGAACTGGGGGAATGGGCTGAGGTCATGGCGATCGCCCCCCTTACTGCCAACACTCTGGGCAAGCTGGCCTATGGCTTGGCCGATAACCTGCTGACTAACGTAGTGTTGGCTTCTACCTGCCCCGTGCTGTTAGCCCCCGCCATGAACACGGATATGTGGCAGCAACATTCGGTGCAGCGTAACTGGACGTTAGTGCAGGAGGATCGCCGCTACCACTCCTTAAATCCGGGCGAGGGAATTTTGGCGTGCGATCGCGTCGGTTCAGGTCGTATGGCTGAACCCGCTGAGCTTCTATCAGCATTGGAGTCGTTGCTGTATACGAGGGGCGATCGCGATCTCACTGGAAAGCATCTGCTCATCAACACGGGAGGCACCCGAGAACACCTCGATCCCGTACGCTTCATCGGCAACCCTTCCACCGGCAAGATGGGTGTTGCTTTAGCTCAGGCTGCATTGCACCGGGGAGCCCGTGTCACCCTCGTCCATAGCCCCATGGAGCCGAGCTTGTTGCAACCTGTTCAAGGGGCACGGCGGATTGCCACCTCTAGCGCTGCCGAAATGCACTGTGCCATGCTGGAGCATCAACCGGATGCCGACTGGATTGTGCTAGCCGCTGCCGTCGCGGATATGAAACCAGCTACTTACTCTGTCCACAAACTACCGAAAGCTGAAATCCCGGAAGCTTTGCCACTGGCTCCTGTGCCCGATATTGCCGCAGACTTGGGAGCTCACCGTTTACCCCACCAAAGATTGATCGGATTCGCCGCTCAGACGGGTGATATCGTGCCGCCGGCTCTGGATAAGTTGAAGCGCAAGAAGTTGGATGCGATCGCTGCTAACCCTGTCGATCTAGGAGAGGGGGGATTTGGGAGCGATCGCAATCAAGCCGTTCTGCTGGATGCTAGCGGTCGCCAACAGGTTGTTCCCCTTAGTAGCAAACTCCAACTGGCCCACACCCTGTACGATTTCGTTTTAAGCCTTCCGTAAAACGGATAGTCAACTAATATGAGGCTGCACAGAACGTAGGGGTGGGTTGGGCAGGCCATTTGTGCCTGTGATGGTAATCTTTCATTTTTGCATGCGCGTCGCGCACGCAAAAATAGGTGGTTCAGCTTATCCCAAATTGAGGTTAAAGAAAACTCCGGCAAATCCGATAAGGATTGCCGGAGTTTTTTCAGAACTGGGTCAGGAATTAGGACTGGCCTAAAACCGGAGCCCTCATAGGCTCTGCACTGGAGATTTCAGCAGGCTTGGTAGTATCTGCAAGCTCTCGACCCGGAGTACTTGCAAAGGTTTCCTGCAACATGACTGTAATCTGCGTTGCGGTGGAATCGTAAAGTTGGGTCAGTAGCTTGGGATAAAAGCCAATTCCGATGATGGGAATCAGTAGCGACGCGATGATGAACACTTCGCGGGGTTCGGCATCGATCAGCACTTCATGCTCTACCAATTCCTTGTTTTCAGGGCCGTAGAAGATTTCCCGCAGCATCGACAGCAGATAGATGGGAGTCAGAATCACTCCAACCGCCGCCAGGATAATCATGATGACCTTGAAGGTCGTATCGTAGGCTGGGCTGGACGCAAAACCTACAAAAACCATCAGTTCAGCAATGAAGCCGCTCATGCCGGGTAGCGCCAGGGATGCCAGCGAACAGGTGGTAAACATGGCAAAGATGCGCGGCATCTTGCGGCCAACACCACCCATTTCATCCAGGATTAGGGTGTGAGTGCGATCGTAGGTTGCCCCCACCAGGAAGAATAGACTGGCTCCAATCAAACCGTGAGACACCATTTGCAGCATCGCACCGCTCAGACCCAAATCCGTGAAGGAGGCAATCCCGATCAGCACAAAGCCCATGTGGGAGATAGATGAGTAAGCAATCTTCCGCTTCAGGTTGCGCTGAGCGAAGGAGGTGAGGGCGGCATAAATGATGTTGACGACCCCCAGAATTACGAGGATGGGCGCGAAGTACACATGGGCATCGGGTAACATCTGCACGTTCATGCGAATCAGGGCATAGCCGCCCATCTTCAACAGAATTCCAGCCAGCAACATGTGTACCGGGGCCGTAGCTTCACCGTGGGCATCAGGCAACCAGGTGTGAAGCGGAAAAATCGGTAACTTGACGCCATAGGCGACCAGGAAACCTGCGTAGACCAGAAGTTGAAACTTCAGTGGATAGTCCTTCGCCATCAAGGTCTGCATGTCGAAGGAGACGGTATCGCCATAGAAGGCCATCGCCAGGGCTGCGACCAGAATGAACAGGGAGCCACCAGCGGTATAGAGAATAAACTTGGTTGCCGCATACAGGCGCTTCTTCCCGCCCCAGATGGAGAGTAACAGGTAAACGGGGATCAGCTCTAACTCCCATACCAGGAAGAACAGCAGCATATCCTGAACTGCGAACACCGCAATCTGACCACCGTACATCGCCAGCATCAGGAAGTAGAACAGCTTCGGCTTCAGAGTGACGGGCCAGGATGCCAGGATTGCCAGCGTGCTGATGAAGGAGGTTAGCAGGATCAGTGGCATGGACAAGCCATCAGCCGCTACCGACCATCTCAAATCAATCTCGGGCAGCCACGTGTAGCTTTCCACCATCTGCATCCCCGAAATAGACGGGTTGTAGCGGTTGAAAAAGCCGTAAACCAGAATGGCAAAGTCTACCAAACCGATGATCAGAGCGAACCAGCGGACGGTTTTGCCATCCTTGTCGGGAATGAAGGGGACAATCAGCGATGCCACAACGGGCAGCAGAATAACGGTTGTTAAGAAGGGAAATGTATCAATATTCATTGGGCTTCTCGTATCAAGAGGATTTCTATTAAGGCTTTATCGAAGTTGCGGACAAGCCGCTAAGCCCGAGGGAAAAGGGAGATGGCGCAATGATACGTGCCCTACAAAGAGCAACCATCTCCCCATAGCCCTGATGGATTTACATCAGGTCACTCCTGAAACCAGTACCAGGCCCAAAACAGCCCCAAACACAATTAGGGCATAGAATTGAACTCGGCCATTTTCCAGGTACTTCAGTGCTTCCCCGGTCACCAGGGTAACGAAGCCCGTCAGGTTTACTACCCCATCCACGATCCGTACGTCTACTTCCAGCACTTGCTTGGCCAGACGACGGCTCCCCTGGACAAACAGCACTTCGTAAATATCGTCGATGTACCACTTGTTAAGGGAGAGACGGTAGAGAGCGGGGATCTTTTGGGCGATCGCCCCCGGATCGATCACATGGCGCGAGTACATCAGCACCGCCAGGCTAATCCCAATTAAGGCAATACCCACTGAGCTTCCACCCATCGTCAGGAACTCGCCCCACTCGAAATCTTCGGGTATCCCAAAGGAGGTCACCGCTTCCACCACCTCACCAGGTGGGTGAATGAAGGCTTCAAAGTAGTTACCGAATGGTGTTCCAACGAAACCGATCAGGATGGAGGGAATCGCCAGGATTACGAGTGGCAGGGTCATCGTGATGGGCGACTCGTGGGGTGAATCACTGTGATGCTCATCGTGATGATCGGCTTCTTCTGAGGGGTACTCAGCCGTCAGCTCTTGAGGGTTCATAGCGCCGGGACCAAAGGCCAGGCCCATACGCTGCAGCTTCTCAGCCTTCAGCATCCGCTTGACATCGCCATCCTTACCCCGAAATGGCCCCTCAAAGGTCATGAGGTACATCCGGAACATATAGAACGCGGTAACACCAGCGGTCAGATAACCGACTGCCCACAGACCCGGGTTGACATGGAAAGTAGCGCCGAGGATCTCGTCCTTCGACCAGAAACCGGCGAAGGGAGGAATCCCACTGATGGCGAGGGTACCAATCAGGAAGGTAATGGCCGTGATGGGCATATACTTCCGCAAGCCGCCCATCAGTCGCATGTCTTGAGCGTAGGTAGCGTCGTGGCCGACGACCCCCTCCATCCCGTGAATCACGGAACCGGAACCCAGGAACAGCATCGCCTTAAAGTAGGCGTGGGTCATCAGGTGGAACAGACCAGCCCCATAGGCACCAGCTCCCATCGCCATGACCATGTAGCCCAGCTGAGACATGGTGGAGTAGGCCAAGCCCTTCTTAATATCGTTTTGCGTGATAGCAATGCTTGCTCCCAGGAATGCTGTGAAAGCGCCTGTCCAAGCCACAATATTCATGGCATCAGGAAGCGCTTCAAACATGGGGAACATACGGGCGATCAGGAAGACCCCAGCAGCCACCATCGTCGCGGCGTGGATCAGGGCGGAGATGGGGGTAGGACCTTCCATCGCATCGGGCAGCCACACATGGAGGGGGAACTGCGCCGACTTCGCCACTGGCCCTAGGAATACCAGGATGGCAAAGAAGCCTGCTAATCCAGCACTAAGGGCTCCGCTACTGACAAGTTCTTCGAGGCGTTCGCCAATCACGTTGAACTCGAAGCTGCCCGTTGCCCAATAGAGGGCCAGCATACCGAGCAATAGACCAAAGTCACCAACTCGGTTGGTCACAAAGGCTTTTTGGCAGGCATCGGCAGCGGCCTTACGGTCATACCAGAACCCGATCAGCAGGTAGGAACACATCCCCACTAGTTCCCAAAACACATAAACCTGAACCAGGTTAGGGCTAACTACCAGGCCCAGCATGGAGGAACTGAATAGGCTGAGATATGCGTAAAACCGAACATAGCCGGGGTCATGGGCCATGTAGCCGTCAGTGTAGATCATCACCAGGAAGGCTACCGTGGTTACGATCACCAGCATGAGGGAGGTCAGGTGATCGACGGTATAACCCATTGCCAGGTGAAAGTCTCCGGCGGAGGCCCAGTCAATGTATTGAGTAAAGGTTGGGTGCCCTTGAATCTGGCTCCATAGGAGAGCAAAGGAGAGCACCATCGCTGTTCCCGTCAACGAGACGATGAACGTGGAACTGAGCGATCGCAACTTTGAGGTGAATTTTCCGTAGGAGATAAGTCCTAAACCCAGCACCATAGCACCCGCTAGTGGCAGGGTGGGAATGAGCCAGGCTAATTGGTACAGGGAATCCATAGCGGGTTTCTACTTGTTGCAACTTCGATGAAGTCGGGTTAGGGTGCCCACTTCAATTTTCTTAATTTGATTCAACAAAACCGTCTACATTTTGGCACAGCTTCGGTAACGTCATATCCCTATCCAAAGCAGGCTTTATCTATAGATTCAGATAGGGGAAAACGTAGTAGTGTTCATACTTCCAGCATTGTGTCGGATAGCTATGGTATCAATAGTGCCGAGTCACACAGTCTGATCGAGCTTTGACAACATTTAAGGTTTTAACTAGGTTTGTGGCCTTATCTATAGAGAAATGATCAGCGTTTGAGAAAAAATAGTTTTAGAACCCAATACTTCTGCTTCACACTATTTAGGAAATGTGTGCAGTAATGAGCTACACACATTTCCTAAATAGGGCTTTGGCTTACCGCTTTGTCGAGTTACATCGAGAGTTCAAGGCATTTTTGTTGTATAGGGTGTGCTTTGCGCAGCATACACAACAAGATCCAGGTTCGAGACGATGACCATCGCCCAGTCGGGTTATCCAGAGAATTCACAGTGGGCGGTAAGATGAAAAATGAATTTATTTCGAGTCCTTGCACCGACCCGAGGGATAAGCCCGTGCTCAAAACCCTGGTTGAAGATTTTCGCATCATTTTTGATCGTGACCCTGCGGCCCGCAACTGGTTAGAAGTTTTGGTCTGCTATCCAGGGCTACAAGCGCTGGTGCTCTATCGCTTCGCCCACTTTCTTAATCGGCTTCACCTACCCTTTATTCCACGCCTGATTTCCCATCTAGCCCGATTTCTAACCGGAATTGAAATCCACCCTGGTGCCACCATCGGCCGGGGCGTTTTCATTGATCACGGTATGGGGGTCGTTATTGGGGAAACGGCGATCGTCGGAGATTACGCCCTGATCTACCAGGGGGTGACCCTGGGTGGTACGGGTAAGCAAAGTGGCAAACGCCACCCAACCTTAGGAGAAAACGTTGTCGTCGGTGCTGGGGCAAAGGTGCTCGGCAATATCACCGTAGGCGATAACGTTCGGATTGGGGCTGGTTCCGTGGTGCTGCGGGATGTCCCCTCGGATTGCACCGTTGTCGGCGTGCCTGGTCGCATCGTGTATCGTTCTGGTGTCCGTGTGAACCCTTTGGAGCATGGAAGTTTACCTGACTCTGAGGCCCAAGTCATTCGAATGCTAGTCGATCGGATTGAGGCTCTAGAAAATCAAGTAACGTCTCTACAGGACGTTCGCGCTGGTGTACCTGCGTTGGCACTTGCTGTTTCGGATGATCCTCAACCTGAGTTGATAGAGGCTTCTAAAGTAGCCGAAGCTGAGTCTTGCCGTTTGCGCGATCGCGTCATTGAAGAGTTCTTGAACGGTTCAGGAATCTAATCTTCTAGACATAGCACCAGGAGGGGGATCGATTGCTGAACAATCGATCCCCCTTCTTTTCTTAATAGGACTGCCGCATTTTTATTGGGTTTGATGGGTGCAACACACTACACCTGATAAGAACGTACTAACTGCATCAAATCTGCATAAATCCTACTCAATAAATTTAGGTTTTGATCAGATTTAAAGTGCTTGAAGTCGCTACTGTCTTAAGGCTGAAATCTCTCGGAAAAATCTCAAAAAAACACCTGATTAGAATTAGTTAAAACTGTAAAAATCTTATGTAAACCGCATGGAAACTCAAAGCTAAAAGGCTATAATTAGATTAAGCAATTTGTATCTTTTGCTACATTTAATTGCTTTTTGTGACGTTTTACTTCGTTGCTCTCAGGTGGGAAATGGCTCTATGAATCGTCAATCTGAAAAGTCTGCGCAATCCTCTTCACAGTCTCCTATGCAGACCCCCAATGAGGGGCCTGAGTTTGAGCAGTGGGCTGTGGCAGTTAAGCGACAAATGATTGCATCCTTAAAGCGCAAAGGGATTTCGTAAGGGGTTTGGCCTTGCCGTCCCCCAGTCCGTACTTCAGGCGAAAGGAGTTTCAGTCATGCCCCCATTGGGCTGAAGCGATCGCATAACTTCCAAATTTAAAATTTATCTACTAATCCATTCCAGGCCATCAGGTCTGGCTTTTTTTTAAGACCTCAAATAACCTCAGTGCAGGTTAAGGGCCTTTTCGAGGGAGACGCTAGACACGCCTTGAAAAGGTCCTTGCCTTTAGGAGGTTTCTGCATAAGAATTTACCCAGAATGTTGGTGCTTTGCCCGCTTCGCGGGCAAAGCACCAACAATCTGGGGGTAA